>JANLYB010000321.1:0-15594 GCA_031365425.1 Hyphomicrobiaceae bacterium
CTGCACGGGGAGAGGGTTAGGGTGAGGGGCGGCTCCGAGTTCAAAACGCGCAGCCGCCCACCTGCCCTCAGTACTGATCTTCAAACCGCTTGGCCAACTCTTCGATGTTGTCCGGCGGCCAGTTCGTGACTTCCATACCGAGGTGCAGGCCCATGGTGGCCAGCACTTCTTTGATTTCGTTGAGCGACTTGCGACCGAAGTTCGGCGTCCGCAGCATTTCGGCTTCCGTCTTCTGGATCAAGTCGCCGATGTAGACGATGTTGTCGTTCTTCAGGCAGTTTGCCGAACGGACCGACAGTTCCAGCTCGTCGACCTTCTTGAGCAGCGCTGCGTTGAACGCAAGCTCGGGGTGACGAGTTTCCTCGACGGCCTTCTTGGGCTCTTCGAAGTTGATGAACACAGCAAGCTGATCCTGCAGAATACGGGCGGCCAAAGCCACCGCATCCTCTGCCGTGACCGACCCGTCCGTCTCGACCGTCATCGTCAACTTATCATAGTCGAGGATCTGGCCTTCGCGGGTGTTCTCGACCTTGTACGACACCTTCTTGACCGGCGAGTACAAGCTGTCGATCGGGATCAGACCGATCGGCGCATCGTCAGGACGGTTGCGGTCGGCGGCAACGTAACCTTTACCCATATCGGCGGTGAACTCCATGCGAATGGAGGCGCCCTGGTCCAGGTTGCAGATGATATGATCGGGGTTCAAAACCTCGATTTCAGAACCGGTTTCGATGTCGCCTGCGCGAACCGGACCGGGACCTTCCTTCTTCAGGACCATCCGCTTCATGCCTTCCGAGTGAAGGCGCAGCGCGATTTCTTTAACGTTGAGAATGATGTTCGTCACGTCTTCCCGGACGCCTGGGATGGACGAAAACTCATGCAGCACGCCCGTGATCTGCACGGTCTTGATGGCGCCGCCCTGCAGCGACGACAGCAGCACGCGGCGCAGCGCATTGCCGAGCGTCATGCCAAAGCCGCGCTCGAGCGGCTCGGCAACCAGCGTCGCGACGCGCTTGCGGTCACGGCCAGGGCTAACCTGGAGCTTGCCTGGCTTGATCAGATCTTGCCAATTCTTCTGTAGGACGTTCACCATGGTGCCTCGCCTTTTCTCAGCTCATATGGAGGCCCCTGACCTCGGTGCGAGGGCGGACGGCCTTCCGCGCGAAAGACGCGCTCGTTCTAGAATCAAAAAGCGTCACCTGCCGGCTATCCGCCCACAGGCAACGCTGACGTGTGCAAAACCTTAGACGCGGCGGCGCTTGCGCGGCCGGCAACCGTTGTGCGGGATCGGCGTGACGTCGCGGATCGAGGTGATCTGGAAGCCGACGGCCTGCAACGCGCGCAGCGCCGACTCACGGCCCGAACCCGGACCGGTGACTTCGACTTCAAGCACTTTCATGCCGTGTTCCTGGGCCTTCTTGCCGGCGTCTTCGGCAGCGACCTGAGCGGCATACGGCGTTGACTTGCGCGAGCCCTTAAAGCCCTTCGTGCCCGACGACGACCACGCGATGGTATTACCCTGCGCATCCGTAATGGTGATCATCGTATTGTTAAACGAGGCATTCACATGGGCAACGCCCGACGTGATGTTCTTTTTCTCGCGGCGGCGGACTTTATTCCGGCCCTGAGCTTCTTTTGCCATTACCCACTCCAAAGCCCCGCTTCACTAAGGGGCAGACTGTCTGAAAATTGTGATGGGCAACTGACCAGCAGCCGCCCGGAAGAAACAAAAGCTTACGAAGCCTTCTTCTTGCCTGCGATTGCCTTGGCCGGACCCTTGCGCGTACGGGCGTTCGTGTGCGTGCGCTGACCGCGGACGGGTAGGCCCTTACGGTGACGCAGACCGCGATAGCAACCAAGGTCCATGAGACGCTTGATGTTCATCGAAACTTCGCGGCGCAGGTCGCCTTCGACCATATAGTCGCGGTCGATGGTTTCGCGGATCTGGAGGATCTCGGCGTCCGTCAACTGGCTGACGCGGCGCTCGGCAGGAATACCGACCTTCTGGCAGATCTCGCCCGCGTATTTCTGGCCGATGCCATGAATGTATTGAAGCGCAATAACAACGCGCTTTGCAGTCGGGATATTCACACCTGCGATACGTGCCACGTCAGTCTCCTAGAACTCTATTAGCGTAGATCCGGGCGTCACGCCCGCATCCAGTGTCAAAACAGCGAAGCCGACGTTCCGGCAAGGTCCATTCCGGACCAAACCAGCCGCCAGCGCTTCATGTCGATTTGACGGTGTGATACCCCGGCAGACCGGCCCCGTCAATCGTCACGATATACTCGGTCACGCTTTCGATCGCTTACCAAGAACGGCATCGATTGATTTCGTGATGTCGCCGATGGAGGCCATCCCGTCGACCGTCTTCAAGCTGCCCTTGGCGAAGTAGTAGCCAATGAGCGGTGCCGTCTCCCGGTAGTAGGCCATCAACCGTTTCTGGACCGTCGCGGCGTTGTCGTCGGAACGGCGCGAAAACTCTGTCGAACCGCACGAATCGCAAACGCCCTTAGCTTTGGTGGGTTTATGCGTATCGTGATAGCCCGCGCCGCATTTGGCGCACGAAAAGCGCCCCGAAATCCGATCGACCAGCGCGTCGTCGTTCACCCGGAGCTCGACAACCGCATCCAGCTTCATCTTGCGTTCGGCCAACAGCTTATCGAGAGCCGCCGCCTGCGCTAACGTGCGCGGAAATCCATCCAGAATGAAACCGTTGGCGCAGTCCGGCTTTGCAATCCGGTCGGCGATGATGCGGATCACGATGTCGTCAGACACCAGCCCACCCGATTTCATAACCGCGTCGGCCTGCCGGCCAACGTCGGTCCCAGCCTTCACGGCATCGCGCAGCATGCTGCCGGTCGAAAGCTGGACTAGCCCGTGCTTTGCAACCAGAGCTTCGGCCTGCGTACCCTTGCCCGCACCTGGCGGACCTAAAAGAATCAAGTTCAACGACGGCCTCCGCGAGCTGTAGAACCGCGCAATTTCGATTTCTTTATCAAACCTTGGTACTGATGAGCTAGCAGATGGCTCTGAATCTGCGAAACAGTATCCATCGTAACGCTGACTGCGATCAGCAGCGATGTACCGCCGAAATAGAACGGAACTGCAGCCTGCGAGATCAGCACTTCCGGCAACACGCACACCGCGGCGAGATAAAGCGCACCGACCACCGTAATACGAGTCAACACATAGTCGATATACTCGGCCGTCTTCTGACCCGGACGGATGCCCGGCAGAAATCCATTGTATTTGCGCAGATTGTCGGCAGTCTCGACCGGGTTGAACACCACGGCCGTATAGAAAAACGCGAAGAACAAGATTAGGCCCACGTAGATCAGCATATGCCAGAGCTGACCGGGACCAAGTGCCGCAGCAATCGTGCTCCAGTCCGGGACCCAGTTCGCAACCGCCGGCGGCAGATACGTATTAACCCAGCCCTGGCCCTGGCTACCGCTCGCAAATTGGGCAATTGTAGCCGGCAGCAACAGTAGCGACGACGCAAAGATCGGGGGAATCACGCCCGAAGAGTTGAGCTTGAGCGGCAAGTGCGAACTTTCGCCCTTCGCCAGCAACTGCCCCGTCTGGCGCTTTGGATACTCGATCCGCAACCGGCGCTGAGCGCGCTCGATGAACACGATCGCGGCCACCACGAACACCATCAGAGCGAGCAAAGCCAGGAGCAGCGGCGTCTGCAGCGCGCCCGTGCGGGCGGCCTCAAACAGGTTTGCGATCGTGATTGGCAACCCGGCGACGATGCCGGAGAAAATGATGAGCGACGTCCCGTTACCGATCCCGCGCTGCGTGATTTGCTCACCCAGCCACATCAAGAACATCGTACCGCCAACAAGCGTAACGACGGTCGATGCCACGAAGAACGGACCCGGCGCCATGACCACCGGCCCGACTTGGCTTGTCTGCCCTTCGAGGCTGACAGCGATGCCGAACGCCTGCGCCGTGGCCAGCGCAACGGTCAGGTAGCGGGTGTATTGATTGATCTGCTTCCGGCCCGACTCGCCCTCCTTCTTGAGGGTTTCGAGCGAGGGGATCACCGACGTCATCAACTGCATGATGATCGACGCCGAGATGTACGGCATGATGTTAAGCGCGAAAATCGCCATACGCTCGACGGCACCGCCCGAGAATGTATTGAACATGCCCAGAATACCGCTCGCGCTGACCTTGAAGTTGGCCGCGAACGCATCCGGATTGATACCGGGGATCGGAATGAACGTGCCGAGCCTGTAGATAAGCAGCGCGCCCAGCGTGAACCAGATGCGCTTCTTCAAATCTTCAGCCTTAGAGAACACGCTGAGGTTCATCTGGCTGGCAAGCTGCTCGGCAGCGGAAACCATTCGTCTCTCTCCCGATCTCAAGTCCTAGGCGAACACCAGCGAACACCTAAGCCTTGATCAATGCAAACCCGATAGCGGCGAACGGTCACGCCCGTCTGCTGGCAGGCCTCAGCCTTCTGCCTTGCCGCCCTTGCCGCCAGCCTTTGCCTTCTTGGCAGCGGTCTTGGCGCGCTTGGCGACGTCGGCAGCGAGAACCTTCGGCACAATCAGCTTGACCGAACCGCCGGCCTTTTCGATCGCAGCCTTGGCCGACGCCGATGCGCCGTTCACCGTCACAGAGATCTTAGCTTTCAGTTCACCCGTGCCGAGCACGCGCAGACCATCGAGTTCGCGGCGCAGGATGCCGGCCGCAACCAGCGCCTTGACGTCGATGGCCTTGCTGCCGTCGAGGATCTTAGCATCGATCGCGTTCTGCAGCGTCCCGACGTTGATCTCGTTATAGTGCTTGGGACGCCACTTGTTAAAGCCGCGCTTGGGCAGACGGCGATGCAGAGGCATCTGGCCGCCTTCGAAGCCGCCAATGGCGACGCCCGAACGCGCCGTCTGGCCCTTGCCGCCGCGGCCACCCATCTTGCCCATTCCCGAGCCGATACCACGGCCGATGCGGACGCGGAATTTGCGCGAACCGGGATTGTCGTTGATCTCATTGAGCCGCATGGCGCAGCGCTCCTAACTAAGTTCGATTATTTCGGCGAAACGATCCGCACCAGGTGCGCGATCCGGTTGATCATACCGCGGACGGAAGGCGTATCTTCCAGTTCGCGCTGGCGGCGAATCTTGTTGAGCCCGAGCCCGATCAGCGTCTGGGTCTGAATCGCCGGACGCCGGTTGGCGCTCGCATACTGCTCGACAATGATGGTCTTCTTCGCGGCCATTTGAATCACCTGGATCTAGATTAGCACCCGCGGGCCGTTGAGCACCGCGGTTCTAAATGAGTTTTGTCTTAAGCGTCGCTGCCGGTTTCGACCGCAGCCGAACCGTCCCGGCGGCGGGCAACGATGTCGCTCACCTTCTTGCTACGGCGGGCAGCAACGCCGCGAGGATTTTCCTGACCCTTGAGCGCGTCGAACGTGGCACGAACGACGTTGTAAGGGTTGGTAGAACCGAGCGACTTGGCAACGATGTCGTGAATGCCGACCATCTCGAACACGGCGCGCATGGCACCGCCCGCGATGATGCCGGTACCAGCCGGTGCCGAGCGAACAACGACGCGGCCAGCGCCGTGACGTCCGACGCTGTCATGATGCAGCGTACGGCCATCGCGCAGCGGAACCTTCACGAGCGAGCGCTTGGCTTCTTCCGTCGCCTTGCGGATCGCCTCAGGCACTTCGCGCGCCTTGCCGTGACCGAACCCGACGCGGCCCTTCAGATCGCCAACGACGACCAGCGCGGCAAAGCCGAAGCGCTTACCGCCCTTGACCACCTTTGCGACGCGGTTGATCCCGACCAGCTTGTCGGAAAACTCGCTGTCGACCTTATCGCGACCATCACGGCCGCCGCGATCGCGACCACCACCAGATCCACCAGGAGTACGTGCCACAGTGTCGTCCTTTCAAATCAAAAGATCGGCCCGCGCCAACTGCGCAGCGATCCCCGTAAGTCTCTTAAAAGCTCAGGCCGGCTTCGCGTGCTGCATCCGCAAGCGCCTTGACGCGCCCGTGGAACAGATAGCCGCCGCGATCGAATACGACCTTGCCGACGCCGGCCTTGACAGCGCGTTCCGCCACCAGTTTGCCGACGGCTGTCGCGGCTGCCTTGTCGGCACCCGTCTTCAAGGCCGAACGCAGGTCCTTTTCCAGCGACGAAGCCGCAACCAGCGTCTTGCCGGAAACGTCGTCGATGATCTGCGCGTAGATATGCTGTGACGAACGGAAAACCGACAACCGCGGACGATCCGTGGCGTTGGCCTTCAGCGTGCGGCGAACGCGCAACTGGCGTCGTTCGAATGTCGACAAGTGCGTAGGCATGACGGCCGTCCTTATTTCTTCTTGCCTTCCTTACGGAAGATGTATTCGCCACGATAGCGGATGCCTTTGCCCTGGTAGGGCTCCGGCGGACGGTAGCTGCGGATATCGGACGCTACCTGTCCGACCATCTGCTTATCGATGCCGGAAACCGTGATGATTTCCTGCTTCGCGCCCGAAACTTTAACGTCGATACCAGCCGGAATCGCATGCACGACCTCGTGGCTGAAACCAATCTGGAGCTGAAGCTGATCTTTGGCCTTCATGTTGGCGCGGAAACCCACGCCCTGAATTTCAAGGATCTGCGAATAGCCCTCGGTGACGCCTTTGACAAGGTTTGCCACCATCGTGCGGGACATACCCCACATGGCGCGCGCCTGCTTGCTGTCATCGCGCGGATCGACATCGATGCCATCCGCCGTCTTTTCAATCTTCAAGTTTTCCGGCAGCGTGAACGAAAGCTCCCCCTTGGGGCCTTTCACTTTCACGGTCTGGCCCGAAACCGTGGCGGTGACGCCAGCGGGAACAGGAACCGGTTTTTTGCCAATGCGCGACATTGCGTTATACCTTCACGTTTCCAGCTCGAAAGCCGGTCGAAACTTTAGAAGACGTTGCAGAGGACTTCACCGCCCACGTTTTCTTCACGTGCGCGGCTGTCCGACATGACACCCTTCGGCGTCGAAACGATCGACACCCCGAGGCCGTTTGCAACGGGCGACAATTCCTTCACCGGCGCGTACACGCGACGGCCGGGCTTGGAAACCCGCTGGATATCTTTGATCGCCGGTTGACCGTTGTAGTACTTCAGCTCGATTTCGAGCTGCGGATGTCCACCCTTGGGCTCAACCCGCGTATAACTGCGAATATAGCCTTCTTCGGTGAGCACGTCGAGAACGTGAGCGCGCAGGTTGGAAGCCGGCGTCACCACTTTCGGGCGGCGGCGTTCCTGGGCGTTGCGAATACGCGTGAGCATATCGCCGATGGGATCATTAACAATCATTTGTCGCCCTCCTTACCAGCTTGCCTTGACCATACCGGGGATGAGCCCCTGGCTGGCCAATTCGCGCAACTGGTTACGGCACATTCTGAGCTTGCGATAAAAACCGCGAGCGCGGCCCGTCACTTCGCAGCGATTGCGAATGCGGGTCTTGGAACCGTTACGCGGTAGCTGAGCCAGCTTGACGCGAGCGGCAAAGCGCTCCTCGGCAGGCTTCTTCAGGTCGGCAGCCGTCGCTTTCAGTTTCGCCCGCTTGTCGGCGTACTGAGCGGTCAGCTTGCGGCGGCGCTTATTCTTTTCAACAGAACTGGTCTTAGCCATATCGTTCTCCAAAAGGCCTTTCGGGGTCGTCTGCGTTGCAGCAGTGCCCGAGGTCCTTATGTGCGGAAGGGGAAGTTGAAACCACGCAGCAATTCGCGGGCTTCATCGTCGGTCTTGGCGCTGGTGCAGACGATGATGTCCATCCCGAGCATTCCGGCCTCAGCGGCCTTGTCGTAATCGATTTCCGGGAACACGATGTGCTCCTTGATACCGCAGGCATAGTTCCCGCGGCCATCGAAGCTCTTCGGGTTCAACCCGCGGAAGTCCTTGACGCGCGGCAGCGCGATGGTCACGAACCGGTCGAGGAACTCATACATGTTCGTCCCGCGCAAAGTGACCTTCGCACCGATCGACATGCCTTCGCGAACCTTGAACACGGCGACCGACTTGCGCGCCTTAGTGATCACCGGCTTCTGTCCCGAAATCAGCGCAAGATCGCCAGCGGCGTTATCGACGATCTTGCGATCATTGACAGCCTCGCCCACACCCATGTTGAGCACGATCTTTTCGATCTTTGGGATCTGCATGACGTTCGAGTAACCGAACTTCTTCTTCAGCTCTTCGCGCACAACCTTGAGATAATGCGCCTTGGCCCGGGGAACATAGCCCTCCGGACGCACGAAGCTGCGCGGAGCAGCATCCGCTGCCGGCTTCGCAACCTTGGGAGCCTTCGCCTTCTTAACTGCAGCACCGCCCTTGGCGCCACCTTTTGCTTTATCGTCAGCCATGGCTTACTTCGTCTCCGGAATCAAATCGCCCGAGCGCTTGGCAAAACGCACTTTCGTGCCGTCGGCCTGGATTTTGAAACCGACGCGGGTCGGCTTGCCGTCCTTGGGATCTTCGAGCGCGATGTTGGAAAGCTGGATCGGCGCTTCTTTCGAAATGATGCCGCCCTGCTTGGTGCCGGTCGTCTTCACATGCTTGCGCACGACGTTGACGCCGCGCACAACCGCGCGGTTTTCCTTCGGCAGCATCTCGATCACTTCGCCATGCTTACCCTTGTCACGGCCGGTGAGGACGATGACGTGATCACCCTTTTTGATTTTGAGCGAGGCCATTACAGCACCTCCGGCGCGAGCGAGACGATCTTCATGTGGTTCTTGGCGCGCAGTTCGCGCGTGACAGGTCCGAAAATACGCGTGCCGACTGGTTCGCCCTGGGCGTTGATCAGCACGGCAGCGTTACGGTCGAAGCGGATCAGCGAACCGTCGGGACGGCGCACGCCCTTCGCGACGCGAACGACCACGGCCTTCATGACCTGGCCCTTCTTAACGCGGCCCTTGGGGATCGCTTCCTGCACGGCTACGACGATGATATCGCCGATCGTTGCATATTTACGTTTGGAACCGCCGAGCACCTTGATGCACTGAACGCTTCGAGCCCCCGAATTATCGGCGACGTCGAGGTTCGTCTCCATCTGGATCATCGCGTGTCGTCCTCTTGCCTCCGGGTGGGATCATGCGATCCGCCGGAACTTCCGTTTGCCTGGAGCTTTCGAGGATAACCCCCGAGCTTTCCAGACGCTCAATTTAACGCCGTTAGGCGTTTAGGCCCCAGCCCTTTAGGCTGGTGCCTTCGGCAGGGCAACCCACCGCTTATTCCGTGAAATCGGCGCGCACTCTTCGATCTGCACCTGATCGCCGATCTTGAAGACATTTGCTTCGTCGTGGGCGTGGTACTTCTTCGAACGGCGAACCGTCTTCTTCAGCAAAGGATGCGTGTAGCGGCGTTCGACCTCGACCACAATGGTCTTGGCGTTCTTGTCCGATACAACGGTGCCCTGCAAAATGCGCTTCGGCATAGTCTGTCTCTCCTCAAGCGCTCTTCGAGCTGCTACCGGCGCGCTTTTGGCGGGCCACCGTCATCACGCGAGCGATGTCCCGGCGAACCTGGCGCACCCGCGATGTGTTCTCATTCTGGCCGGACGCCGACTGAAAGCGCAGATTGAACTGCTCCTTCTTCAGCTTTGCAAGCTGGTCATCGAGCTGATCGAGGCTCAAATCCCGAAATTCCGCTATAGCCATCGTGTCCGTCCTCTTGTCCATTCGTAAACCTGTATCGTATCTGAGCGCCAGGCTCAGCCGATGCGGGTAACAATCCGTGTCTTGATGCCGAGCTTGGCAGAGCCAAGCGTCAGCGCTTCGCGAGCAATCTGATCCGACACACCGTTGAGCTCGAACATGATCCTGCCGGGCTTAACGCGGGCGCACCACAGTTCGATCGAGCCCTTACCCGAACCCATTCGGACTTCGGCTGGCTTCTTCGTGACCGGCAGATCCGGGAAAATACGGATCCAAACGCGGCCTGCACGCTTCATGTGACGGGTGATCGCGCGGCGGGCCGCTTCGATCTGCCGGGCGGTGACCCGCTCCGGCGCCATCGCCTTGAGACCGTGCGAACCGAAATTCAGCGTCGTGCCGCCCTTGGCAACGCCGTGAATCCGGCCTTTGAAGGCCTTGCGAAACTTTGTCTTTTTAGGTTGCAGCATAACACTGGTCCTGTGGTGGTGAGAGCTGTTGAGGCTCTAAATTCGTATCTGCTTTAGGTCTTGTCGCCGGCAGGAGCACCGCCGCTGGGCGCTCCGCGTCCGCCACGATCGTTGCGACCGCCACGGTCGCGACGCTCGCCGCCGTCTTCGCGGCGCGGACGGCCACCGCCGCCACCTTCTTGCATGTCGGCAGCCTTCTTTTCAGAGGCCATCGGATCATGTTCCATGATCTCGCCTTTGAAAATCCAGACCTTAATGCCGATGATGCCGTAAGCCGTGGTGGCTTTGCCGTAACCGAAATCGATGTCCGCGCGCAGCGTATGAAGCGGCACGCGGCCTTCGCGATACCATTCCGTACGTGCAATTTCAGCGCCACCCAACCGTCCGGCGACGTTGATACGAATACCAACCGCGCCCAGACGCAGAGCCGACTGAACCGAACGCTTCATGGCGCGGCGGAACGCGATACGGCGCTCAAGCTGCTGCGCGATGCTGTCGGCGACGAGCGTGGCATCGATTTCCGGCTTGCGGATTTCGAGGATGTTCAAGTGGACTTCCGACGCCGTCAGCCGGGCAAGTTCGCCGCGCAGCTTTTCGATGTCGGTGCCCTTCTTGCCGATCAAGATGCCGGGACGCCCCGTGTAAACGGTAACGCGGCACTTCTTGTGAGGACGTTCGATCACGACCTTAGAGATCGCAGCCGGACGGGCCTGCTTCATGATGTGAGCGCGGATCGCCATATCTTCATGGAGAAGGCGGCCGTATTCCTGACGGCCGGCAAACCAGCGCGAATTCCAGGTGCGGTTGATGCCCAGCCGGAGCCCGACCGGATTGACCTTATGACCCATGTTACACGGCCTCCTTAGCGGCAGCAGCTTCTTTCGCAGCAGCGTTTGCTACGGCGCGCTTGCCCGGCTTCTTCTTGGGAACGGCAACCTCTTCGACCTGACGGACGACGACGGTGATCTGCGAGAACGGGCGCATGACCGACGAGGCGCGACCACGGCCACGAGCATGGAACCGCTTCAGCACCATATTCTTGCCGACGTAGGCTTCCGCGACGACGAGTTCGTCGACATCAAGCCCGTGATTGTTTTCAGCGTTCGCGACCGCAGAGATCACGACCTTGCGCACATGTTCCGCAACCCGCTTGCGCGAGAACTCAAGGTCGGCGATCGCCGCCTGGACCTTCTTCCCGCGGATCATCTCAGCGACGAGATTGAGCTTCTGCGGCGAAATGCGAATGTTGGTCGCAATAGCCTTGGCTTCGTTATCAGCCAGGGCGCGTGGATGTTTTGGCTTGCCCATTATCGTTTCACCGATTTCTTGTCGCCGCCATGGCCCGGGAACGAGCGCGTCGGAGAGAATTCACCGAACTTGTGACCGATCATGTCTTCCGACACGTTGACCGGTATGTGCTTATGACCGTTGTGCACGCCAAACGTCAGCCCGACGAACTGGGGCAAGATCGTGGAGCGGCGGCTCCAAATCTTGATCACTTCGTTACGTCCTGAAGAGCGGACTTTTTCCGCCTTCTTCAGTATGTATCCGTCGATAAACGGACCTTTCCAAACCGAACGTGCCACGTGTCGTCTCCTTGCGCCTCTAGCTGGTGTATGGCCGGCAGATTTGCCGCTATACCCTGTGCTCTAGAATATCCACCCCGAAGGGAAACGGATTACTTCGAGCGGCTGCGAATAATGTACTTGTCTGTCGACTTGTTCTTGCGCGTCTTGTAACCCTTAGTCGGCTTGCCCCAGGGCGTCGCCCAGTGCTTACCACCCTTGGTACGGCCGCCGTTGGGATGGTCGACCGGGTTCATTGCAATCGAACGAACCGTCGGGCGATTGCCCTTCCAGCGATTACGGCCAGCCTTACCTATGACCTGGTTGGAATGGTCAGGGTTCGAAACTGCGCCGATGCTCGCCATGCAGGTCGCCTGGACCTTGCGCGTTTCGCCCGACATCAGCTTCACCACGGCCCAGCCGCTGTCGCGTCCCACAAGCTGGACGAAAGCGCCAGCCGAACGAGCCATCTGACCGCCACGGCCCGGCTTGAGTTCCACGTTGTGGACGATCGTGCCGACGGGCATGGATCCGAGCGGCATTGCGTTGCCCGGCTTCACGTCGACCTTCTGGCCTGAAACAACCGTGTCGCCCACAGCAAGACGCTGCGGAGCCAGGATGTAGGATAGCGTACCGTCCGTATATTTGATAAGCGCGATAAACGCCGTACGGTTGGGATCGTATTCCAGCCGTTCGACCGTCGCCGTCATGTCGTGCTTCGCACGGCGGAAGTCCACCATACGATACGACTGCTTGTGACCGCCGCCGATGTGGCGCGTCGTGATGCGGCCGAGGGCGTTGCGGCCACCCGTCTTGCGCTTGCCCTCGACGAGCATTTTGACCGGCGCGCCTTTGAACAGCATGCTGCGGTCGACCATCACAAGGTGACGGATGCCTGGGCTCGTCGGGCGATATGTTTTCAGTGCCATGTTCGTTTCGTCCTGCTACTTAGCCTTACGGCCCAGAGTGCTTGCAGCCCAATCCTCAAGAATCGAGTCTTACAGACCGGTCGTCACGTCGATCGAATGCCCTTCGGCCAGCGTCACGATTGCCCGCTTCGTATCGGACAACAGCGCCTTGCGCCCCTTGAACACTTTAATCTTGCCCTTGCGGACGATCGTGTTCACGGCATCGACCTTGACCTTGAACAACTGCTCGACAGCTGACTTGATCTCTGTCTTCGTTGCCTTGGGAGCAACGTTGAAGATGACTTTGTTGTGCTCGGACAACATCGTCGCCTTTTCAGTGATCACGGGCGACAGAATAACGTCATACGCGGAGATTTTCATTTGGACAGCGCCTCCAGCCCAGTCTTACTAAAGCGCGCTTCGAGCGCGACAATCGCCGCCTTGGTCAACACCAGCTTCTTGCGGCGGAGAATGTCGTAAACATTGATGCCCTGCACCGGCAGAACGTCGATGTTGGGAATGTTGCGGGCAGCCCGGGCAAACCCGTCGTGCAGCTCGGCGCCATCGATGATCAGCGCGTTGGTCCAAGCAAGCTTGGCAAACTGAGCCTTCAACGCCGCCGTCTTGGCTTCGTTGCTGATCGCCGCATCGAGGATGACGAGTTCGCCGGCCTTGACCTTCGCCGAGAGGGCATGACGCAGAGCGAGCGCACGAACCTTCTTGGGCAGATCGATAGCATGCGAGCGGGGCTTAGGACCGTGGGCCTTACCACCGCCGCGCCACTGAGGAACCGACTTGTCGCCGTGGCGAGCCTGGCCGGTGCCCTTCTGCTTGTACATCTTCTTGCCCGTGACGCGCACTTCCGAGCGGTCCTGCGCATGATGCGTACCCGCCATCCGCTTCAACAGCTGATAACGAACCATACGCTGCAGAATATCCTTGCGCGGCTCGAGGCCGAAGATGGCATCCTGAAGATCGATCGTGCCGGCGCTAGCGGCGTCGAGCGTTGTAACTTGCGTTTGCATTACGCCTGCTCCTTCGCGGCAACCACAGCAGCCTTGGGCTTGAACCCGGCCGGCTTAGGCGCATCTTTGTGCAACGGCTTCTTCACCGCGTCGCGCACCATGACCCAGTTGCCCTTGGAACCGGGCACCGCGCCACGAACCATGATCAGGCCGCGCGCCACGTCGGTTTTGACAACCACGAGGTTCTGCGTCGTGACCTTATCGTCACCCATGTGACCGGCCATCTTCTTGCCCTTGAACACCTTACCGGGGTCCTGGCGCTGACCAGTCGAACCATGCGCACGATGCGTGACGGACACGCCGTGCGTTGCGCGAAGACCAGAGAAGTTCCAGCGCTTCATGGCGCCCTGGAAACCCTTACCCTGGGTCACGCCGCTGACATCGACCAACTGGCCGGTCGCGAAATGATCCGCCGTGATCTCGGCGCCAACCTCGATGAGATTGTCGGGAGAGACGCGGAATTCGACGACCTGGCGTTTAGGCTCGGACTCGGCGATGACGAAATTCTGGCGCTCGGCCTTGGAAACCCGCGAAGGCTTACGCGTACCGGCTCCGAGCTGCACAGCGCTATAGCCATGCTTCTCCACCGTGCGTTGCGACAGCACCTGCACCTTGTCCAGCTTCAACACCGTGACGGGGACATGCTCGCCCGCTTCGGTGAAAATGCGGGTCATGCCCAGCTTTAATGCGATAACTCCGGAACGCATCCTAGCATTCCTTCCCTTCTTTTGGGTCGTGGCCAAACCTGTCTTACCAGGACTGCCAGAGGACCCGCCAATACGATAGATTAAAGCTTGATTTCCACGTCCACGCCGGCGGCGAGGTCAAGTTTCATCAAAGCGTCAACGGTTTGCGGTGTGGGATCGACGATATCGAGCAACCGCTTGTGCGTGCGCATTTCGAAATGCTCGCGGCTCTTCTTGTCGATGTGAGGCGAACGGTTGACGCAGAAGCGTTCGATCCGCGTCGGCAAGGGGATCGGTCCCCTGACTTCGGCGCCCGTGCGCTTTGCTGTATTCACGATTTCCCGCGTCGAAGCATCGAGTATTCGATGATCGAATGCCTTAAGCCGGATGCGAATATTTTGGCCGTTCATAGCTCTCATACCCTTAGAAGATGAAGAGCGCACGGTTGCCCGTGCGCCCGATAGTCAGCCAGCTTATTCGGTGATGCTCGCGACGACGCCAGCGCCGACGGTGCGGCCGCCTTCACGGATAGCGAAGCGGAGCTTCTCTTCCATGGCGATCGGCGTGATCAGTTCGACATCAACCGTCACGTTGTCGCCCGGCATCACCATTTCCGTACCAGCCGGAAGAGTGACGACGCCCGTCACGTCGGTCGTGCGGAAGTAGAACTGCGGACGATAGTTGTTGAAGAACGGCGTATGACGGCCGCCTTCTTCCTTCGTCAAGATGTAGGCTTCAGCCTTAAACTTCTTATGCGGCTTCACAGAGCCGGGCTTGCAGAGGATCTGCCCGCGCTCGACGCCTTCGCGCTCGATACCGCGCAACAGGGCACCGATGTTATCACCCGCACGGCCTTCGTCGAGCAGCTTGCGGAACATTTCAACGCCCGTCACCGTCGACTTGATGGTGTCGCGGATGCCGACGATTTCAACTTCTTCGCCGACCTTCACGATGCCGCGTTCGACACGGCCGGTGACGACCGTACCGCGGCCCGAGATCGAGAACACGTCTTCCACCGGCATCAGGAAGGGACGGTCGATCGGACGCTCCGGCTGCGGGATGTAGTCGTCGACCGTCTTCATCAAGGCCAGGATGGCGTCATGGCCGATCTCCGGCTGCTTGTTCTCAAGCGCCATCAGGGCCGAGCCCTTGGTGATCGGAATGTCATCGCCCGGGAACTCGTACTTCGACAGAAGCTCGCGAACCTCGAGCTCGACCAGCTCGAGCAGCTCCGGATCGTCGACCATGTCGACCTTGTTCAAAAACACCACCAGCGCGGGAACGC
>JANLYB010000322.1:0-2407 GCA_031365425.1 Hyphomicrobiaceae bacterium
GCTGGATATGCTGGCTCGCAAGAAAGCCTAGCTGGACGCGAACGCTGCGCCGGGATACTCAAGTCCATGCTCAAAACCCGCATCATTCCCTGCCTGGACGTGAAGGACGGCCGCGTCGTGAAGGGGATCAACTTCGTCGATCTGAACGACGCAGGCGCTCCCGTCGAGGCCGCCGCCGCCTATGCCGCTGCCGGTGCTGACGAACTCTGCTTCCTCGACATCACGGCGACCCATGAAAACCGCGACACGATCTTCCACATCGTCGAGCAGACGGCAGAGCGTTGTTTCATGCCGCTCACCGTTGGCGGTGGCGTCCGCGTGGTGGAGGATATTCGCAAGTTGCTCGAAGCCGGGGCCGATAAGGTCTCGATCAACTCCGCCGCCGTCAACCGTCGCGAGTTCGTCCGCGAAGCTGCGGAAAAGTTCGGCGCGCAATGCGTCGTGGTGGCCATCGACGCCAAATCCGTTGCCCCCGATCGCTGGGAAATCTTCACCCACGGCGGCCGCAAACCGACCGGCATCGACGCCGTCAATTTTGCCCGCGAAGTTGCGAGCCTGGGCGCCGGTGAAATCCTGCTGACCTCGATGGACAAGGATGCACCAAATCCGGCTTCGACATTGCCTTAACCCGTACCATCGCCGATGCGGTGTCGATCCCCGTCATCGCGTCGGGCGGCGTCGGCACGCTGGATCATCTGGTCGAAGGCGTCCGCGACGGCCACGCCAGCGCCGTGCTCGCTGCCTCCATCTTCCACTTCGGCACTTACACCATCGGCGAAGCGAAACGGTGCATGGCGGAAGCGGGCATCCCGGTGCGGCTGGATCGGTAAGCCCTGAATGGAACTCTATGTCGATGCAGACGCCTGTCCGGTGAAGGAGGAAGTGCTCCGGGTCGCAACGCGCCACCAGCTCGTGACGCACTACGTCTCCAATAGCTGGATGCGCCTGCCCGAAAGCCCGCTGGTCCACCGCGTCGTCGTCACCGAAGGGCCCGACATCGCCGACGATTGGATCGCCGAACGCATCCAGCCCGGCGACATCGCCATCACAGCCGACATCCCGCTCGCCTCGCGCTGCTTGAAGGCGGGCGCGAAAGCCATCGGCCCGACCGGCAAACCCTTCGACAACGGCAGCATCGGCATGGCGCTGGCGATGCGCGATCTGCAAAGCCACCTGCGCGAAACCGGCGAAAGCCGCGGCTTCAATCCAGCCTTCACCGCCAGAGACCGCTCCCGGTTCCTGGAAGCGCTGGAGAATGCCGTGCAGGCGGTGAAGCGGGGGCGGTGACATCCGCTTCAGGAGGGGGAGAAGACAAAATCAGCCGGCACCATTTTTCGGCTTATGACCAACTGCCGACATCAGGTCCCGGGGGCACGGGCCACCTCTTCCGAACGTCTTCCACTTCCAATACGGTCATAACGTGACGTGGTATTGTGCATACAGTTCCGGAGTGAATTTGGGAACGTCCGTTCGAGGGACAAACGCCATGACAAGAAATTCGTCCATCGCCGCGGTGTTCTGCCTTGTTTCGCTGAGCGTGTTCTCCAGCCAACCGAGCTACGCCCAGGCCAAGCCCGGAATCGAGCGCATCTACATCCTCAATTGCGGCGAAGGGGTTGCCGGCGACATTTCGCGCTGGTCGCCAGGCGTGAACGTCGGTAAGTCAATGGATTTTGCCGACAGTTGCTACCTGATCAAGCATACCGAAGGCTGGCTGCTTTGGGATACCGGGGTGACCGACGCGATCGCAGCTATGCCAGATGGCCAGAAACCAGCGGATCCTGGCGCGACCCACTGGAAGCGACCGAATACGCTCGGCGCACAGCTCGATCAACTCGGGGTCAAACCCGCTGATATCAAATACGTCGCGGTCTCCCATACTCACCCCGACCACATCGGCAACATCAATATGTTCCCACAATCCATGCTGCTGGTGCAGAAAGTGGAATACGAATGGCCCAATCCACTCGGCGTCGGGCGCTTCAAGCCCGAGCATCCGGTGACAAAGCTTGAAGGTGACAAGGACGTGTTCGGCGACGGAAGCGTCTTGATCATCTCGACCCCCGGCCACACGCCCGGACATCAATCTCTATTGGTCAAGCTGGCGAAGACCGGCGCGGTTCTGCTCTCGGGCGACGCTGTTCACTTCAAGTCCAATTGGGATAATCGAGGCGTACCGTCCATGAATGTCGACAAGGACAAGACGGCGGCCTCGATGCAGCGCATAGCCGACATCATGGCGAAGGAAAATGCGCAGCTCTGGATCAATCATGACAAGGCGCAGCGCGACAGCCAGAAGATGTCGCCCGCCTACTATGATTGACGCGCCGAATGGCGGTTCGTCATGTGCCGCCGCGTAAATAGTTCTAAAAGTCAGTAAGCGCCAAAGAAACTTATCCCCGCCCCA
>JANLYB010000375.1:0-2011 GCA_031365425.1 Hyphomicrobiaceae bacterium
CCAGCCAGCCGAAGGTGACATCCTCAAGCCCCTGACCAATAACACCGTTCGAATTATTGGCTCAGGCGGGGCCGCAGGCGCTGGCACGTTCATCGTCGGCATGACGGCACTCTCGTCACCCGCAGGCGGCGACAGCTACCAGCCGTTGTCAGACGACCTGCGCCTGACATTCCGCGACAACGGCGAACCGCCGATCGTGGAATCCCGGATCGATCCCAGCCCGCTCGATATCATCACGGGTGAAACCTGGAGTCCGCTCCCCGGCGTAGCGTTGAAACCGGGAGCAGCGGGCACCTTACTGGTCGACGGCGACCAGCTCAAGAGCGCCATAGGCGGCACACGGTTCGATGCTCTCGGGTCTCTCGAAGGTCGCGGCGTGTCAGTGGCGTTGCAGCCCTCACCGGTCGCGCCCTCAGATGTTCCTTCGGCATCGATCTTTGCCGATGGCGTGCGTCCTGGATCGCTCTACGCCCCGCAAGGCAGCGTCATCGATTGGACGGCACCCCACGCTCAGGCAGGGGCTGGCGAAGCACCGGTCCTCGAACTCCAGCCGCCAACCATGCGCGGCCTGTCCTGGTCAAGCGGCGACGAAAAACCATTGATCGGCCGCCTCGACATTGCCAATGTAGACCAGTCCTGCCCCAGATTTAGTGCAGTGCATCAGTTGGCGGTCGAGGCTGACGCCACTGTTCGGGCGGCGAATCCTGGGACGTCGGCGCGGGAGCTTGGAAGATTGATTCACGACGAGATCCATAGTCAGATCAAAACGTGGCCCGGAATTGGAGCTGGTTTATGGACGGAACAGGGCTTGTTCATGGGTTCTAAAGAGAATAATGACTTTTTGCCACGAGGAGCATCCCGGATTGATGTGATGGAAGATGCTGGCAAGGGAGTTGTTTGTATTTATGATCCAAAGACTGGCGATACGGATATGCGCCCCAAGCAAATGATCCAATACTGGCGAGAAGCTCTTGATTTTAGAAGAGGCACGACTCGCCTTTATATCATTCCACTTTACACAAAGCGCTGACTATGACACGCGAGAGAGAGTATAAAACGCTTCTTGCGCCGTTGCTAGCTCAATTCCCGGAGTGGCGGTATTCCCGGCGTTGGTTTTTTTGTCAGCCAGTTGGATTTTATCTAAGGGGATGCGTTTTTAATGGGTCGTTTTCATCAAGCAGTCGGATGCAAGTTCTGCATGGCGTGTTCCCGCTTTTCGAGGGACCCCGTGGAGCACATTTGTCCTGGGGAATGGAGTGTCCTGTGCCGGGTGGCCCAAATTATGGGTGGGATCTTCGGAATCCGGATTTGGCACAGCAATTGATTGCGCTGATGCATGAGGTTGTCGTACCTACGACAGCCCATGTGACTAATGGACGAGCATTTCTAGGTTATCTTGATGGTCATAGCGCATGCAGTGGTTGGGTCGATTGGGCTCGCGCTCTTGGCTTCATTCACATGGGTAATCTTGATGCTGCTAGAGACCTTATCACACCGTTAGCGCATATAATGTTGGATCGATTTCCGCATATAGCCGTCGAAGGAGCGTGGGGGCACAGCATGATAGAGATGTTGCGCCTCATCAATGATGATCCCGGTGCCGTGCCTGACCATTGTGAAGCTGTTGCTCGCAAGGCGGTCACTATCAACAAGCTCGAGAAATTTTGGGAGCCAACGCCGTTTGTTTACGACGCGCGGCGTTCGAAGCCGTAGGCGCTTTGTTCTGTTCAGCCGGCTGGCGGAGCACCGGGCTTGCACCAATTGCGAGTACGAGCCTAAAACAGGCGACACTGACATGAGACCGAAGCAAATGATTCAGTATTGGCAAGAAGCCCGCGCGTTCAGACCGAACACCACGCGCGTATTCGTAATTCCACTGTATACAAAACGGTAGTCATGGCGACGCAGAGAAAAATCTCATCGATTTTATCGCCCGTATTGGCGAGATACCCCATGTACCAATTTGCGCGAGGATGGTTGCTCAAGGTTCCCATTGGATATTATTTGCGCG
>JANLYB010000004.1:0-11129 GCA_031365425.1 Hyphomicrobiaceae bacterium
TATGTGACGCGGTTTCAGGTTCGCAAATCGTATCTCGACCAATTTAAGCGGCAAGTTGCTGGCGGTCGAGAGCATGAAGAGTACTGGATACCTGCGGAGCAGTTGGACGAATTCAATGCAAATATTGTCGGTCTGATCGAATTGATTGCGACTTATACCGAAAGTGACCGGCTAAAGTTTGAGGATAAGTCGTTGGGTTACGCTGCGCTAACCCAACCTGCGAGTGAAAAAGTGAAGTGTTGGGTCGCGCGCAAGGGCGCTTGACCCAACCTACAAGTGAAGAAACAGGGATTGAGTGAATGCTGGAAATTAAGAATTTGCATGTGAAGATTACGGATGATGAGAAGGTCATCTTGAAGGGGTTGAACCTTGTGGTGCCCAAGGGCGAGGTTCATGCGATCATGGGGCCTAATGGGGCGGGTAAGTCGACGCTTGCGTACGTGCTCGCGGGGCGGCCTGATTATGAGATCACGGACGGCGACATCTTGTGGAATGGCGAGAGCGTTCTGGGGATGGAGCCGGACGAGCGGGCCGCAAAGGGCGTGTTCCTGGCGTTCCAATATCCGATGGAAATTCCTGGTGTGGCAGGGCTGACGTTCTTGCGGACGGCAGCGAATGCCGTGCGCAAGAAGCGCGGGCAGGCTGAGTACACGACTCCGGAGTTCATGAAGATCGTGCGCGACAAAGCGGCGAAGCTCAGCATTGATTACGAGATGCTCAAGCGGCCGGTGAACGTGGGTTTTTCGGGCGGCGAAAAGAAGCGGTCTGAGATTTTGCAGATGGCGATGCTGGAGCCGACGTTGTGCGTGCTGGACGAGACCGATAGCGGGCTCGATATCGACGCGCTGCGGATCGTGGCGGATGGCGTGAATGCGTTGCGGTCGCCGGAGCGGGCGATGCTGGTCATCACGCATTATCAGCGGCTGCTCGTTTATATCGTGCCGGACAAGGTGCATGTGCTGGCGAACGGTGTGATCGTCAAAAGCGGCGGCAAGGATCTGGCGCGCGAGCTGGAAAAGACCGGCTATGCCGCGTTCGAAGGAAAGGCCGCCTAAATGACGATTGCTGTCATGAAGACGAAGGCCGAGCTTGCGCTGGTCGAGCAGTTCCAAGGTGCGCTTGCCGCGCTGCCGGGCGGGCCGGATGTGGCACGGACACGGCGCGGGGCAATTGCGGCTTTCGCCGAGTTGGGTTTGCCGCACCGGCGGATCGAGGAGTGGAAATACACCGATCTGCGGACGGCGTTGAAGGATCCCGCTCCTCCGCCGTCGGTGACGGATACGGCCAAGCTGACGGTGGGCGATCTCATCGTGGCGATGGGGCCGTATATGGAGCTTGATGCGCCGCGCATTGTGTTTGTGAACGGGCATTACCGGCGCTCGCTGTCGAATTTGACCGGGGCGGAGGCGATCCGGGTCGTGCCGCTGAACGAGCATTTCGATACGCTGACGGATACGACGTTTGATGCTGTCTCGGCGTTGAATACGGCGTTTGTGACCGACGGAGCGGTGGTTGATATTCCGGCGCGCACACAGCTCGAAAAGCCGTTGCTGCTAGTGTCTCTGGCTGCCGGCAAGGAGGCGCAGTCATCGACGGTACGCCACAAGATCAAGGTGGGTGCAGAGGCGAAGGCGGTCATCGTCGAGTTGTTTCTGACACTGCAGGGTTCGGCAGTCGAGCAGCATATGAATGCGTTCAGCGAAGTTGCCGTTGGCGACCGGGCAGAGGTTACGCATGTGAAGGCTGCCAGCGACGGCGGGCGGGCAACGCATTTGTCGAACCTCGTCGTGGGTATGGGTGCCAACGCCAATTATCGCGGGTTTGCGTTGACGTCCGGGCAAGCGCTGACGCGCAATCAGATCGCGGTGCGGTTCGACGGCGAGGGTTCAAAGCTCGATCTTTCGGGCGCGTTCCTGGGGCGTGGTGGCGATCACATCGATACGACGCTGACGGTCGATCATGCGGTGCCGCATTGCGAGAGCCGGGAGTTTTTCACCGGTGTGCTCGATGGCCGGGCGCGCGGGATTTTCCAGGGCAGGGTCATCGTGCGGCCGGACGCGCAGAAGACCGACGGGAAGCAGATGGCGAAAGTCATGATGCTGTCGCCGGATGCGGAGTTCGACAGCAAGCCAGAGCTTGAGATCTATGCCGACGATGTCGTGTGCGGGCATGGCTCGACGGCGGCGCAGATCGACGAGGATCTGTTGTTTTATTGCCAGGCGCGCGGAATTCCGAAAGATCAGGCGCGTGCGTTGCTGGTCGAATCCTTTATCGGTGAAGCGATTGATAGGGTTGAGCACGAGGGCGTGCGGGCTGCTCTGGCGCAGACAGCGCGGGAATGGCTGGCAGTTGCGGGTTGAGGTGGTGCGGGCTGCTGGGTTTCTTCTCCCCCTGAGGAGAAGATGCCCGAAGGGCAGATGAGGGGTGCCTTCACTTTCTCAGCCCTGCGACTCAAGTACCCCTCACCCTAACCCTCTCCCCAGGGGGAGAGGGGACAAGTGACGCCGCAGACCTAGACCGAGGACTTAAGAAAGTTAGAGCACGGTATGGCGATGGACACTTCTGCTGCTGGATATGACGTCGAGCGGATACGGGCGGATTTTCCGATCCTGTACCGGCAGGTGCATGGCAAGCCGCTGGTTTATCTCGACAACGGAGCGTCGGCGCAGAAGCCGCGTCAGGTGCTTGAGGCGATGGATCATACCTATCGCTTCGAATATGCCAACGTTCATCGCGGGTTGCACTATCTGTCCAACACGGCGACGGCGAAGTTCGAGGACGCGCGCGAGGTCACGCGGCGGTTCTTGAATGCGGGCAGCGTGGACGAGATCGTGTTTACGCGGAATGCGACGGCGGCGATTAATCTCGTGGCGCAGAGCTTCGGCGGCCTGGTGATCGGCGAGGGCGACGAAATCGTGTTGTCGATCATGGAGCATCACGCGAATATCGTGCCGTGGCACTACCATCGCGAGCGGCGCGGGGCTGTCCTCAAGTGGACGCCGATGGATGACAACGGCGAACTGCTGCTTGATGAGTTCGAACGGCTGCTGACGCCGCGCACGAAGATCGTGGCGATCACGCACATGTCCAACGTGCTGGGGACGATCAATCCGATCAAGGAGATCGTAAAGATTGCTCATGCTCGGGGAATTCCGGTGCTGGTCGATGGCAGTCAGTCGGCGGCGCATATGCCCATCGACGTGCGGGATCTCGACTGCGATTTCTTTGTGTTCACCGGGCACAAGACGTATGGGCCGACCGGGATCGGCGTGCTGTACGCCAAGAAGCGGCATCTTGACGCGATGCCGCCTTACGAGGGCGGCGGAGAGATGATCGACAAAGTGACGGTGGATGCGATCACTTATAATCAGCCGCCGCACCGGTTCGAGGCGGGAACGCCGGCCATTGTCGAGGCCATTGGGCTAGGGGCTGCGCTGACCTACATGATGCAGGTCGGGCGTGACAAGATCGCCGCGCATGAGACTACGATCGGGAACTATGCGCAGGAGCGGCTTAGTGAATTGAATTGGTTGAAGATCCATGGGACGGCTAGGGCTAAGGGGGCGATTATCGCTTTCAGCGTCGATGGATTGCATCCCCATGATATTGCGACCATTATCGACCGGTCCGGGATTGCGGTGCGCGCGGGGCATCACTGTGCGCAGCCGTTGATGGAGCGGCTTGGTGTATCGGCGACGTGCCGGGCATCGTTTGCTATGTATTCGACGCGCGGTGAAGTGGATGCCCTGGTCGATGGGTTGAAGCGGGCGCATGAATTGTTCACCTGAATTGTTGACCTGGGGCCCTTGAAGCCTCGTGGGAGAGACGCAAATGGATACGAAGACTCTAGCGGATGCCGAGGCTGCGACGCTTGCAGTCGCTGACGATGCCGCAACTCAGGTTGCGCCGGCGGATGGTGCCGTCGTCGAGAAGGCGTCAGCGCTTCCCGAGGAAGAAATCGAGCGGATGACGGCGGATATCATCGCCGCGCTGAAGACGGTGTACGACCCGGAAATTCCCTCCGACATTTATGAACTTGGGTTGATTTACCGGATCGACATCGAGGACGACCGGAGCGTGGGGGTCGAGATGACGCTGACGTCGCCGGGGTGCCCGGTGGCCGCCGAGATGCCGGGGTGGGTGCAGAATGCGGTCAATACCGTCGCCGGTGTGCGCGAGACGAAGGTCAATCTTGTTTTCGATCCGCCGTGGCATCAGGGGCGGATGTCGGACGAGGCACGGCTGGCGTTGAATATGTTTTGAGGTGGTTTAACGACCTCTCTTGAACAGAAATGCGAACGGGCCAAGTATCTGTTAGGTTTTCTGCTCGTCTCGCGGACCTTCACTCCGCGCCGGCATAGACAAGGATCTGCATCGCATGACCGTCCAGACACCTCGCCGTCCCAAGCCACAGGTTATGACGTTGACGCCGGCGGCGGTGGCGCGGCTGAAGGCTGTGATGGCCAGCAAGGGCGAGGCTGTTGCGGGGCTCAAGATTGGCCTGAAGAAGGGCGGCTGCGCGGGGATGGAGTACACCATGACCTGGGCCGACAAGGTCGATAAGTTCGACGAGGTGATTGAGGTCGAGGGTGCGCGGGTCATCATCGACCCGCAGGCGGTGCTGTATCTGCTGGGGACGGAGATGGACTACAAGACCGACAAGCTCGCCTCGCAGTTCGTATTTAACAATCCGAACCAGAAGAGCGCCTGCGGGTGCGGGGAAAGCGTCAATCTCGTGCCCGCGTCGAAGGATACGCTTACGGCGGAGTGAGGGGCGCAGGCGCTTGTTCAATCGCGGATGGCGTGACCTTCGATGATGGGGCCGGATGCGCCGGAGCGTATTACGTGGCCGTGTTTGGTTAGGTGCGCTTTTAGTAGCGCCAAATTTTTCATGTTGGCACGGAAGAAGACGTCGAAAGCGTCGCCTGCGAACGGGATGCTGCCCACCGCAGTATCAAGCAGAGAATTACCGATCATGCGTGCGATGGTGAGGTGGGATACGCCAAGTTTGCGCGCTTCCCAAATAATGTAGCTCGATACGGCTTGAGAAAGTAGATCACCGACGACGGGGACGAGACCGATAATGGCGTCCAAGCCCATTCGCGTGTTCGTGCCCGGGATGGTGAACGCGCTGTCCATCAGTTTGGAAAGGACTTCGATACGGGCCACCGACGCTTCCACGTTGGGATCGATGTATCGTTCGGCGCGACTCGTGGTGCTCATGCGGCTAACTTTCAAATTTTATTCGAGGCAGCTTAGAGTTCAACGCTGCGTAGACATGGGGGTTCCTGGCTCGAGCACAACGCACGAAATTGATTGCATTGGGATGCCTCATGGTTGCCGTTGAGCGGTCGTAAAATACCTTTACAATCGGCGAACGGGATTTTTTGATATGTTGCCGGTTGGAGGGATCATGGGTGGTGATGGTGCCATGCGTACGATGGCGGACGACGTGGCGGAGATGCGGGTGCTGGCTGAGGCGCCGGTGGTGTCGGAGGCCCAGCTCAAAGCCAATCTGGCAACGATCTACAAGGGTCTCTTTCTCGCTGATCTGACGCGCTACGATGTCGCCGGGCAGCGCAAAACGGCGACCCAAGCTATGCAGAGTTTGTTCGAGTTGCGGCTCGGCTTGCGCAACCGGATTGCCGATTGGGAAAAGCGCGGGTTCATGACGCGCGACGTCCAGAAGGCGTTGCGGGATGTGTTCCGGGTCACGCGGTACGCCTGCGATATGATAGGCGAAATCAATACCGGACATGACCGGTTGCCGGAGGGCTCGAAGCCGCGGCGCGGGTTTACCGGCGCAGACGCCAACGTGCTGGTCAATCCGGCTTATCAGACGGGCGCGGATTTGCCGTTCCAGGCAGGGGACATTCTGCTGGTGCGCGGGCAGGCGCACAACAGCGCGGCGATCGCGCGTATCGGCGACATCGACAGCCAGTTCAGCCATGTGGGCATCGTCTATGCGGACGCGGATGGCGGTTTGCACAAGGTCGAAGCGCTGATCGAGGCAGGTTCGGTTGTCACGCCATTGGAAAAGGCGCTCGATCATGGGCTGGGGCGGGCGGTGCTGTTGCGCCATCGCGACAGTGCGCTGGCGGCTCGCGCGGCTCATGCGATCCACGGCCATGTCAGCAAGCGGCGGATGCGCCGGATCTGGTATGATTTTTCGATGGCGCTCGAAGGTTATAAGACTCTGTATTGCTCGAAGCTGGTGCGGCTGGCTTTTCTCATGGGTAGCAAAGGCGATGTTTCGCTGCCGGCTTATACGACGCGGCTCGATATGAAGAACCGGGATTTTCTGGACCGGGTGGGTGTTTCGGCCGTCGAAACATTTGCGCCGGGCGATCTGGAGATTGATCCGCGTTTTGATGTGGTGGCGGAATGGGCCGATTATCGCGTCACGCCGAGTTTGCGCAATCAGGATATGATTGCAACCAAGCTGTTCGAGTTCATGGAAGATCACAATTATAAGTTTGAAGAAGATGCCACGATCCGCCTGATTGGATGGCTTGGCCGGCTTTCGGCGCATTTGTCTGAAGACGCGAAGGATATGATCGCCGATGTGGTGCCAAAGGTGCCGCCCAACATGAGCCGCAAGACGATTGCGGTCATCGCGATGCTGCACAAGACGGCGCAGCCGCTGTTGGAGAAACTGCAGGAGATCGAGCAGGCCGAGATTGCCCGCACCGGGCATCCACCGCATCCACGCGATACGCTGGCCTATCTCGATGAGGTCCGGCGCGTGTCGGGCGATCGGATCGGGTATCTCGTGGCGGGGAAATAGGCTTTTCAAGTCACAACAGTGTTGTTCAGTTCTCCGATAGTTGGTGTGGACGAATCGTGTTTTTGTCCCCATCGCCGCACGTAAATACTACGAATGGTGCATGCGGATCATCAACGGCTTCGAAATGGGGAGAACGCAATGAACGCCAAGGCTCTGGCCGCCGAATTTATCGGCACATTCATGCTCGTTACGTCAATTATTTTTGTCGCGCTGTTTTCGTACGGGAATGCCGGAAATGTTGGCGTTTGCTTGTCGGTCGGCTTTACGGTTATGGCGCTCGCCTATGCGCTTGGGCCGATTTCGGGCGGCCATTTCAATCCGGCGGTGACGCTTGGCTTGGTTGCCGGCGGGCGGTTTGATTCATCAAAAATCGTTGGCTATATCGTCGCGCAGTGTCTGGGGGCGTTTGCGGCTGCGGGCATGACGGCGCTGGTTGCGCGCGGCGGTCCGGTCAGTCTTAAGCTGGGGAATTTTGCCTCAAACGGTTTTGATACGGCGGGAACATTTTCGCTTCTTTCGGTGATCATCGTCGAGGTTGTGCTGACGGCGTTTTTCCTGATCGTTATTATGGGCGCGACGAGCAAGAAGGCCCCGGCCGGATTTGCGCCGATTGCGATCGGTTTGACGCTCGGCGCGATCCATCTGATGGCGATCCCCGTTTCCAATGCTTCGGTTAACCCTGCGCGCAGTTTGGCGACCGCGATTTTCGGAGGCAGCATTGCCTTGTCGCAGGTCTGGGTTTTTTTCGTTGCGCCAATCATCGGTGGCGTGCTGGGCGGGATGATTGCCAAGTGGCTGCACGACGAGTGATATGGTGATTGGGGGCCGCGGCGGCCTGTTTGCTTGCGGTTGCGGCCCCCGATTTGACGGCTTTTGTTGGTGGCGAGTGCGAGATGCGTTGGCTGGTTGCTATTTGTTTTGTGATTTTTAGCGGACTGATGTTGAATTCTGCGGCTTACGCCCAATCGGAGGGAATGGGGCTGGCTGCGCGATTGCCGGTCGAGGTGTCAGAGGTGGTTTCGGGCGGGACCTGGATCGAGGGCCGGGCGAGCGGATCGTACCGGACGGTAACGATCCAGACGTACACGCCAGTCGAGGTGGCCGAGGTCTATCTGCAGTGGATCGGCAGCCGGTCGCCGGCGGAACCGTTGCAGATCATTTCAAGCGTGCCGTTGCGGGAATTCAACGAGCAGAAGCTTGCGTCGGCGTCGATCACGCTGGATACGGAGGTCGAGGGCGCCGCCAAGATCGTCGTGGCGGGACAGGATGCCGGGGGGCGTGCTGCAGGGCTGCTGTCGTTTTCGGCCACGGGGCCGGGACGGTATGAGGTGGTGCCGTCCGAGGCGGTGCCAGGGAAGTAAGCTGTTTGTGTGGCCCCTAGGTCCCGTGTCTGCTTTTTGCTTGTCGCTCGCTGCGGCGGCGAAGAGCCGCCGGATCGCAAGCGATTGGGCACCGTGAAGGACGCTGCGCCGCGCACGGGATGACAATTTTAGACTATTTGTATTGGAAGGCGCGGGGTTGGGTGAGGGTCGCCGGTTGGAGGATGTCATCCAATTCGGCTTTGGTCAGGAGTTTGTGTTCGAGGACGAGGTCGTAGACGCTGCGGCCGGTGGTGAGGGCTTCCTGGGCGATGGCGGTGGCGTTGGCGTAGCCGATCGTAGGGTTCAGCGCCGTAACGATGCCGATGGAGTTTTCGACGCCCCGGCGGAGGTGCTCCACGTTGGCGGTAATGCCCGTGACGCAGCGTTCACGCAGTATATCGCAACCGGCGCGCAGATGGGTCACGGATTTGAACAGCGAGTGGGCGATGATCGGCTCGAAGGCATTGAGCTGTAGCTGGCCAGCTTCGGCGGCAAAGCTTACCGTGATGTCGTTGCCGATGACTTCAAAGGCGATCTGATTGACGGCTTCGGGGATGACCGGGTTGACCTTACCTGGCATGATTGACGAGCCGGCCTGCATCGGGGGCAGGTTGATTTCGTTTAGGCCGACGCGCGGGCCAGAGGAAAGCAGGCGCAAGTCATTACATACCTTGGATAATTTCACGGCGACGCGTTTCAGGACGCCGGAAAGCTGGACGAAGCTGCCGCAGTCTTGGGTTGCCTCGATCAAGTTGGAGGCGGTGACGAGCGGGATGCCGGTCAGATCGCGCAAGTGGCCGCAGACGATGGCCGCGTAGTCGGGATGCGCGTTGATGCCGGTGCCGATGGCGGTCGCGCCCATGTTAATTTCGCAGACTAGGAGAGCCGCCTCGCGCAGCCGCATTTCGTCTTCGCCGAGCATGACGGCGTAGGTGGTGAACTCCTGGCCGAGCGTCATGGGGACGGCGTCCTGGAGCTGGGTGCGGCCCATCTTGAGGACGTCTTTGAATTCGACCGCTTTGGCTTCGAAAGCGCCGCGCAATGCTGCCATGGCTTCAATCAGGCGGTGGATGCCGATGTAGGCGGCGATTTTGAGCGCGGTCGGGTAGACGTCGTTGGTCGACTGGCTCATGTTGACGTGCTGGTTGGGATGCAGGTGCGCGTAGTCGCCCTTGGATTGGCCCATCAGTTCGAGTGCGCGGTTGGCGATGACCTCGTTGGCGTTCATGTTGGTCGAGGTGCCGGCTCCGCCTTGGATGACGTCGACGACGAATTCACTGTGAAGCTTGCCGGCGCGGATTTCTTCGCAGGCGGCGCTGATGCCTGTGGCTTTGCCGGCGTCAAGAAGGCCCAGGTCCTGGTTGGAACGGGCGGCCGCCATTTTGATGGTGGCGAGGGCTGCGATCAGATCTGGATAGATGGAAATCTGGACGCCGGTGAGCTGGAAGTTTTCGACCGCGCGGAGGGTGTGGACGCCGTAGTAGGCGCCGGCTGGAACTTCGCGGTCGCCCAAGAGATCGTGTTCGCGCCGTGTGGTCATGGTGTGTGCTCCTCAAGATCGCCAAGGGTCGCATGGTGTCGCGGCGGGGCCGCGCAAGTATCGTAAGGTGTATCGGAGGGAACAGCTCAAAGCAGGGAATGCGTCCATTGATGGACCAGCGTATCATCGAACGGAGGATTTTGACCATGCTCAACTCTCAGCGCCGCGCAATTGTTCTGTCTTGGCTGTTTGTGGCCGCGTCCAGTGGCGTCGCACTTGCCGGCACTAGCCCTGTGGGGACGTGGATCGATCATTCTGGAGAGGGGGCGGTTGAGATATCCGACTGTGGCGGGAAGCTGTGCGGCACGGTCGTGTGGCTCAAGTCGGCGGCCAACAACGAAACGTGCAATCTGCAGGTGATTGGGAATGCGAAGCCGTCGAGCGGCGGCGTATGGCAAGGGGGCTGGATTTACGATCCTGAGGCCAAGACCAAGTATGATGTCGAGCTTACCCCGATGGGTGGCGATCGCTTGAAGGTGTTTGGGTACGCCGGAATGCGGATGTTCGGCGAGACGATGACGTGGACGCGCGCTCCGGCCGATCTCAAGCGGTGCGATGTGAAGGAGGAGGCGAAAGTGGTGGCTCCGGCCCCTGCCCCTGCGCCTGCCCCAGTTCCTGCTCCTGCTCCGGCAGTGGCGTCAGGCGGCCAGCAGGTGGCGGTCGCAAAGCCGGTACTGTCTGTCAGCGCCGATCCCGTGCCGGCGGCAGCGCCTGTGCCGCAGGCTGCGCCGGTTGAAGTTCCAGGTCAGGTGGTACCGGCTGAGCCCGCGCCCGCTATGAAGCGTCCGCCTGTGGTCGCGTCGAAGAAATTCAGTCTGGACGATTTGAATTTCGATGATATCGACCTGCGCAAGGTCAATGGGAAGTGTGATGTCACCATCAAGGAACTCGGGTCGTTCAAGTTCGATTGCTGACAGAGGCTAGCGTTTTGGCGACAGGGCGTAGCGCGCCCAATCGGGATAGGCTTTGTAACTACCGGCTGGATCGTACGACTTGGCGCGGATGTGGTCGGCTTCCGCGTTTTGGTTACGGAGATGATGGCGGTAGGTTTTCGCGTCAGCACCGGGGGAGACGGATAGGACAAGGGCGCCTGCCACGCCTAGGACCAGCGCAGACTTGATGAAGCGTGACATCGGGTCATCTCCTGAAGGTTGCTCGCTTTGAGTTAACGCGGCTGGGCTGAAATGGTTTTGCAATGTCGAAGTTTTAATGGGCGATGCCGGAGCGGGGCGTGTGGTTTCCGCCACTTGCCAGGGGGCGGTCTGGTGTGCGAACGGGAAGCGGCGGATCGCGAGCCGGGTAGAGTCGCCGCGTTGAGCTTTCTCAGTGAGAGCATTGGCGTTTAACGCGATCCATTCAGGCCAAACACGTCAGATGTGCTTGCTTTTGTTTCTGTTGTGTTGCATGTTCGTTCTTGGAACGCCTTCCGTCACGAGGATGC
>JANLYB010000065.1:0-1559 GCA_031365425.1 Hyphomicrobiaceae bacterium
TCGTTATCGTCCTCGACGATCAAAATCTTGGTATGACCCGGTGGTATCTCTTCGAGTGCCTCCGCGATTTGGGGCTGAATGACGTTGGCTGTCTCTGTCCATGGCAGATACAAGCGTACAGCCGTTCCTTCTCCAACGGCGCTTTGGATCGAGATATGTCCTCCAGACTGACGGGCAAAGCCATAGACTTGACTTAGCCCTAGTCCTGATCCCTTGCCGACCTCTTTGGTCGTATAGAACGGTTCAAAAACCCGAGAGAGAATCTCTGGAGGCATGCCGCTGCCTGTGTCCTTCAAGGTTATCGTGACGTATTTACCGGGTGTTATTTCTCCAAGCTTTTCGGCCGCACGAGCGTCCAACGACACGTTTTCTGTTGAAATCGTCACTCTTCCGCTATTGCGCATCGCGTCTCGCGAATTGATCGCTAGGTTTAAAATGGCCGATTCAAGTTGGTTCGGATCGACGCGGCAGGACCACAATCCGTCCACGAGATCAAAGTCAACGGAGATCTCGGATCCTACGGCGCGACGAATCAGCATTTCAATCTCAGGCAGCAGATTGTTAATGCAGAGAGACTCGGGCGTGAGGGTCTGGATACGAGAAAAAGCGAGAAGTTGTTGGGTTAGTTTTGCCCCTCGCCGAACTGCCAAAAGCACCTGATCTAGTCTTTCGACCAATCGATTGTCGGTAACACGTCGACGGATAAGATCCAGATTGCCACTGATAATCATCAAAAGATTGTTGAAGTCGTGCGCTAAGCCGCCAGTCAGCTGCCCGACGACCTCCATTTTTTGTGCCTGGTGCAGCAGTGCTTCAGTTCCCTGGCGTTCCGCGATTTGGTCGGCAAGCTTGGCACCCGCTTCTGCTAGAACTTTCTCACTCTGTTGCAGCGGGCGCAGATCTGTCACCACTCCGCAGACAATCCGGGCGTCCGGATTGTCCGGGAGCGGAGACAGCGACAAATTCACTGGAATATGGCTTTGATCGCGTGTGAGCAAAGCAATGATGGCCCGGCCGCCGGTTTTACTGCTCAGCAGAGCCTCGAAAACCGGATTGTCCGCCGGAATGACCAACCGCTGGAAAGTAGTGCCGCTGATCGCCCCTGCGCTTTTGTCCAGCAGCAACGCGAACGCCTCATTGCAATAAACGATCAGCCCATCCTGCGAAAGCGTGACGGCGCCTTCCTTCATTTGTTCGATGAGCAGCCGGTACGGACGGTCCGCATTTGTAATGGTGTATATTTGCTGCCCAAGGGGGCCACCTACGACGACTGCATCGACGCCGCCACCCCGGATGACGTCAAGTGCATCCTCCGCTTCGCGAAGGCGACCGCGGAGCTCCTCAAGTTCGGAGTACCGCTCTTCGCTGTGGTTGTCCGGATCGGGGCTCTCAGCCACGCTTGGTCTCTGTCGCATCGGAGCGGGTGCGTAGATCGAGCCCTACCAAAACTTTATCTGTGTTGGACAAATCGCCTATAATGCGACGTAACGGATGAGGGAGTACTTTGATCAATGTCGGTGCCGCTATGATCTGCTGCTCTTGGCAGGCTTCCGGGTGTT
>JANLYB010000083.1:0-4941 GCA_031365425.1 Hyphomicrobiaceae bacterium
GTTCGAACCGGACGCGGCCGCGATACATGGTGAACAACCAGTTGAAGATCTTCGCGCCCGTCGGGATCGAGATGATCATCGTCGTGATGCCGAAGAAGGCATTGACGCTGGCGCCCGATCCCATAGTGAAGAAGTGGTGCAACCAGACGAGATACGACAAGATTGTGATGACGACCGTCGCGTAGACCATCGAGGTATAGCCGAACAGTCGCTTGCCGCAGAACGTCGAAACGACCTCCGAGAAGATACCGAAAGCAGGAAGGATCAGGATGTAGACTTCGGGGTGGCCCCAGATCCAGATGAGGTTGATGTACATCATCGGATTGCCGCCGAGATCATTCGTGAAGAAATGCGTCCCGACATAGCGGTCGAGCGATAGCAGCACGAGCGTCGCGGTCAAAACGGGGAAGGCGGCGACGATGAGGATGTTCGTGCACAGCGTCGTCCAGGTGAAAACAGGCATCTTCATCATCGACATGCCGGGCGCGCGCATCTTCACGATGGTCGCGATTAGATTGATACCTGAAAGCGTCGTGCCCACTCCGGCGACCTGAAGACCCCAAATGTAGTAATCGACGCCGACGCCCGGACTGTAGGCCGCCCCCGAAAGCGGCGGATAGGCGAGCCAACCCGTGCGCGCGAATTCACCGATGAACAGAGACAACATGACGAGAATCGCGCCGCCCGCCGTCATCCAGAAGCTGAAATTGTTAAGGAAGGGGAATGCGACGTCGCGTGCGCCGATCTGCAGCGGCATCACGAAGTTCATGAGGCCGGTGACGAGCGGCATGGCGAAAAAGAAAATCATGATGACGCCGTGGGCCGTGAAAATCTGATCGAAGTGATGTGGCGGCAGATAGCCCTCGTTGGGCCCGAACGCTATGGCCTTTTGGACCAGCATCATGATGGCGTCAGCGAATCCGCGCAGCAGCATCGTGATCGCCAGAATGACGTACATGATGCCGATTTTCTTGTGGTCGATGCTGGTCAACCATTCGCGCCACAAGTAGCCCCACTGCCCGTAATAGGTAACGGCACCGAAGACCGCGCCGCCGACGACAGCCACCAGGAGAAAGGTGACAAGCAGGATCGGCTCGTGGAGCGGAAAATCATCGAGCGTCAGCCGGCCAAAGATCAATTGCTGCAGATCATACTGAGAAAACATGGACAATTCCGTTTCGTCGATCATCGCCTCTGGTATCGGTAGCAGGTCAATCGACCGGTCCAGCGTTCAGCTGTGGTGGTGCGATCTGAATTTTCGTGGACTTTGCTTGCGGTGCCCTTGCGTGGTCGAGAGACCGCGACCTGTCGTAATCGAGCCGCGCGCGCGGCTCGTGCGCATGCGCAGCACCCGCGTCGTGTGCGTGGCCACCATCGTGCTTCGCGTGCATCATCTCCGACAGGCAGAGCTTGCCCGGCGTGACGCACAGATTGACGATCACGTCGAAAAGACCAGGTTCGACCGACGAAAAAACTGTGATCGGATGCTGGATGCTCGGGCGCTCGAGACCGATATAGGTCGCCCGGTCGAGAGCGGGCCCGCTGCCCTTGGCTTTCGCCACCCACGCGCCGAAGGCCTGCTCGGTCAGCCCATGGAATTTGAAATTCATGCGCGTAAAGCCGTTGCCGCTGTAGTGGGCAGACAAACCCTCGTAAACGCCCGTCTTGTTGATGACCGCATGCAGCGTCGTCTGCATCCCGGCCATCGTGTAGATCTGGCCGGCTAGCGCGGGGATCGAGAACGAATTCATCACGGTCGCTGACGTGAGCTTGAACTCGATCGGTACATCGACGGGCGCGGCGAGTTCGTTGACCGTCGCGATCTGCAGGTCCGGATAGATGAACAGCCATTTCCAATCCAGCGCGACGACCTGAACCTTCAGCGGCTTAACGCCCGCAAGCAGTGGACGTGACGCATCGAGGCGCGTCAGTTTTCGATACGGGTCGAGGGTGTGCGTACTAAGCCAGGTGACGGCACCGAGCGCGATGATGATCGCGAGCGGCGCGGCCCAGACGAGAACCTCCAATTGGGTCGAATGGTGCCAATCCGGATCGTACTTGGCGCTCGTGTTGGACGCGCGATAGTGCCATGCGAAAATGAACGTGAACACGATGACCGGCACGCAAATCAGAAGCATCAAAGCCGTTGACGTGACGATCAGGTTTCTTTGCTGCAGGGCCACATCGCCGGACGGTGCCATAACGACCGTACTGCAGGCCGCGAGCAGCATCGGCATCACGAGCGCCACGACAGTACGACAGATCGGAATTGCACGACGGTCGATTGCACCAAAACGCGCGTTCGGCTGCCGGTCGGAAGCCTGAGCGAAGTGACCTTGAGGCTGCGATTCTGTAGGAAGCACAACAGCGCTCCATTGGATCAGCTCGCGAGTTGCACGAGCCCCTGGGACTTCTAACGGTATTCTGAGAGCGGATAGCGCCCGCCTTATACTTTGATAGGTTTGACGGCTAACGCAAGTACATAGTAAGTATGGGTCTCACGTCATCGGCTCTTGGTGAGCTCTGGAGTGCAATCCAATGAGCGTCAGTGAAAACGTACCGAATTCGACACAGCTCGAGCACGACGCCCGACAAATCAATGCGGATCATGTGGTCGACCCGGGCGAGATCGCTTTGGGAGTCATCATTGGGCGAATGGCCGAATTCTTCGATTTCTTCGTCTATGGTATCGGGTCGGCCCTTGTATTTCCCCGGGTGTTTTTCCCGTTTGTCGATCCACTGACCGGCGATCTGCTTTCGTTTATCGTGTTTGCACTTGCTTTTATTGCTCGACCGATCGGAACAATGGTATTCATGGAGATTGATAGTCGGCATGGCCGGGCTGTCAAACTCACAATCGCCCTATTCTTGCTGGGCGGTTCGACGGCGGCAATCAGCTTTCTCCCCGGTTATAATCAGATCGGTTGGGCCTCGATTGCGTTCTTGGCGATTTTTCGGTTCGGGCAAGGCTTCGCGCTCGGGGGCGCGTGGGATGGCCTCGCCTCGCTATTGTCGCTGACGGCGCCACGCGAGCAGCGCGGCTGGTATGCCATGATACCCCAACTCGGCGCGCCGCTCGGGTTCATGCTCGCCAGCGGCCTGTTTGCTTATTTCTATGTCAATTTGTCTGCGGAAGATTTTCTCGACTGGGGCTGGCGCTTCCCCTTCTATGTCGCGTTCATGATCAATGTCGTCGCCTTGTTCACGAGACTGCGGTTGATCACGACGAATGAGTACTCCTACCTCCTGCACCATCGCGAACTGGAACCGACGAACGTGGCGGAACTGCTGACGGCGCAAGGTCGCTATGTAGTGATCGGCGCCTTTGTGCCGCTGGCCACGTTCGCCCTGTTCCACATCGTCACGATCTTCCCGTTGAGTTGGGTCAATCTGTTTACCGACCGTTCGCCAGGAGATTTCCTGCTGGTGCAATGTATTGGTGCCGGCGCCGGTGTCGTAGGGGTCGTCGTTTCCGGCCTGCTCGCCGACTGGGTCGGCCGGCGCCCACTTGTTGCGGTGTGCGCAGGGCTTATCGCAATCTTCAGCCTGATGATTCCGTATTTCTTCGCCACGCCTAGAGGACAGGATCAGTTTGTCATTATCGGCTTTGCCCTGCTCGGGTTGTCGTTTGGGCAGGCAGCAGGGTCAGTCACATCAAACTTCACTAGCCGCTACCGTTACACCGGCGCAGCGTTGACCTCGGATCTGTCCTGGTTGATCGGCGCCGGCTTCGCACCTCTCGTGGCGCTCCTTCTGGCGAGCCGGCTTGGATTAGCCTGGGTCAGCGTCTATGTCCTCTCGGGCGTTGTCTGCACCTGGGCAGCACTGCTGTTCAACAGGCTCGAGACGCGCGAATTGTCCATCCATCGCGACAATTAAAGAGGAGCCGAACTTTCGATCGGATTCATCTGATCGTGTATGAGGTTCGCCTCCTGCGGCACCCATCTCGGACTGCCGGGGTTTGGGCTCGGGCGACTTTTGCCAGTGCGCGGGCCGTCGATAAGCCCGGCGCGGGCCCTTCTCAGTCGGCTCCACTTTGATTCTCTACTTCTTAGAAGCGTGAATTTTAGCGCGGTCGATGGCCTCGAGAAGCAGGCGTTCGGCATCTTTTACATCGCCCCAACCTTTGATCTTAACCCACTTGCCCGGCTCCAAATCCTTGTAGTGGGCAAAAAAGTGCTCGATCTGGTCTAAAGTGATTTGGGGCAGATCACTCGTGGTGGTGATCCCGTCATAGCGCCGGGTTAATTTTGAACTCGGAACAGCCAGCAACTTTTCGTCACCCCCACCGTCATCATCCATAAACAACACGCCAACTGCACGGCAGTTAATGACGGCGCCCGGCGCAATGGCCCGAGTGCTACAAACGAGGACGTCGATGGGATCACCGTCGGCAGATAGTGTATGGGGAACAAATCCATAATTTCCGGGGTAGCGCATAGCGGTATAGAGAAACCGATCGACGAACAGCGCGCCAGAGGCCTTGTCCATCTCGTATTTTATGGGGTCGCCGCCAACGGGGACTTCAATCACGACGTTCATGTCTCGGGGCGGGTCATTGCCAACGGCTATAGCGTCAAGGCGCATCAAAAATTTCCTCACTTTATAAACTTGAGGGCGGTTCGGCAGGCCTTCTTCTTATCTTCAATCGAACTAGCAGCGTAACGGCGTTAGGCGAGCCAGAAGCTGTCAAAATGAAGCCGCGATCCCTTGTACGTAGATCGAAAGTCGGCAACAAATTTCTCTATTAGCCACTGGAGCTGATCAAAGAAGCGTCTATACTTGCATAATTATTGGCCAAGCTGAAGCCCTCGCGGGATCTTTATCAGCGCAAAAAGCTGCTCAATAAATGGCGGCACGGGAGGACGATGATGAGCGACCCACTGTATCTAAACATCGAAAAGAACCCAAAATACCTTGAGCTTGTGCGTCGTCGAGCGC
>JANLYB010000013.1:0-28405 GCA_031365425.1 Hyphomicrobiaceae bacterium
ACCCGCTTGGGAGGAGAACCTCCCAAGCCCTCCCTTTTCTTGGGATTTAAGTGTTGGTGATCTTGATCAGGGTGTCGAGCGCGCGCTGGGCGGTGCCGGTATCGATGGCGCGGGCGGCCATGGCAACGCCGTCGGGCAGAGTTTCGACTTGTTCGGCGACGATGAGGGCGGCGGCGGTGTTGAGTAGTACGATGTCGCGGTAGGGGCCGGGTTTACCGGCGAGTACGTCGCGCAGAGCTGCTGCGTTTGCCGTTGCGTCACCGCCTGCGAGGCCGGAGAGCTTGGCGCGGGGAATGCCTGCGTCTTCCGGGGTAATGTTGCGGGCGCGGACCTGGCCATCTTTGAGTTCGGCAACGTAGGTGACGCCGGTGGTGGTCAGTTCGTCGAGGCCGTCCGAGCCATGCACGACCCAGGCGCGTTTGGAGCCGAGGTTTTTCAGCGTATGCGCGATGGGCGAGACCCACACTTGGTCGAAAACGCCGACGATCTGACGGGTGACGCCCGCGGGATTACAGATCGGGCCGAGCAAGTTGAAGATTGAGCGGAAGCCGATGTCGGCGCGGATGGGGGCCCAGGTCTTCATGAGCGGGTGGTAGAGCGGTGCCCAGAGGAAGCCCACGCCCGCCTCATGGATGGCTTGCGAGACGATTTCGCGGGGGCTGTCGAGTTTGACGCCGAGGGCTGCCAGAACGTCGGAAGCGCCGGATTTGGACGAGACGGCGCGGTTGCCATGTTTGGCGACCTTGAGGCCGCAACCGGCGGCGACGAGGGCGGCGCAGGTCGAGACGTTAAAAGTGCCGTGGCCGTCTCCGCCGGTGCCGACGATGTCGATGGCGTCCGCCGGGGCTTCGACCCTCAGCATGGTTTCGCGCAGGAGGGTGGCGGCACCCGTGATCTCGGCGACGGTTTCACCGCGTCCGCGCAACAGGGCGAGGAAGGCTGCCTGCTGGGGTGGCGTTGCATCCGGTGTCGAGAGCAGGGCGAGGGCATCGCGGAAGGCCACGGCGTCGAGCGGGGTGCCTTGAGCAAGTTGGCGCAGGATGTCCTTGATGGCGGATTGGGTCATGTGGCTGGGGATTGTCTCACGCTACAGCGCGGTTGCGGGCCGGAGCGGGCATGCGCTTTGGCGAGAAGCCAGCGAGCGTGAGGAAGTTCGCCAATAGGGCGTGGCCCTGCTCGGACGCGATGCTCTCGGGGTGGAATTGTACGCCGTGGACGGGGTGGGTCTTGTGGGCGAGGCCCATGATGAGGCCGTCGGATGTCTCAGCGGTGATTTCTAGGCAATCGGGCAGCGATTTGCGTTCGACGATCAGAGAATGATAGCGGGTGACCTGGAACGACGTGGGCAGGCCTTTGAAGACGCCGCGGGTGTCGTGGTGGGTGATGGTCGAGAGCTTGCCGTGCATGGGGGTTGGCGCACGGATGACCTTGCCGCCGTAGGTCTGGCCGATGGCTTGGTGGCCCAGGCATACGCCGAGCAGCGGGATCGTGGACCCGGCCTGTTTGATGAGATCGAGGCAAATACCGGCTTCGTTGGGCGTGCAGGGGCCGGGCGACAGGACGATGGCCTTGGGCTTCAGTGCGATGGCTTGCGCGGTCGTCAGCTTGTCGTTGCGGTGCACCTCGCACGCCACTCCCAGCTCGCCGATGTAGTGGACGAGATTGTATGTGAAGCTGTCATAGTTATCGATGAGGAGGAGCATGGTAACGGCTGCCTGTTGGGGTTCCGGTTTCATGCAAGGTGATACGCTGGGCAGGGGCGAAGTCAACCGGATCGGATAGGTGGGAACCGGCTGGGTCAAGCTAAAGTTACTTCGTTTGGCCGTCGATGACGGTAGTTTGGGTTTGAGAGTGTCCGGGGCAGTTGAGGAGGCGGTGATGAGTTGGCAGCCGGACAAGGATCCGATTTGCGGGGATGCGCAGTCGTGTGCGCAGATCGAGCAGGTGATCGTACCGCGGGCGCGGGATCTGGGCGGGTTCGAGGTGCGGCGGGCCCTGCCTGCGGCTGCCAAGCAGATGGTGGGGCCGTTCATTTTTTTCGATCAGATGGGGCCTGTCGAGTTTATAGCGGGTAAGGGGATAGATGTCCGGCCGCATCCTCATATCGGGCTCGCGACCGTCACGTATCTATTCCAGGGCGAGATGTTTCATCGCGACAGTCTGGGGAATTCGCTGGCGATCCGGCCCGGCGAGGTGAACCTGATGACGGCGGGGCGGGGGATCGTTCATTCCGAGCGCGAGGCGCCCGAGGCGAAGTTGAACACGCGGAATATGTTTGGGATTCAGGCGTGGGTTGCCTTGCCCAAATCGCACGAAGAGACGGCGCCTGAGTTTGCGCACTTTGACCGTGAGGCGTTGCCGCGCCTCGTGGGGGAGGGCAAGCGGGTGCAGCTCATCATGGGGTCGTTGTTTGGGCAGCGGTCTCCGGTCGCGTTCCCGCATGAGAGCTTGTACGCCGAAGCCGTGCTCGCGCCTGGTGCGATCTTGCCCTTCGATGCCGATCATGAGGAACGGGCAGTTTACATCGCCAGCGGCGAGATCGATGTTGCGGGGCAGCGGTTCGAGGCGGGGCGGTTGCTGGTGTTCAGGCCAGGTGACAGGATTTCGATTTTGGCACTCACTCAATCAAGGCTGATGATGTTGGGCGGGGACAGCATGGATGGGCCGCGCCATATCTGGTGGAATTTCGTATCGTCGTCGAAGGAGCGGATCGATCAGGCGAAGGCGGAATGGCGGACGGGAAAGTTCGATACCGTGCCGGGAGATGCGGAGGAGTTCATTCCGTTGCCGGAGTGAACGGGTGGGTTGGCGCGGCCGGTGAGTGAGCCCTATATGCGGCTCTTCTGAAGCGTCGACGGCGTGACGAAGTGGGTGAGGTGGCCGGTGCGGGGGGCTATCTTGGTCCAGCTTGCCGTATTGAAAGTGATCACGGCGAGGGCAGCCGTCGGGAACTTGTGCGACAGCGCTGCCGTGAGTTCCGGTTTGCCATCGCGAGGCAGCGACATCGCGAGGTCGTGGAAGCCGGGGTTGTGGCCGATCATCATAACCTTGGTCCAGCGCGTGGACACGTTGCGGAGGCGGTTCAAGAGCTGGGACGCGGAGGCGAGGTAGAGGTTTTCCTCGTAGACAAGCGCGGGCGGGGCGGGTTCAAAAAAGGGCATGACCAGGTCGAGGGTCGCGCGGGTGCGAACGGCAGCCGAGCAAAGAATCAGATCGGGCCGGAGATGGTTTTCGGCGAGGTAGGCGCCCAAAAGCGGGGCGGCCTTTAGGCCGCGATCGGCAAGCGGGCGCTCGAAGTCATCGATGTTGGCGATGTCCCAACTCGATTTGGCATGCCGCAATAGGGACAGGGTCAACATGAGCGCACTTTGGACCGCGCTCTTGTTCTGTCAAGCGGGCTTGGAGATCTCACGTCAAACGCATCGGTGGTTTTTGGCTCATTCGCCTTCGTCAAAGGCGTGGCCGATGATCAGCAGGCTTACGACACTCATGACGGCAACTAAGAGATAAAACATGACGCGATACACCCTGTTTGTGCCGCACGGCCAGTACACAGCCGTTATTCCCCCAGCACAGGGTTGGGTATGCCCGAATGAACTGCGTTTTGCTAGGGAAAAGTTTCACCTTTATTGACTCAATTAGTCGAATTTTCCGCCGTTGCCGCCGTTCGATTTGCGGGGGGCCGATCCGGTGGCAAAACGGACCGCTTCTTCGGCGGCGCGGACTAACGCTTTGGCTTTGTTGATGCATTCCTGCTGTTCGTTTTCAGGGACGGAATCGTACACCACACCGGCGCCCGCTTGGATGTGCATCTGGCCGTCTTTGACAAGGGCGGTGCGCAAAACGATGGCGGTGTCCATTTCGCCGTCAGCTGAGAAGTATCCCACGCAGCCGGCGTAGGGGCCGCGTTTGGAGCGTTCAAGTTCGTCAATGACTTCCATGGCGCGCACTTTGGGCGCGCCAGAGACGGTACCGGCGGGGAAACCCGCCATCAGGGCGTCGACGGGGTCGTGGGCCGGATCGAGGCGGCCTTCCACGTTGGAGACGATGTGCATGACGTGGCTGTAGCGCTCGATCACGAACTGGTCGGTGACGCATATCGTGCCGGGCGTTGCGACGCGACCGACGTCGTTGCGGCCAAGGTCGAGCAGCATGAGGTGTTCGGCGCGCTCTTTAGGGTCGGCGAGCAGAGCTTGGGCGAGGGCTTTGTCTTCGACTTCATCCTTGCCACGGCGCGCAGTGCCGGCGATGGGGCGGATGGTGACGGTGCCTTCGCGGACCCGAACGAGGATCTCGGGGCTGGATCCGACAAGGGCAAAGGCTCCGAAGTCGAGGTGGAACAGGAACGGCGAGGGGTTCGTGCGGCGCAGGGCCCGGTAGAGGGCGAATGGCGGGAGCGAGAACGGGGCGGAAAAGCGCTGGGACAGGACGACCTGGAAGATGTCGCCGGCGGCAATGTAGTCCTTGGCCTTGGCGACCATTTCCAGGTACTGCGCGGGCGTGGTGTTTGAGACCGGTTCGTGAGCTTCGAGATGGGGCAGGGACGCTTTGGCGGCATGCGGCAGCGGCGTGTCGAGGGCTGAGACGACGGCGGTCAGTCGGGTGCATGCCGCGTTGTAGGCAGCCTGCGCTGTGAGGCCGGGCACTGGGCGGACCGGTGTCACGATGGTCATTTCGTCTTTGACGGCGTCGAAGATGATCATGACCGTTGGGCGGACGAGGAGGCAATCGGGTACGCCGAGGTCGTCGGGATTGGGGTTAGGCAGGTGCTCGACGAGACGTATCGTATCGTAACCCATGTAGCCGAACACGCCTGCTGCCATCGGAGGCAGATGGGCCGGCAGGTCGATCTTGGATTGCGCGATCAGGTCGCGGAGGGAGGCGAGCGCTGGACGTGTCTGGCGCGTGAAGTTGTCTGGCGCTTCGCTGGGCGCGGTGTTGATTTCGGCGATGGTACCGTGCGCGCGCCAGATGAGATCCGGGTTGAGCCCGATCATGGAGTAACGACCGCGGACCGCACCGCTTTCAACCGATTCGAACAGGAAGCTCATGCGGCCTTCCCGGGCGAGCTTTATGTAGGCGGAGACGGGCGTTTCGAGATCCGCGATCAGGCGCGTCCAGACGACCTGAGCGTGGCCTTCGCCATAGGTTTTGGCGAACGCGGACAACGGCGGCTCGGCCTCAATGGTGTTAGCTGTTGCGGTCGCGGGTTTGGCCTTGGCCGCTTTCCGGTGGGCGGGCTTGGTTGCCACGGTAAGGCCTCACTGAGCCTGGGGCGAACCCGCCATGCGGCGGAGTTCGGTGTCGTTGATTTTCACGCCGACGGCCTCTTGGAGGGCTGCCACGTAGCTGTCGAGGATGTCGACTTGAATGGACTGGCCGATTTCCTGGCTCAGTTTGGTGGTGTCATCCTTGGTCGGGGCCTTGGCGGGAATGATCTCAGCCACGCGGAAAATGGTGCGGCTTTTCTTGTCTGGGGTTTCAGCTGAACCGGCGCGGCCCAGCGGAAGGCCGAAGACCTGGGTGACGGCTTGTTCGGATAGGCCCTGGGGCGTTGTGTTGCGGGTGATGACAGGTGTCTTGTCGGCCTTGCTGGAGGCGTCAGGTGCAAGCGCTTCGAAGGCTTCGCCTTTATTGGCGCGCTCCACGAGTTTGCTGGCGAGTTCCTGCACCAGGCGCTTACGTTCGTTCGTCAGGTAGAGCGTCTTAACGTCGGCTTCGACTTCTTCGTAAGGTTTTTGGCGCGCAGGCGTGACGTTGGTTGCCGTGACCCAGGCGTAGCCTCCGTCGGCTAACTCGACTGCGTCGCGCTCGACGCCGGATTTGGCATCGAATCCGGAGGGGATAAGGTTTTTGGCGTCGGGGTGCTCGAGGGCCTTTTTGCCGTCAGCGGCCTTGTTGGTGGCGTCGGTTTGGGCGACCTCGATGATTTTCAGTTTGAGCGTGTCGGCGATTTCCTTGTCGGACTTGGCGGCGTTGCGCAGGTCGTCAGCGGAATCGCGCAGCTTTTGCACTTCGTCCTTGGCCTTGGCGCGGGCGAGCTTGTCTTTGATTTCGACCTTCAGGTCTTCGAGGGTTGGCTGCTTGCCGGGCTTGATTTCGGGTACGCGCAGCAGGACGGTGGCGAACTTGCCTTCGACGACGTCCGATACCGTGTCGCGTTCGAGCGCAAAGGCTGCTTCGGCAATCTTTTTGTCGATCATGACCTTCTTGGTGATCAGGCCTAGGTCGAGGTCCTTTTCCTTCACGCCGGCGTCTTCGGCGACTTTCATGAAGTTCTTGCCGCCGGCGATGGCGGCCTTGGCGGCCTCGGCGGCGGCCTTGTCCTTGAAGGGAATCTGCTGGATGCGGCGGACTTCCGGGGTGGCGTAGTTGTCCTTGGTCTGCTCGTAGCTGGCCGCGACGTCGGCCTCCGAAATCGTCATCTGCGATTTCAGTTCATCGACCGAGAGCAGAAGGATCTGGAGCTTGCGGTACTCCGGCGCCATGAACTGCGCCTTGTTTGACTCGTAGGTTTCCTTGAGCTTGGCGGCGTCGGGGTCGGCGACGGCCACGGCTTTGTCGGCATCGATGGTCAGGTATTCGGCGACGCGGGTTTCGTCTTTCCAGGCGTGAACGGCGGCGATGATGGGCTTCGGCGTCACGATCGCTGAAATGAGGGTGCCGGTGAGCTGGGCGCGTTCGTCTTCCTTGCGCTTCTGGTCAAGGAACGCGCGCTCGCTCATACCGATGCTGCGCAGGAAATTTTCAAATCCGGACCGGTCGAATTTGCCGTCTAGTCCTTTGAAGTTCGGGTCGTTACGGAGGTTTTCGGCGACGGTTTCGTCCGACAAGGCAAGGCCGAGGGAAGAGACCTGATTGTCGAGGGCGGCTGTGCCCACTAGGCGGCTCATGACGCGGCGGTCGACGCCGTAGGCGCGGGCTTCGTCGTTGGTAATTCTGCGACCGGCGCGTTGCGAGAGCTGTGCTAACTCGTTTTCGTAGGCGCGCTGGAAATCGTTCTGGGTGATCGTCGCCGAGCCGACGGTCGCCAGCGAGCCGACGCCTGACCGGCTGGAGCGGCTGTCGGCTCCCCAATAGACAAAGCTAACGGCAACGAGGCCTAAGAGGAACTTTGCGACCCAGGAGTTCGCGGAGTTACGGAGTGTGTCGAGCATTCTAGACCAAAGCCTTAGCGTGACGGGACGGCATCAATACGGGGACGGGTATTCATCCGTCGTGCGCGGGTTAATGCGGGGTCCTGGCGAATTTCAATTTTCTAATCCCGTGGTGACGGGCGCGATCAGCGTGATATGAAGCGCAGCGCGCCGACGAAAGCAAGGCTTTGCGTTGGGATTGCCCAAAGGGTAGTGGTTTGCCGTTGGTAAAAGGTCTGGCCAGACGGCGGGCCGAATGCAGTCCATGCCGTGCCGATAGGGGGAAGAATTGAGCCAATTTGCAAAAATACCGTCCACTCACGTTCGCCCGATCGTCATCGGTAATTGGAAAATGAATGGCGTGAAGGCGTCGCTGGCCGAAGCGATCAAGGTCAAGGACGGGTTGCCGGCGCTCGGTGGGGCGGTCGATGTAATGATCTGTCCGCCGTCGACGCTGCTTATGGTTTTGAGCGACGTTTTGAAGGGTTCGGCGGTTGGCGTCGGTGGGCAGGATTGCCACGCTGCGTCGTCGGGGGCGTTTACCGGGGATATTTCGGCGGCGATGTTGCGGGATGGGTCTGCCAGTGCGGTCATCTTAGGGCATTCCGAGCGGCGCGCCATGCATGGCGAGCGGGACCAGGATGTGCGGGCGAAAATTGCGGCGGCTCATGCGGCGGGTTTGATTGCAATTGTGTGCGTGGGTGAAACGGCGGGCGAGCGCGCGGCCGGGCTGACGAAGCGCGTGGTGCGCCGGCAACTTGAAGGATCATTGCCCGAGGGCATTACGGCTGCGAATACGATCGTTGCCTATGAGCCGGTTTGGGCGATCGGGACGGGATTAACGCCGACGGTTGGGGACGTGTCGGATGTGCATGTTGATATCGTAGAGGCGCTGGGTGCCCGGTACGGCGCGAACGCTGACGGGATGCGGGTTTTGTACGGCGGGTCGGTGAAGCCGAGCAACGCCAAGGAACTTTTACACATTCCTCATGTTCATGGGGCACTTGTCGGCGGCGCGAGCCTTACGGCGGTCGATTTCCTCGGCATTATCGCGGCGTACGCTAAATCGGCCTGAGGGCCAGCTTTGCATTTGGGTTGGGTGACTGGTGCTTAGGAGCTTCGCGTTGCGATTGAAGGCTACCCTTGCTGTGATGGGTTGTGTTGCAGCCTTTGCCTTAGTGAGCGGAACGGCAAATGCTGCGCCGCTTGATGCGGCGGCATGCGATGCGGCGACCGTCGAGCAGAGCCAATTGAGCGATGTGCCTGCGATTATCGAGCGGGGGGCCGAGTGGGCTAAGACGAATGCGCCGCCGCAAACTCTGCAACGGGTGGCGCGGTGGATTGAGCTGCAGGAGCAGTTGTCGTTCCGGTGCGGCCGGGGCCGGGTGACGGCAGAAGCGCAACGGGCGGCGGCTGCTGCCGAGTTGATTGAGAATCCGCCTCCGCCACCTCCGGCACCTGCCGCTGCTGCCGCGGGCGACAAGTCAGCGGTTGCCAAGGAGGCGGCAGCGCCTGCCGTTGCGGCACCAGCGGTTGTGACACCCGCTGCGGCGGCTACCGCGACTGAAGGGGAACCGCCCAAGCCGAAAGCTGCCAAGGCCAAGTCGAAGTCCAAACCGAAGTCGCTACCGGAGGAGGGGCAAGCCGGCGTCGAGACGGCTGCGCCGGTTACGGGGGAAGCGGACGCTACTCCCGTGCAGCCGAAAAAGAAGCGGGCTGCCAAGCCAGTGGATGCGTTCGTTCCGGCACCGGCGCCGCAGACGAACTAACACCTCAAATTTGGAACCCGGGCCGTTTGTTCTGCTGCGCTCATGCGTGCTCTGGCGGGCTGGAGCCAAGTGGTGTAGAAGCGGCGACCTAACGTTACCTCATTTGTGCTTTTCTACTGTCACAGACGCGGAAAATGTACGCCTAGCACTCAGGATACTTGGCACTCATGCAGTTGGTTTTACTCGTAATTCATATGATGATCGCCGCCGCTCTGGTCGGCGTTGTGTTGCTGCAGAAGTCGGAAGGCGGCGCGCTTGGAATCGGTGGCGGCGGTGGCGGCGGGTTTTTGACCGGCCGCGGTCAGGCCAACCTGTTGACGCGCACAACTGCATTCCTCGCCGCTGCTTTCTTTGCGACCAGCCTGAGCTTAACGCTGATAGCGCAGCATTCAGCGCCGACGGGTTCAGTGTTGGATCGTGCGGCACCGGTGAGTGCGCCTGCAACTTCGGGTGCTCCTGCGAGCACAACGACGGACGCCAAACCGGCTGATCCGAAGGCTGGTGAGACAAAACCTGCCGACGGCAAGCCGGCCGGTCGCGGTGGTATTCTCGACAAACTTGAGCCGCAGGCTCCTCTGCCGCGCTGATTTGGACAATTGAGGCAAACGGGAGGGTTTAACCGTGCTCGTTTCCTCAAGCTATCGGTTTTTGCCTTTGATCGTCGTGGCGGCGCTGGGTGGGTGTTCGGGCAATCCTGGTCCCACGCTTGCGCCGGATGCAACGAGTGGCGCGGGTTCGGGCGTCGTATCGCTGGGGGCCGTCACGTCGTACGGGGCCGCAAACGCGATCGTGACGACGGGGTATTCGGACCGGGAATTGGCGCCAGATCATTTCGAGGTCCGCGCCAAAGGCTCGATCGTGACACCGCCTGAACGGCTGGAAAAGATTGCGCTCGCACGGGCTGCTGAAATCGGCGTCGAGCAGAAATTCAAGTTCTTCAAGGCCGGAGCGTTTGCGCACGCTGTGGTGTGCAAAGAGGCCAAGGAGGGGGCCCACAAGAGTGGCCGGGTGGCTGCCGAACGGGCTCCGGCGGTGGCCGTTGATGTGGTCTATGCCAAGGCCGCGACCGATCCCGGTTATCTGCCTGCAGCTGAAACCTTCGAGCGGTTGAGCGGGGAGTTGGGCCAAGAGGGGGTAAGTCCTGAGGCCAAGGCTGCAAGCGCTGCTGCCGTGCAGGCAAAGTGCGGCAAATGAGCGTTCACGCATAAATCCCCGCGGGCGTGGGCTTTTTGCCCGTGGAAACAAAAGAAAAAAGCTTCGAATCGTGCCGGGTTCGTGTCAGAACCAAATCCCATGCAACGCTATATCTTCATTACTGGCGGCGTGGTCTCCTCGCTTGGCAAGGGTCTCGCTTCAGCCGCACTTGGTGCGCTGTTACAGGCGCGCGGGTATTCGGTCCGGCTCAAGAAGCTCGATCCGTATCTCAACGTCGATCCGGGCACAATGAGCCCGTATCAACACGGCGAGGTGTTTGTCACTGACGACGGCGCCGAAACCGACCTCGATCTTGGCCATTACGAGCGCTTCACCGGTGTGCCGGCGAAGAAGTCGGACAATGTCACCACCGGGCGGATTTATCAGGATATTCTGACGCGCGAACGCCGCGGCGATTATCTCGGCGGGACAGTGCAGGTTATTCCGCACGTGACGGATGCCATCAAGTCGTTCGTGACGAGCGGCAACGAGGGCGTCGATTTTGTGCTGACCGAGATCGGCGGCACGGTCGGCGACATCGAAGGCTTGCCGTTCTTCGAGGCTATACGTCAGCTCGGCAACGACTTGCCGCGCGGGAATTCGATCTACATTCATCTGACGCTGGTGCCGTATATTCCCAGTGCTGGCGAACTCAAGACCAAGCCGACGCAGCATTCGGTCAAGGAGTTGCGGTCGATCGGGATTCAACCCGACATTCTGTTGTGCCGTGCGGATCGCGAGGTTCCGGCAAGCGAGCGGCGTAAGATCGCGCTGTTTTGTAACGTGCGGGAAGAGGCCGTTATTCAGGCGCTGGACGTCGCGTCGATCTACGATGTGCCGCTTGCTTACCACCGCGAAGGGCTCGACACGGAAGTGCTGGCGGCGTTCGGTATTACCGGCGCGCCGAGCCCAACGCTGACGCGCTGGAGCACGATTTCACACAACGTCGCCAATCCCGAAGGCGAGGTCACGATTGCAATCGTGGGCAAGTACACGGGTCTGAAGGACGCTTACAAATCGCTGAATGAGGCGCTCGTGCATGGCGGGATCGCCAACCGGGTGCGGGTCAATCTGGAATGGATCGAGAGCGAAGTATTTGAACGGGAGGATCCGGCGACGCATCTGCAGGGCGTCGATGGGATTCTGGTGCCGGGCGGATTTGGCGAGCGTGGCGCGGAGGGCAAGATCCTCGCGGCGCGGTTCGCACGGACCAAGGGCGTGCCGTATTTCGGCATTTGCTTTGGGATGCAGATGGCGACAATCGAGGTTGCGCGGGCAAGTGGTATTACGGCTGCGAGTTCGACGGAGTTCGGCGCATGCGATGAGCCGGTCGTGGGGCTCATGACCGAATGGATGCGCGGCAATGAGCTGGAAAGCCGGCGAGCCAACGGCGATTTGGGCGGCACGATGCGGCTGGGGTCTTTCCCCGCCAGCTTGCGCAAAGGCAGCCATGTGGCCGAAATTTACGGGCAGACTGCTATTGCCGAACGGCACCGCCACCGGTTCGAGGTCAATTTGCGATACCGCGAGCGGCTTGAAGCGGCGGGGTTGATCTTTTCGGGCTTATCGCCGGATGGGTTGCTGCCGGAAATTGTCGAATTTGCGGGGCATCCGTGGTTCATCGGGGTGCAGTTCCATCCTGAATTAAAATCGCGACCGTTCGAGCCCCATCCGCTGTTTGCGAGCTTTATCGCTGCGGCAATTGAGCAGAGCCGTCTGGTTTGACGTGCAACGGGGGCTGATGGTATCGAACTGTCCGCCGGTGCTGGTGTGGCGATCGCGTCACGGGCCGCCGTGAGTATTAGGAATATGTGCGGACAGCCGTTGCGTCTTTTCATCGTTTGTTTACACATGGACCGGGGAATCATGGTTGCGCGAGCCGCGGGGAATTTAATCTGATGCGTCCTGACGTTATTGAGCGGCTGGAATTTGTAAAATCCCAGATTCGCGGAGTCGAGCGCGCCTTTATTGGCGGCGGTTTCGTTCATGCAGCGCATGAAGAACTCGACAAGATGCAGATTTTTTTCTCATCCCATCCTGTGGTGCTGTCGGCACTTAGAGACGTGCGGACGACCATCGCGGATTTTCTGACGACGAAGATCAATGACCGTCTCGATGGCGATGTCGGCAATCATTATCCCGTCGCGGTCTGGCACTCCTACAATCGTATGGAACAGGCGATCCGCATGATTTCCGTCGTTGGTCAGGCCGATGCGCGCCGGACGGTTGCTGCCTGAGAGGTAATTTCCGCGGGTTGATTAGCGCGGGATAGCCGGTCACATGGCTCGGACGTCTCTTGGCTGGAGCGAGCTGTTTCGATACAAGCTCGTGGAATGAACACATCAAACATCACTGCTGCTGAACCGCTCAAGCCCAATTCGTCCGTCAAGATTGGGCCGGTGACGTTTTCTAATGCTTTGCCCATCGGAGTGTTTGCTGGTCCATGCCAAATGGAAAGCCGGGGACATGCGCTCGACATGGCGGCGGCTCTGAAGGAGATCGGGGGGCGGTTGGGGATCGGGCTCGTTTATAAGAGTTCATTCGACAAGGCGAACCGCACCTCGCTATCGGGAAAGCGCGGGATCGGCCTCGATGCGGCGCTGGCCGTGTTTGCCGAGGTTCGCGAGACGTACGGGTTACCGGTCGTGACGGACGTTCATGACGCGGCGCAGTGCGCCGTGCTCGCCAAGTATGTCGATGTGCTGCAGATCCCGGCGTTCCTGTGCCGGCAGACGGATCTGCTGATCGCGGCGGCGAAGACGGGTTGCGTCATCAAGATTAAGAAGGGCCAGTTCCTTGCGCCGTGGGACTTGAAGAATGTCGTGGCGAAGGTGGTGGGGTCGGGCAATCCGAATGTGTTGCTGACCGAACGCGGGGTTTCGTTTGGCTACAACACGCTGGTCAGTGATATGCGCGCGCTGCCGATCATGGCGGAAACGGGCTGTCCGGTGATTTTCGATGCGACGCATTCGGTGCAGCAGCCCGGTGGACAGGGCACGAGTTCAGGTGGAGATCGCCGGTTCGTGCCGGTGCTGGCGCGGGCGGCGGTCGCTGTCGGGGTGGCGGGTCTGTTTATCGAGACGCACGAAAAGCCCGACAGCGCGCCGTCGGATGGGCCCAATATGGTGCCGCTCGACAAGTTCGAGGGGTTGATGGCGGAGTTGATGGCGATCGATGCCGTCGTGAAGGCGCAGGCGCAGGCGGCTGGCTGACTTGGGCTACTGCCGCTCGTTGAATACTCGGGGCTACCCCACGGGGCCCCGTTTGAGGTAGACCCTCAAACTCCCCTTCTTTTTGGGCTTTTTGGGTCGGCGCGAATTGCTTTGTCGTGTCGTAGGTTGAATAGAGCCCATTTGCGAAACCCAACGCTTATGTCCGGAAAGTTGTCGGGTTTCGCATAAGGGCTCAACCCGACCTACAGGTTTTGCTTTGGCTCGTCGGGGGGCAGGCTGTTGATGATGCCGAAGTACATCCAGTAGGGCAGGAGGCGGGTGAACTTGGACATGAGTTTCATGCGCCAGGGGAACACGATTTCGAAGCTGCCGCGGATCAGGCCTTTGATGATGGAGTCGGTTGCCCGCTCGGCCGTGACCATGAACGGCATGGGGAACGAGTTGATCTTGGTCATCGGGGTGTCGACAAAGCCTGGATTAATGACCGTGATCTTGACGTTATGGTCCATCAGGTCGGGATGGAGGGATTCCGCCAGACTGATGAGGGCGGCCTTGGTCGGAGCGTAAGCGATGGCGACGGGCAGCCCGCGATAGCCCGCAACCGAGGAGACGATGGCGATGTGGCCGGACTTGCGGGCGATCATGTCTGGGATCAGCGGGCCGAGTGCGTTGGTGACGCCGCTATAATTGACGGCCATCGCACTGGTGATGCCGGCGGCGTCGTAGCTTTGAGCGTCCATGGGTACCCAGACGCCGGCGTTGAGAATGGCAAGGTCGATGGGGCCGAGGTCGCGGGCAATGGCTGCGGCCGTTGCGCGGGTCGCGGCCAGATCGGCGACGTCAAGGGGGTAGGCCTTAATGTTGAGGGAAGCCGCTTCGAGGCTGGCGAGTTTATCCGCCGAGCGGGCCGATACTGCAACTTTTGCACCGCTTGCGGCCAGTCTCAGCGCCAATTCGCGACCGATGCCGCTGCTGGCGCCCGTGATCCAGATGACTTTCCAGGCAGACGGGAGACGATACGTAGCGGCCATTCGGCGGGGATTTCCGGAGGTTAGAGCCCTGTGAACGGCTGGACGATACGGGCAAGGATGCTTTTGAAGCGAGCTTTTTCTTCGCTGGCGATGAGGCAGATGCAACCCATCTTGTGGTCTGCAATGGGCTGGTGTTCGGTCTCCTGGTCGAGGTCGGCAAGGTCGCCGGGGCCGAAGCGGCCGACCTCGTCGGTATAGCTGCCGTCAAGGACGAGGGTGAGTTCGGTGCTGCCGTGGCCGTGTTCGGGCATCATTTGGCCGGGTGCAATCTTGATCAAGCGGAGGTCGCCTTTGGCACCTACAGACAAGGGCAAGCGGTGGTGCCAGACGCCGAAGCTCAGGCGTTTCCAGGCGATAGCGTTGAGATCGTTGCCGACAAGCCGGCTTAGAGGGCGGGGGAGGGCAGCGGTCTGCGCGTCCGGTTTTGCGTGGGTGCGACAAGCAGATGTCTCTTTTTCCTCAAGAGAGGCTTTGCCTAGCGGCGCCGGGCGCGGAGGGAGGGTTGTCATGGCAGCGCTTGGAAGAGCAGACAGCAAGAGGCCGCCGATTTGGTCCATTTGGGCCAGTTGGGTGCGGCAGCCGGGGCACATGGCGAGGTGGCTGGCCACGACGGCACTCAGCGCTTCGCCAAGGGTACCGGCGGAGTAGCTCATCAGGGTCGCGTCGTCCGCGTGGTGCGTGATCGTCATTTATTTCAAGTCCTCGACCGCTTCGCGGATTTTTTGATAGGCTAGACGCATGCGCGATTTCACTGTTCCCAAAGGCAGATCGAGCCGCCCGGCGATCTCGCTGTGCGACAATCCTTCCACATACGATAAAGTTACAACTTCGTGCTGATCGGCTGGTAACGACGCGAGTACGTTTTGAACCCGCGACCGCCGTTCGGCTGCAGAAACGGCCTCATCCGGCAGTATATCGCTGGATGCGGTCTCTTCGTGGCCTTCGGGCAATTCTTGCCATGGGAACTCTCTACGCAGGCGATCAATTCTCAGATTGCGGGCGATGGTAAAAATCCACGTCGTGGCGCTGCCTTTATCGCCCGAATACAGCGCCGCTTTGCGCCAGACCGTCAGCAAGGTTTCCTGCGCAAGCTCCTCGGCGGTGTTGGGATCGGCACCTTGCCGCATCATGTAGGACTTTACGCGCGGTGCGTAGGTCTGAAACAGCTGACGGAACGCGTCGACGTCGCGGTGTTCGGCCACCTGCTGAAGGAGATCAGCCATCGGGTTTGGGCACTCACTGGGGTTGGGGCGCAGCATTTGGCGCGCCGCTATCATGGGTGCAGCATAACTGAAGCTGCGGTGGAATGTCAGCATTGTGTTGCGGCTTGCGTGGCTGGAATGCCGGTTTAGGGGTTGGGCTCGTCCGTAACCGGCGTTAGGTTCGTTTCAATTGCGCTTGCGCTGATTCTTTATCCTGCAGGATTTCCCGTGAACGATGTGACGTTAAATGAAATTGCGGTGCTGCTTGCCGCGCTGGCTCTGGCTGCCCCGTTGGCCAAGTGGCTGGGGATGGGGACTGTGCTTGGTTATCTGGGGGCAGGCGTCATTTTAGGGCCATTCGGCATCCAGCGCGTGTTCTCGGCAACGGATGCTAAGGAGTTGCTGCACCTGGCTGAGTTTGGCGTCGTGCTGTTGCTGTTTCTGATCGGGCTTGAATTGAAGCCGAAGCGGCTTTGGGCGATGCGGTCGTCGATCTTCGGGCTGGGCGGGGCGCAGGTTGGATTGACGGCGGTGGTGCTTGCACTCATCGCCATGATGTTTGGATTGCCGTGGCGGAGCGCCTTGTTCGTCGGGCTGGTGCTGGCGTTGTCGTCGACGGCGTTTGCGTTGCAGGTGCTGGAGGAAAACGGCGAACTGGCAGCGCGGCACGGGCGGCTGGCCTTCGCCGTGCTGTTGTTTCAGGACCTGGCGGCTATTCCGCTGATCGCGCTCGCGCCGCTGTTTGCGATTTCTGCTGGCGCGACTGCGTCTGGGATGGACTTGCTGGCGGCGGTGAAAGCGCTGGCGACGATCGGCGGGGTGATTGTGGTCGGCCGGTTTGTGCTCGATCCGGTGTTGCGGATCGTGGCGCGGGCGAAAGTGAAAGAGGCGATGACAGCGGCCGCGTTGCTGCTGGTCGTGGTCGTGACGATCGTCATGCAGGCAGCGGGGTTGTCGGCAGCGCTGGGGGCGTTTCTTGCCGGGGCGTTGCTGGCTGAGAGTTCATATCGTCACGAACTTGAAGCTGATATCGCTCCGTTCGAGGGCTTGCTGCTCGGGTTGTTTTTTACGGCCATCGGGATGTCGCTCAATCTTGCTCTGCTGGTCGCCCATCCGCTGCTGGTGGCGGGGCTCGTGCTGGCGCTGGTCGCAATTAAGGCGCTCGTGCTGGGGGCGTTGGGCATGTGGCGCGAGGGGTTGGCTGCAAAGCCTGCCCGGCGGTTGGGGTTATCGTTGAGCCAGGGCGGTGAGTTCGCGTTCCTGCTCGCGACGGTCGGCGTTGCTGCGGGCGTGCTGGCGCGCGGTCAGGCTGAGCTGCTGAATGTCGTGGTGACTCTGTCGATGGTGGCGACGCCGCCGTTGCTCATCGCCGACCGCTGGCTGGCTGGGAATGGCAAGAAGGCCCTGCCTCTCTATGACAAGCCGCCGGAGAAAGATGGGCATGTGATCATTGCCGGATTCGGGCGCGTGGGTCAGGTGGTGGCACGCGTGCTGCGGGCAAAGAAGATCCCATTTACGGCGCTCGATATTTCCGCCGAGCAGATCGAGTTCGTCAAGAAATTCGGTTCGCAGGCGTTTTATGGCGATGCGAGCCGGATCGATATTTTGGAGGCCGCACAGGCAGGGAAGGCGCGCGCGTTCGTGCTGGCGATCGATGATGTGGAGGCGTCTATGCGGACGGCGGCGATCGTGCGGGCGAATTATCCGCATGTGCCGATTTATGCACGTGCGCGCAACCGGCCCCACGCCCACCGGCTGTTGGATCTGGGCATTGCCGAAGTGCATCGCGAGACGTTCCATTCGTCGCTGGTTATGACGCGCAAGGTGCTCGTTGGGCTGGGGATCGGTGATCGCGATGCCGAAAAGATGATCGCGACGTTCAAGGCGCAGGACGAAAAGCGGTTGATTGAGGACTACAAACACTACACCGACGAAGAAAAGCTGGTCGAGCGGGCCCGGTCGGATGCGGCGCGGCTGGAAAAGCTGTTTGCCGAGGACAACGCGGACGTTGCTGCCAGCGAGGCCAAGGCGGCAGAACCGGTTAAGGCCGTAAAGAAAGACAAACTGGTTTCGTAAAGTTTTCCGTGACGGATCGTGATGAAAGTTACCGCTGCGGCTTTGGGTTTGGGCATGACAGAACAAGCAAAGGGTCCCTATGTCGAACCAACGTGAAGCGTTTGGGCAGATGCCATGGTGGGCGTGGGCGTTGCCGGCCGGCGCGATTGTATTGCTTGGTGCCAAGTTTGGCGGATTGATTTCGGCGGACGCGACGGCTGTGCTGGTGCTTGCAGCGGTGCTGCTGGGCGGTTGCGTGTTCGCAGCCGTGCATCACGCGGAGATCATCGCGTTGCGGGTCGGCGAGCCGTTCGGATCGATCCTGCTGGCAATTGCGGTCACCATTATCGAGGTGGCGTTGATCGTGTCGCTCATGCTGTCGGGATCGCCAGGAGCCGAAGCGTTCGCGCGCGATACGGTTTATTCGGCGGTGATGATCGTGCTCAACGGGGTGGTGGGGCTGTGTCTCGTGTTCGGCGGCGCGCGGCATCACGAGCAGACGTTTCAGGTGCAGGGGGCGGCGTCTTCGTTGGGCGTGCTTGCGACGCTGGCGACGATTGCGCTCGTTTTGCCGAATTATACGCGCACAACGGCTGGGCCGCTGTATGCGCCGTCGCAGTTGATTTTCGTGGGGGCCGTTTCGCTGTGCCTCTATGGCGTGTTTTTATTCGTGCAGACCATCCGGCATCGCGCGTATTTTCTCGGCGGGGAGGAAGGGGCGGACGACGAAGCCGGGCACCATGAGATGCCGTCACTGACCTCGACGCAGCAGAGCGCCGTACTGCTGCTAGTGGCGCTGGTGGCGGTCGTGCTGCTGGCGAAGTCGCTGTCGTATCCGCTGGAACGGGGGATTGCGTCGGCGGGACTGCCGCAGGCTTTCGTCGGGGTCGTGATTGCGGCGATGGTTTTACTGCCGGAGGGGATGGCTGCTGTGGCAGCGGCGCGGGCAAACCGGCTGCAGACAAGCTTGAACCTTGCTTTAGGGTCGGCGCTGGCCACTATCGGGCTCACGATTCCGGCAGTGGCGGCCTTGTCGGTGACGTTGCATCAGCGGCTGGTGCTCGGGCTGCAGCCGAGCGAAATGGTGCTGCTTATTTTGACGCTGTTCATCAGTACGTTGACGCTGGCGACGGGGCGGACGACCGTGCTGCAGGGCGCGGTGCATCTGGTGATTTTCGGTGTGTTTCTGTTTTTGTCGGCTGTGCCGTGACACTTTGCTGGGGCGATTAGCCCTGCGCCATTTTTTTGCCATGCTGGACGCTTGGACGCAGCGCGGCTACACCTCCCGGACTTTATGACATGCGGAGCCGGTCTGGGCTCAGCGAAGATAGGATTTTGGAATGGCTGCGGGCGAACAGGGATTGCAGGCGAAGTATCGCGAGATGGCGGGTGCGATCCGTGCCTTGTCGATGGATGCCGTCGAGGCGGCCAAGTCGGGGCATCCAGGCATGCCGATGGGGATGGCCGATGTGGCCGCGGTGCTGTTTTCGGAAGGCCTGTCGTTTGATCCCAGCGATCCCAGCTGGGCCAATCGGGACCTGTTCGTGCTGTCGGCGGGGCATGGCTCGATGCTCCTGTATTCGCTCCTGTATCTGACCGGCTATCCCGGTATGACGATGGAGGAAATCAAAAAATTCCGCCAACTCGGTTCAAAGACCGCAGGCCATCCGGAATATGGGCATGCGGCCGGCATTGAAACCACCACGGGACCGCTTGGGCAGGGCATTGCCAATGCGGTCGGCATGGCGCTGGCGGAACGCTTACTGGCGGCGCGAACGGGCGATCTCGTCGATCATCACACGTATTGCATCGCAGGCGATGGGTGCCTGATGGAGGGCATTTCGCACGAGGCGATTTCGCTTGCCGGGCATCTGCAGCTCGGCAAGTTGATCGTGCTGTTTGACGATAATAGCATCACCATTGACGGCGCGACCGGGATGAGCGTTTCGGACGATCAGCTGGCGCGGGCTGCGGCTTGCGGTTGGAATACGGTGCGCGTCGATGGTCATGATACGGCAGGCGTGTCGAAGGCGCTGGCGAAGGCGCGGGCCGATACGACCAAGCCGTGGATGATCGCATGCAAGACGGTGATCGGGTTCGGTGCGCCGACGAAGGCCGGGACGTCCGGTGCCCATGGCGGTGCGTTAGGTGCGGCGGAGATTGCAGGCGCCCGCGAGAAGCTCGGGTGGATGGCGCCGGCGTTCGTCATCCCTGACCACATTCTGGCGGCATGGCGGCGGACGGGCGAGCGCGGCAAGGCTGCGAGCGCCAAGTGGAAGGCGAAGCTCGATAAGGCGTCGCCCGAAGTGAAGGCGGCGCTGGCGGAGATTGATCCGAAGGCTGTGGCGCAGGGGATTGCGGCGGCGAAGGCTGCATTCCTGGCCGATACGGCCAAGCGCGCGACCCGGGTGTGGTCGCAGATGACGCTCGAACACTTGGTGCCGGTGGTGCCGCAGTTGCTGGGCGGGTCGGCGGATTTGACCGGGTCGAACGGGACCAAGACCAAGCAGCATGTCCCGGTCAACACGGGTAAGTTTGGCGGCAATTACATTCATTACGGCGTGCGCGAACATGGGATGGCTGCGGCCATGAACGGTATCGCGCTGCATGGGCCGTTTGTGCCCTACGGCGGGACGTTCCTGGTGTTTTCGGACTATTGCCGTCCGTCGGTGCGGTTGTCGGCACTGATGGAGCAGCCAGTCGTTTACATCTTCTCACATGACAGCATTGGGGTCGGCGAAGACGGGCCGACGCATCAGCCGGTTGAGCATCTGGCGGCGTTGCGCGCGATGCCTAACTTGCTCGTGCTGCGCCCGGCGGACGCTATCGAGACGGCGGAGTGCTGGGAAATTGCGCTGGGTGCAAGGAAGACGCCGTCGGTGCTCGCGTTGACGCGCGATGCGGTGGCGACGGTTCGCACAGCCGCCGATAGTGCGGCCAACCTGTCGGCGCGCGGGGCGTATGTCGCCAGCGGGGCTCCGGCTAAGCGGGATGTGACCCTGATTGCGACGGGGTCCGAGGTTGGGTTGGCTCTGTCGGCGCGGGATGCTTTGGCGAAGGCTGGCGTGCATGCGGCGGTGGTGTCGATGCCGAGCTTTGAATGTTTCCGTAAACAGGATCGCGCGTATCGCGATGAAGTGCTGGGGACTGCGCCGCGCATTGCCATCGAGGCCGGTGTTAAGTCGTGCTGGTATGAGTGGCTTCGGCCCGACGATCAGTTTATCGGCATGAGCGGGTTCGGGGCGTCCGCTCCGGCTCCCGATCTCTACAAGCACTTTGGGATTACGGTTGAGGCGATTGTTGCTGCGGCTAAGGCTTCGCAGAAATAGGTGAAGGCCAGGGGACTCGTCCCCTGGACCCTTGCCTTTTGGGGTGCCACTGGGGTGGGCTCTGCGACTAATTCAGGGACACGACGATGAATCTCGACAAGCTCAAAACGACGGCAGGCGTGGATGTGGCGGGTAAGCGCGTGCTCGTGCGCTGTGACTTGAACGTCCCGGCGAAAGACGGTGTTGTCACGGACGCGACGCGGCTTGAGCGCATCGTGCCGGGCTTGCGCGATCTCGCCAAGCGCGGGGCGCGGGTGATCGTGATGTCGCATTTCGGCCGCCCCAAGGGCGGGCCCGCGGCCGAGTTTTCTCTCGCGCCGGTCGCTAAAAAGCTGGGCGAATTGGTCGGGCAGCCGGTCCACTTTGTATCCGATTGTATCGGTGAGGCGGCCGCGGCTGGTGTGGCGAACGTGAAGCCGGGCGAGATCGCGGTGCTTGAAAACCTGCGCTTCCACAAGGGCGAAGAAAAGAACGATGCCGCGTTCGCCAGTGCGCTGGCCGCGTCGGGTGATATTTTCGTGGGGGACGCGTTCTCGTGTGCGCACCGGGCGCATGCGTCAACGGAAGGGATTACCCATCTGCTGCCGTCGTACGCCGGGCCGTTGATGATGGAAGAAATCAATGCGCTGCGCACCGCGCTTGAAAAGCCGCAGCGGCCGACGGCGGCGGTAGTCGGCGGGGCAAAAGTTTCGACCAAGATCCCGGTGCTCATGAATTTGCTGCCCAAGGTCGATAAGCTCATTATTGGCGGCGGAATGGCGAATACGTTCTTGCAGGCGATGGGGGTGCTGGTCGGGCAGTCGCTCGCCGAACCCGAGTTTCATTCGACAGCGCGGCAGATCATGGCGGAAGCCAAGGAACATGGCTGCGAGATCGTGTTGCCGACCGATGGCGTCGTGTCAAAGGAGTTCCGGGCGGGTGCGCCGCATACGCTGGTGAGCGTTCACAAGATCCCGCTCGATCAGATGATGCTCGACGTGGGACCGGACTCGGTTGCCAAGATTTCGGGCGTGCTTGCGCAGTGCAAGACGCTGCTGTGGAACGGGCCTATGGGGGCGTTCGAGATCGCGCCGTTCGGTGAGGGCACGTTTGCGCTCGCGCGTCAGGCGGCGGCGATGACCAAGGCGGGGACGCTGGTGTCGGTTGCCGGTGGCGGGGATACGGTTGCGGCGCTCAATGCGGCTGGCGTGACGGGCGACTTTACGTATGTGTCGAGCGCGGGTGGGGCGTTTCTGGAGTGGCTCGAGGGTGTTGAGTTGCCGGGTGTCGTGGCGCTGACGCGGGGGTAAGTTCGTTGGGCGAAGGTGACCTAATGTTGCTTCGCTACCCTCTACATCCGAAACATGCTTGGGTCCCGGCCTTCGCCGGGATGACGAAAGAACGGGATGCGCGCGGCGATTTTTGACTTGGACGGGACGCTGGCGGATAGCGTGGCCGATATCGCGGCTGCGCTTAACCGCGTGCTGGTGGAGGAAGGCATTGCGCCGCTCGATGTGTCTGTCGTGACCGGCATGGTCGGGGCAGGGGCGCGCAAGCTGATCGAGAGGGCGTTGATCGAACGCTCAGTCGCGTTTGATACGGCGCGGCTTGATGGGTTGTGGGCCCGGTTTGTCGATAGGTACGATGCCTATCCGTGCGTGCATACGCGGCTGTATCCGGGTGTGCGGGATGTGCTGGAGGGGTTGCGGGCCGAGGGCTGGCTGCTGGGCGTTTGCACCAACAAGCCGCAATCGACGGCGGATCTTGTGATCGATGAACTCGGGGTGCGCGGACTGTTCGGTTCTGTGGTTGGTGGGCGTGACGGTGTGCCGTTGAAGCCTGCGGGCGATATGGTCGTGCAGGCGCTGGCCGATCTGGGATCGGAAGCGGGCCATGCCGTTATGATTGGCGATAGCCGGGCGGACGTGGGCGCTGCGCGGGTGGCTCGCATGCCGGTCGTGTTGATGTCGTATGGTTATACGGGCGGCGAACCGGTTGCCGGGATGGGCGCGGATGCGATTGTCGACCACTTCGCCGATCTGCGCGTTGCGTTGGGAGCGCTGTGTACTAGGTAGCTGCGGCGACTGTTCGCGTGGGCACGGCGCGCGCGAGGGCGTACACGAGCGCATGACAAAGAACACAGACCAAACTGACTTGCTGGCGCTAACCCGCCGTGTTGCCGAAGCGCTGGAGCGGCTAGCGCCGCCCCCTCCGGTTAAGCCAGATTTCGAGGCCGCGGACGCGTTCGTGTGGGCGTCGCACCCGGAAGGGTTTGAGCCGGTGCCCAAGGTCAACCGGGTGCCTCTCGCGTTGCTGGAAGGCATCGAGCGGGCCTGTCAGCAATTGCTCGATAATACAGAGCGGTTTGCGCAGGGGTTGCCAGCCAACAACGCGCTGCTTTGGGGTGCGCGCGGCATGGGCAAGTCTAGCCTTGTGAAGGCTGCTCATGCGCGGGTGCGCGCGACGCTGGGGCTGGGCAAGGGCAAGCCTGATCTCAAGCTGGTGGAAATTCACCGCGAAGACATTGCCGCGTTGCCACGGGCGCTCAATCATATGCGGCTGAGCCGTCACCGCTTCATAGTGTTCTGCGACGACCTTTCGTTTGATCGCGACGATACGAGCTACAAGTCGCTCAAGGCCGTGCTCGAAGGGGGGATCGAAGGGCGTCCCGACAATGTCATTTTCTATGCGACGTCCAACCGCCGCCATCTGATGCCGCGCGATATGGTCGACAACGAAAAGGCTACCGCGATCAATCCGGGCGAGGCGGTCGAAGAGAAGGTGTCGCTGTCGGACCGGTTCGGGCTGTGGCTCGGGTTCCATAGCTGCACGCAGGACCAGTACCTCACCATGGTGCGCGGGTATGTGGCGTATCATGGGCTGGCGATCAGCGAGGCCGAGATGGAACGCGACGCGCTTGAATGGGCTATGACCCGTGGCGCGCGGTCTGGCCGTGTGGCGAGCCAGTATATTCAGGATCTGGCCGGACGGCTGGGGCAGGCGCTGAAAGCGTGATGGGTGCTTGCACCCTGGGGCTAGCGCTCCAAGTCCCGATTTGAAGGGCTTCGTGTGTGGTCTCATACAATTGTGTAAGAACCCCTCACCCCAACCGTCTTCGCAGGGGGAGAGGGGCAGAGCGGTCATCGCCCCCACCGGTTGGAATTTTGGTTGAGCTGCGTTCTAAGCCGGGGCTGTCATGCTGGTCGCCCAGGTCTCGGCCAGGGTGTCGGCGCGGCCAAGGATAGGGGCGGGCGCGCGGTCCTGGGGCGTGGACAAGAGCCAGCGCATGATAAAGCCTGCCGGCCGTGCGGTGACCCAATTGATGAGGGCGGACAGAAGCAGGCCGAGAATGACCGGAGCCATCCAGATCGCGAGCGCGGGGGTTGTCCAATAACACAGGGCCGCAAGGATGACGCCGACGACGATGTGGGGGGCGTGGAAGCGTAGCGCGTCCTTGATCGGGATGCCGTTTTCGTCGCGGCTTTGGGGTTTCCAGCCAGCATCGCGGCCCATCAGGATTTGGAACACCGCTGAGGTTTGCGTCATCATCAGAATGGGTGCGATCAGCATGGACCAGATGGTTTCGGCTGCAACGGCGGCGATGGCGCGGAAGATGCCGCCCCATTCGCGGTTGGCGTAGACGCGCTGTAATTCGAGCAGGAGCCCGAGGCCCTTGGGAAGAAGAACGACGCCCATGGTCGCCATGAACAGGCGGAGAGCAGCGCCTGGGTCAATAACAGGCCAGACGGGGAACAGCGACTTGCTGTCCTGGAAATAACTCGGGATCAGCTGCTGGCCCTGCAGCAACAGAACGAGGCCGACAACGAGGGACGCAGCCCAGATGGCGGATACGAGGTAGGCAAATGCACCCATCGTGAGGTGGACGCGGCCCATGGTGGTGATGCCCGGCGCTGTCAGGATCGCCAGATGTTGCAGGTTGCCCTGCGCCCAGCGGCGGTCGCGGACGACGAGTTCGGCGAGGCCAGGGGGAAGGCCTTCGTAGGAGCCTTCCAGGCTCGGCACCATGTGGACGCCCCAGCCGGCCCGTTGAAGGAGAACGGCTTCGACGAAATCATGGCTCATGATGTGGCCGCCGAAGGGCGGCGCGCCGGGCAGAGTGGGCAGGCCCGCGCAATCGGCGAACGCGCGGGTGCGGATGATGGCGTTATGGCCCCAGTAGTTGCCCTGGTCGCGATGCCAGACTGCGATGCCGGATGCAACGGCGGGGCCGTAGATGTTGCAGGCGAATTGCTGGAGGCGTTGAAGCAGGGTCGTGCCGCCGGTCAGGCGGGGTACAGTCTGGATAAGGCCAGCTTTGGGGTTGGCTTCCATGGCGAGCGACAACCGGACGAGGGCGTCGCCGGTCATGATGCTGTCGGCGTCCAGGATGAGAAAATGGGGATAGCCGGCGCCGAAACGCTCGACCCAGTCGCGGATGTTGCCGGCCTTGCGTTCAGTGTTATGGCGGCGGCGGCGGTAGTAGATGGCAATGCGCCGGGCGACGGCTTTCGCGAGGGAGGCGTAGACCAGCTCTTCCTTTGCGCCTGCGGACGGGTCGCGGGTATCTGACAGGATGAAGATGTCGAAGGCGCGGGCAGCACCGAGCTTTTCCAGCTCTTCCGTCATGGCGTCGATGGTGCCGGCGATGCGTGCGGGGGCTTCGTTGTAGACGGGGACGAGGAGCGCGGTGCGGGCGGTAGGGATTTTGCCGAGTTCGGGGAGAACGAGGTTGTCGGCCTTGTCGCCGGCAAACATCGGCAGGAAACCCATGGCGGCGCTCAACGAGCCGAGCGCGATCCAACCGAAGGAAATAGTTGAGAGAATCCAGAAGATGAACTGGATCGGCGTCAGGCGCACGAACGATAGGACGCCGTACAACTCGTAGGCGAAGGCAAGCGTGAGGATGACCGCACCGGCAAAAATGGCGAGGCGCGGGCCCCAGGAGACGGCGCCTTCCCTGGTGCGATTGCTTGCGACGCGGATGTCGAAGTTCTGGGCTGGCATCGCGAGTGGCGCTTCGGAGCGCAGGAACGCAGGGTCGCTCACGTCGCGGCTGTCGCTCTTGGATTTGTGTTCGACTGCGACGCCGGGCTTGGATTGATCATCGGACGGGTTCAGCGTGCGTTCGCCGATCGTGTTCGCCGGGGTGGCGTGGGCCTGGTCGACGATAGTTTCGGCGTTCATGTTTTCGTCCACCGGTAAATCCACGTTTCAGAAATCATCTGATCGTTTGCCTTGAGAGCGAGACGGAGTTCAATCAACTCCGCGCTCGCCGTGTTAAGTTCAAAAGTCACGCGCAGCCCCGAGATATCAGGGTGACGCTGGGTGACGACATTTGCGATCGTGCCGCTGCTGGACGAGATGACCGCAACGGGCAGTTCCCTGATGTCTTTAACTGCTGGACCGTCGAAATCGATTACGAAAAGCTTGGTGTCAGGCTTTTTGCTATTGCCGACTCGCGTTTTGTAGACTCGCGCGCCGGACCAAGCGACGGGAACGGCATCGGCCCAGAACATCTTGTATGCATAAGAATAGGGTTTACCGGCTTCCAGTTCCTTCGCCGGCTTCCAGTAAACGACGATATTGTCGTGAATTTCTTCGTCGGCTGGGATTTCGATCAGTTCGATATAGCCTTCACCCCAACCGTTCTTGGGCTCGATCCAGAGAGTGGGACGGCGTTCGTAGCGGGCTTCGAGGTCTTCGAAGTTGGCGAACGCGCGGTCGCGCTGACTGAGACCGAAGCCTTTGGGGTCTTTGTCCAGGAAGGCGCTGGCCTGGAGCTTTTTCGGGTTGGTGAGGGGACGCCAGATGCGTTCGCCCTGGCCGTTGAGGATGGCAAGGCCTTCGCTGTCGTGGATGGCGGGGCGGAAATCGCCCTGGATGCGGCGGTTGGCCGGGCCAAGCAGAAACATGCTCGTCAAGGGCGCAAAGCCGACGTGGGCCAGGGGCTTGCGCGGATAAAGGGTGACCTCGACCTCCATGGTCGTTGCGGCACCGGGCTGGATGGCGAAGCGGTAGACGCCAGTGGTGGACGGGCTGTCCAGCAAGGCGTTGACGATGATTTCGTTGGCGCCGGCTTTGGGTTTTTCAATCCAGAAGCCGCGAAACAGCGGGAACTCTTCGCCGCCGGGACGGGCCGTGTTGATGGCGAGGCCACGGGCGGAGACGCCGTAGACTTGGCCGCGGCCAGTGGCGCGGAAATAGCTTGCGCCTTGGAACACGACATATTCATCGTAGGTGTCGGCGCGATTGAGCGGGCCATGGATGCGGAAACCCGAGAAGCCATAGGGGGCTGCTTCGGGGCCTTTGCCAATCAGCGAGCCCAGCGAGAAGAGGCGCCCATCGGCTTTGAGGGACCTGGCCTTGCCGCCTTCGACGATCCAGATCTCGATTGGGGAATTATAAAGGAAGCCGACGGGCAGGTACTGAAGCTCGTAGTCGAGCTTCTCGCCGCGCCAGGTTGCCTGTTCGGGCCGGAAACGAATGTCGCGGTATTGGTCGTACGTCAGATTGTTGAAGGGTTCGGGAACATCAACCTTGGGGGCGACGAATTCGCGGGCCGACAAGCGCTCGGCGAGCTTTTTGACGTGATCGGGCGCGACCGCTTCGCCGGCGTCGGCTGCGGGAGCTTGGGCCATGGCGGGAAGGGACGAGCACATTTCCAGGACGGCGGCGAGTGCGCCCCAGCCAGCGGTCATTTGCATGACTGCGCGGCGGTTCAAAAACGCCTGACTCTCGCAGGTCTTACCCTGCTGATCCAGGCTGGTGGTATCAGGCTGACGCGCCGACTTGTCGACTTGCTTCATATTAAGTGTTCCGCCCCCGGGTCGTGATGTTGTCAGTGTGGCGCTCTTAGACCGTGAGCGCGCCTGCCGTTCTCAACATTTTTTCGCGTTGTGCAGCGTTGCCCGGCTGCAAAATGCGAACACTGGTGAATATCAGCCACTTTTTGCAGATATTAAGACACAGCGCACGCTTCGCTTGCGCTTTTTGCGCACAGTGACGAGGTGTTGCTGCGACGCAACATTATGCCGTTGGCTGGCCAACGACTTTAGTTGATGCTGTTTTCGACGTGATCCGCAAAGCATACTACCTCTGGTAGCGGTATGGGGTCGAGTTAGCGCTGTTAGCTGATGATTGAGGCAGTGTGCTACAGGCCAAGTTGGGGCTGCCGGTACGTAATGATAAAATTTTGTCTATATTTTTCAATTGCTTGGGCGGCGTTTGACACAACGTGGCCCAAGCGCCACAGATGTTTTCGATTCGCCGTCTCCGACCGTCAAGCCTATTTCGTAGGCAATGGGTCTTTGTCTATAGTCGGGATAACGCGGCAGTCTTGCTCGCGGGGTGGGTGGGCTCACACAGGGTTGTTGAGCGCGCGCTGATACGAGACGAGAATTGATGCGACGGCGGCTGCATATGTGGCGTCCGCCTTTATATTGTGGAAGCAGACGGGAGTAATACCTAATGAAGAAGTTGAGCCTCAGCGCCTTGGCGGCTGTTGGTGTTCTCGCCGGAGTGACCGGTGCGAACGCAG
>JANLYB010000179.1:0-2120 GCA_031365425.1 Hyphomicrobiaceae bacterium
CGCGACCTCGTGGACGGCCTTAAGGCTTTTCGCTTACCCGATCTGTTTGTCCACGCTCTCGACCAAACGCTGGAGTCCTTCGGAGGCGCGCGAGGCACCGGCGGGAGACGCGAAGAGGGCGCTCGCAGCGCCGGGTTCTTCAGCATGTTTCGGAAGATAAGCCGGGGAGATTTCAGCGTCTTCGTGAAAACGATCGAAGGCAACCTGGAACAAGCCGCCAGGCGAGCTCCCGACGCAGGCCACCGGATGAAAGCCTCACTCGCTCATGACGTTGCAGTCGTCTCGGGCATTGCACTGTGCATGGCATCTCTAAAGATGGTGAAGGTGCTTCCGGGGCTGCCATTCGCCTCGGGGCACAAGACCTTTCTATTATTCCCACTCTACGTGCTTGCTGCTCGCTTAACCCATTCGCGATGGGGCGGCACAGCCGCCGGATCAATCATGGGCGTGATGGGCTTTCTGCAAGGGGATGGCCGGTTCGGCGTGTTGGAAATCTTTAAGCACATCGCGCCCGGTTTAGTGATCGATCTTTGTGAGCCGCTCGCCCGGCGTCTCCCTCGGTGGGCGCTCGGCTACTGCATACTGGGATTTGCCGCTGCGATTGCTCGAACTGCCACTGAACTGGTCCTTGTTTTACTCCTTGGGGCGCGCGCCGAAATCTACCTGTTTCCGGCAGCGAAGCTGGTGCCGAATTTGCTCGCTGGCACTCTGAGCGGTTTCGTGACGCTGTTCGTCGTGCGGGCCTTCTCATCGTATGACTTCGACGCGAAGCGCCAATCAGAAGTCCCAAACGAGCCCGCGAACGGGGGCGGCTCGAATGTTGTACCAGCGGCCGACCGCGCTGTTTGGGAGCAAGACGATGATCGCCACCGAGAACACCGGCCCACAGAGGCCGAGCGAAGCTGGACGCCCGGGTCGGGCAGGGGGAAAAAGAAATCCCCTCCGCCAAGCTTGCCTTAACGAGTGCTAGGTGGCTCAGCTTCCAATCGTCCGTTCTTTCGCAACGAACTATCGCAGCTCTCGCGCAAAGTACCGCCGCAGCCAGTTTGCCGGACGCGCTAATGACCGTCAGTCAGTATTTGCGAATGGCTGTCACAACCTGCGAGTCAAGTCCTGCAAACTGCGACCCCTCGCATCGAAACGCCTACGAGAAGCATAATGCGGGTGCACTCAGATATTTAGATTGAGCCCAGCGCTATTGCGCTGGGGGTCCAGCCCGAATATAGAAATAGATGATATTTCAATGTCGCGTCGAAAGAATTTACCATGCTCCTCCAGTTAACACTCATGGATGGCACTGCCATCGGCATAAGCCCCCGCTTTCTCGCGTATGTTGTTCCCAACGGCACCGGCGCTCGCATCACCCTCGCTGATGGGTCGTCGAAAGATGTTAGGGAGTCCTTTGAGCAAGTTTTAAGCGATGCCGCGGCCGCCAAGAAAGAGAAGAACTTGGCCACGTGAGGCCGATGTCGCATTCAGTCCAGAGTTTTTCCATGTCTGCGTTGGGCAGGAGCACGCTTTGAGCGAGATCATTAAGGGTGCCGCAGGCCACCGGACGCATATGCGCAGCGGCTTGATGCGAGAGAGCCTCATGGACAAGACCGTGATGGCTGCCTCCGACAAGCAGTCTGTTCTGGCTATGCTGCCGGACGTGAACATTGTGTCGATCGGTGGGTGCAGCATCATGGATCGCGGCAAGAATGCCATCGTCCCTCTCCTGGACGAGGTTGTCCGTTGCCGCCGCGAGCATCAGATTGTGCTTGGTGTGGGCTTGGGAGCGCGGCTCAGGCATACCTATCACATCTGCCTCGATCTCGGCATCCCAACTGGCGGCATGGCGATGGTGGCCGGCGCTGTTGGTGAGCAGAACCGCTATATGGTGCAGGCTCTTCTGGCAAAACATGGCGGCGTCGTTTTGCACAAGGATCACTTTGTGGTGCTACCGCTCTGGCTAGAGGCGGGATTGATCCCATTGATGACCGGAATGCCGCCATACCATTACTGGGAGCCGCCTTCCGGCAACCAGCGCGTCCCGGCGTATCGGGAGGATTTTGGGATGTTTATGGTGAGCGAGACCCTCGGCGCGCGGTCGATGATTTTTGTAAAGGACGAAGATGGCT
>JANLYB010000250.1:0-2738 GCA_031365425.1 Hyphomicrobiaceae bacterium
CCGCCCCATTCCGCAACCCGTTCTACCATTCTAAACGCGACACCCCCGACACCGTCGACTACGCCAACCTCGCCCGCGTCACGGCAGCACTTGCCACTATGATCCTGACACTGGCTGGTGTTCAACAGCCTGAACACCAGACGCTTCACCAAGTAGCTTAAGCGGCAACGCAATTTAGAAATTGCGCACGGTCAGTCCCGCAAATTTCCGGCATCCCAGCGAAGACTGGGATCCAAGCACCTGAATTGTTTGCGATAACGCCCTAAACCACTCCCCTTGGCGCACGCGTCAAAACACCACCCGTCGTAGGCGTTGGCACGCCCGTCGTTCCGGGAAAAGAAATCGGCAACCCCTTCAGTGAACGCACGGCCAGATACGCCCACGCCTCCGCCTCAAGGCTGTCTCCGGACAACCCGGCTGCCTCGGCTGGCACCACCGCATTCTGCACCCGTGACGCGATCATCCCCATCAGCGTTGCATTGCGCCGTCCACCGCCCGACACAACCCACAGCTCCGGCTCCTCATGCATGTGCTCTCGCGCCCGCGCAATCGCGCACGCCGTAAATGCCGTCAGCGTTGCAGCCCCATCAGCCACACTCATCCCCTCGACAGGCGAGGTATCGAACGCATTCCGATCGAGCGACTTCGGCGGCAACGCACCAAAAAAAGGATGCGACAGATAGGCCCGCAGCGCATCCTCATCAGCCTGGCCGCCTGCCGCCGTCGCGCCATCCGTATCGAGCGCCGCCCCGGTATGCTTGAGCATCCAATCGTCAATCAACGCATTTCCCGGCCCGCAATCGAACGCCGCGATCTCACCTTCGCGGTCCACCACCGTCACATTGGCAACGCCACCGACGTTCACAAACACCACGGGCCGTTGCGGCAGATGCGCGGCCAGCGCCCGGTGATACACCGGCACCAGCGGCGCGCCGTGCCCTCCCGCCTCCACGTCGGCTGCCCGCAAATCGTGCACCACATCGAGCGACGTCAAATCCGACAGCCCGATCCCGCTGCCAAGTTGCACCGTCAAGCCCGGCTGCGTCACCTCGAACGGCACACCGTCTCGCCCGGTCTCGATGACGACCGTGGGAGGCCGGTGCAGCACGGTATGGCCATGAAATCCCACGATATCGATATCCGCCCGGCCAATTCCCTGCTTGCGCCGGAACGCGTTGACCGCTGCTGCATGAAGCTCCGTAATCTCCGCTTCAAGAGCTGTCAGACTGCCCGGCCGCTCGGCCCGTTCAACAATCTGGCGCGCCTCGACCAGCCCGGCGGCCAATCGTGCCCGCGTCTCCGGCGAATATACAAACGTCATCGACGGCCCGCGCGATACGAACTTTTCCCCGTCGGTCTGGATCAAAGCCACGTCGATTCCATCCATCGACGTCCCGCTCATCAGCCCCAGCGCACGCATCACCTTGCTCATTGACCACCATCCGTTGCATGTATCCGCTCGATTCAGATGCTAGGCCGATTTGCGCCCCGCTCAAACCCAACAGTGTGATCATGACGACCTTCAAATCCGACTTTCTGAAAATTCTGACCGAACGCGGCTTTATTCACCAGTGCTCCGACTTCGAAGGCGTTGACGCATTGGCGGCCAGCGGCAAGCTCGTGGCGTACGTCGGCTATGATTGCACGGCCCCTTCGCTCCACATCGGCCATTTGCTGCCCACCCTCATGCTGCACTGGATGCAGGCAACGGGCGCGGGCAAGCCCATCTCGCTCATGGGCGGCGGCACGACCCGCGTCGGCGACCCCTCCGGCAAGGACGAAACCCGCGTCCTGCGCCCGATCAGCGAGATCGACGCCAACAAAGAGAGCATCAAGACCTTCTTCGCCAAACTGTTGACCTTCGGCGAAAGCCAGCGCGACGCGATCATGGCCGACAATGCCGAATGGCTCGCGCCATTGAACTACATAGATTTCCTGCGCGACGTCGGCCGCCACTTCTCCGTCAATCGCATGCTGGCGATGGACTCGGCCAAAATGCGCCTCGAACGCGAGCAAGAACTCTCGTTCATCGAATTTAACTACATGCTGCTCCAGGCCTACGATTTCGTCGAACTCTCCAAGCGCTATGGCTGCAACTTGCAAATGGGCGGCTCCGACCAGTGGGGCAATATCGTCACCGGCTCCGACCTGGGCCGCCGGATGGGCGTCAAGACGCCCCTCCACGCCCTTACCTGCCCGCTGCTGACCACCTCGTCGGGTGCCAAAATGGGCAAAACGGCCGCAGGTGCCGTCTGGCTCAACGAAGAGCAGCTGTCCGCCTACGACTACTGGCAATACTGGCGCAACACCGAGGACGCCGACGTCAGTCGCTTCCTCAAGCTGTTCACCAAACTGCCCATGGACGAAATCGCCAAACTGGAAGCCCTCCAGGGTGCCGAAATCAACGAAGCCAAGAAGGTGCTTGCCACGCAAGCGGCAGCCCTCATCCATGGACGCGCCAAAGCCGATGCCGCAGCCCTCACCGCCCAGCAAACCTTCCAGGAAGGCAAAGCCGCCGCAGGATTGCCGGTCTACTCCGCCACAATCGGCGACGGCCTTGGCATCCTGAATCTCTACGTCGCCGCAGGACTCGCCACATCCAACAGCGAAGTCCGCAAAGCTATCGCCAACAACTCGGTCTCGATCAACGACACCAAGATTTCCGACCCCACCTACACCGTCGGCCCCAAAGACCTCATCGACGGCCAAGCCAAACTCAGCCTCGGCAAGAAAAAACA
>JANLYB010000295.1:0-2477 GCA_031365425.1 Hyphomicrobiaceae bacterium
CATTAGGTGGTTCCTCCGATGTGGAGGGGCCGATGCTGAAGGCGGAGGAACAGATGGAATTGGTTGTTTTGAAGAAGCACGGTCTGACGCGTTCAACGGGTCGGTCGCGCAACACGGTTCGGCGCTATCTGCGGGGCGGTGAGGACGCGGCAACGCGCAAAGCTGGACCAAAGCGTCAGTAGTGGCGGAAAACCGATCTGCATCAACCCACTACATCACGATCATCACGATCATCACGATGATAATTTATTCTGCTATTGAGAGGACCAGCGTCGCCTGAGCTTTTGACGATCATAGCCACTTCTGTCCGATTTTTCGCTTTCAACTTTTTCATGATATTGCGCACATGAACCTTGACGGTGCTCTCACACATGTTGAGATCGTAGGCGATCACCTTGTTTGCCTTGCCGAGACAAACGGCTTTGACGACAGCAGCTTGGCGTGAGGTAAACATTTCCTTCTCGCCGTGGCCGTCCTTTCCTGAACGAGCAACCTGCCTTTGTGATGCAATGAGACCGTTAGCAGGAATGAACACGCCCCCTTCCGCGACGAGCAGTAGCGCTTTGAGTGTCACCGGGAGTGACATACTCGTGGAAATGTAACCCCGAGCCCCGCTATCTAAGAATTCGATCATCAGCTCTGGATCTTCTGTTTCGCCCAAAATTATAATTGGCGCAAGATTACTACACAGCTCGATAAGAGTGATTTTTCGCTGAATATCGGGATCGCGGTGGATACCGGAGATACACAACAAGATGGCCAATGCTGGCATCGTGTTCGCAACCTCTGACCACGCTTCGATTGAGGGGAGAGATACGATTGGTGTGTCGCTGAGAGATCGAAGTGCACGCGCCAAACATTCTCGTGTAAGGGACCGTGGGTCAATAATAACAATCGCTCTCATCGATGCCAGCGCCCCAACGGGATTTTGGGCGGGTGTGGCTCTATGCGAAGGTTCGACGTGATGGGATTGATTGCTGGTGTGGCCTACATCTAGTTTCTGCAGCATTTTCTGTTGAAAATCTTCATCGACTTGCACTCGACGTTCTGTACGCATATTATACTGCCTCATTCCAACGGAAGCTTGCGTGCAAAGTATAGGTAACCTTTTTCTGAGGTAGTGCGAAACAGCGCCAATCGACGTAGACTGCGCCTACCAATTGCGTAAGATTACCTCGAAAAAGATGATTGCGATGCGACGACGGTGCGGACGTTCGGAAAGCTGGTCGAGGGGGCAACCGCCTTCGGAATTGACGGGCGCGTCGTCGCTGGTGAATGAACTATGAGGTGTGGATTTAGTTCCATGTATTTAATAGGGAACAGGCGCGGTCGGGCGATCCGATACCGGTCACGCAATAGCTCAAATAGCGGCGGCGAGAGCATCGCAAAGCGATTCGTGCGCTTGTGCCCTGCTTGACCGGATCAGTATCTTTTGGCTGTCGATGGAGGTGAGCTTAAGCGCAACGAGACTCTCCTGTCCTACCGCGCCCTTGATACACGGGCCATGTGGTAGATCTGGCGGAAGCTGGATACCGATGCGATGGCTGGTTACAGAGGAGAGCCGACATCGAGGCTCAAAGTTTACGCTTCTGGCGGGGATCGATCTCGAAAACGGCATCCGCAACGGCTCGCTGACCTACCGTGAAGCGGCGACGCTGCGCGAAGAGCAGCACCGGATCACCCGGATGATCGTGCGCGCCCGTGAAGACGGTCGCGTGGACCCTTATGAGCGTAGCGAAATCGAGCGAGCTCAGGTCCAGGCCCGCGCCCACATCTATCGCGAAAAACACGATGCCGAGGTGGCCCCGCGCCGCTACGGCTGGTGGCACCGCACCGGCTATGACGGACATTCTCGCTGGTGGTAAAATCGAGCCGTTGGGCTGGCGGCTAGTGGCCAATCGCCTGCTCCCGCGTACAATGTATGAAGACCCTCCGTCCCGCTCTGCGGCATCCGAATGATCGGGTCCCGCTTGTGAGACGGAGATTGTTCAATGACACAAAGTACAAAAGCGCCCACGGTCAACCCCATGGAGGCGGGCGGGCCAACAGCGACCAAACCGACCAAGGAAGCAGCGAAGCGCGAAGCGGTTCAGTACCGCTACCAACTGGCTCAACACCTCGTCGAAAGACGTCCCGACGGCTGGTACTTCGCGAAAACCTGGAGCATGGTGGCGGGTGAAAAGCCGATGTGGCTTGGCCCTTATGACCTGCCGCAAGACGTGTGTATCGCCATAGCGCGATCGCAGTGCGCCGAACTCAGCAACCGCCATCATGCGCAAGCTTCGTTCCATAAGGTGAAGCCCGGCGATCCGCTCTATGGTTTGCCGGTTACGCCGAAGATGACGGCTCCGCCCAAACGCGGAGGCCAGTCATGAGCAAGGCATCAACGGCGATTGCGTCGCTCAACGATGCATTCCGCAAATGCCCATTCGATCGTTCGCTCGGCAAGACCTACATGACGAGCGGCGTGTCGGCGC
>JANLYB010000316.1:0-4980 GCA_031365425.1 Hyphomicrobiaceae bacterium
GGTTTGCTTGCTATCAATCGTTGCTTGTGCCAGGGGGAAACGAACATCCATGTTCGTATATGGACTGGCCTTATTGCCATCGGCAAGGGCTGCCGGACGCTTGACGGCACGGTCTCCATCCCGCAATGGATATTCTACCAAAGGATAAGCTTAAGTCCCAAAGGCCATCGATGCCCAAGAACCCCGCCCCTGCCGCTTCCGAAGACACGACCCGCGCCCTTTTGATGTCGCTTTACACGGCGGCCTGGTCGACGGCGCATCCCCGGTCGTGTGTGCCGCCGCATCTGCCCCAAGTACCGAAGGGCGGCCGGATCATCATCATTGGCGCTGGCAAGGCGTCGGCGGCGATGGTGCAAGCGACGGAAGCCCATTACATCGCGAACGGACAGCAAGCCCATGTCGGCGGGTTCGTCACAACGCGGCATGGATTTGGGCTGCCGACGACGTTCATTGAGATCATCGAGGCGGGACATCCGGTGCCGGACGCCCATTCGACATCTGGCGCGGCGCGGGCTATCGAGGCGGCTAAGGCTGCCGGTCCTAACGATCTGGTGCTCGTGCTCTTGTCAGGCGGGGCATCGGCGCTGTGGGCGGCCCCTGTCGAGGGCGTGACGTTTGAGGCCAAGCAGCGCTTGACCAAACAATTGCTGCGTTCGGGCGCGCCGATTTCGGAAATGAACTGCGTGCGCAAGCACCTGTCGCGGATCAAGGGCGGGAAGCTCGCCGCGGCCGCTTATCCAGCGCGGCTGCTGACGCTCGCCATTTCGGATGTGCCGGGCGATCATCCTGACGAGATCGGCTCGGGGCCGACCGTGGGCGACCGCTCGACGCTGGCGGATGCACGGGCTGTGCTGGCCAAATGGGGCATTACGCCGGAGCCGGAAATTGCTGCCGCACTTGCCGATCCAGCCAACGAGACCATCAAGCCCGGTGACCCTAAGCTCGCGCAGTCGGCCTATCGAATCGTGGCCGCGCCCAAGGCGTCCATTCAGGCCGCGGCTGCTCTGGCGACGGCCGCGGGATACCGCGTTGATATGCTCGGCGACAGTCTTGAAGGCGAAGCGCGTGACGTCGCGGCCGAGCATGGCAAGATGGCTTTAGGGTATCGCAAAGCCGGCGAGCGCGTTGCCATTCTATCGGGCGGCGAGTTAACCGTGACGGTACGCGGCAACGGGTCGGGCGGGCCTAACCAGGAATATGCGCTCAGTCTTGTCGCGACACTTGCGGGGTCGCCTGGAATCGCGGCACTCGCGGGCGACACGGACGGCACCGACGGAGGCGCTGGCAGTGCGAGCGACCCGGCGGGCGCGTTGGTTCTGCCCTCGACGCTTGCCAGGGCAACGGCTTTGAACCTCAATCCTGCCACCTTCCTTGCCAACAACGATTCAACGGCTTTCTTCCGGCAGGTCGATGGCCTAATCCTCTGCGGGCCGACCCAGACGAACGTCAACGATTTCCGCGTCATTCTGGTCGATCCGTGACCGCACGAACGAGCAGACCGGAGAGCGTCCTACGTGATCACCCGCAACGTCATTCCCGCTTTGTGTCTGGCTGTGGCTGTCATCGCATCCGCGACGGCGGCACGCGCCGAGCTCAAACTTTGCAATACCACCGCAAGCCGGGTGGGCGTTTCCATCGGCTATCAGGACCCGCAAGGCTGGGCGACCGAGGGCTGGTGGAATATTGCGGCGCAGACGTGCGAGACTCTGCTCAAGGGGGCGGTGCCGAGCCGGTTCGTCTATGTTCATGCCGTCGATTATGATCGCGGCGGCGAGTGGACCGGCACGAACTTTATGTGCACGGGCGACAAATCGTTTGCTATTCGCGGCGTCCAAGACTGTCCTAAGCGCGGACACGCCCGCTCGGGGTTTTTCGAAGTCGACACGGGCGAAGCCAAAGAATGGACGATCCGCCTAACCGATCCCGACGACGCGAGCGGCAAGACGAAGTGATAGCTACAGCATGGTGATGCCGTTTGCGTAAAGTGGTATGAACCAAACTACATTTTCAGAACGGCAAGGTAGGATTTCATGAGACGCAATCGCAAAGTTAAGATCGTCGCCACGCTGGGACCTGCGTCTTCCAGCCCGGAAATGCTCGACAAGCTGGTTCATACCGGCGTCGATGTGTTCCGCATCAATATGAGCCACTCCAGCCACGACATGGCGCGCGATCTTCATGCAGCGGTGCGTTACTGCGAGCATAAGAACCGGCATCCGATTGGTATCTTGTATGATCTGCAAGGGCCGAAGTTCCGGCTCGGCGAGTTCACAGGCGGGCGCGTGTTAATCAAGGAAGGCGAGACGTTCTGCTTTGACCGCACGGAAACGGCCGGGTCGTCCGAGCGTGTGTTCCTGCCGCACCCTCAGATTTTCGATGCCGTCCAAGGCGGGCATTACTTGCTGCTCGACGACGGCAAGATCCGCATGCAAGTGCTTGAGAATAAAGCGGGACGGATAGCAGCCAAAGTGGTTGTAGGCGGTGCACTGGCATCGCGGAAGGGCATCAGTCTGCCGGATACAATGCTGGCTGTCGGACCGCTGACGGAAAAAGACGAGGCCGATCTCGCGTACGGACTTGAACTCGGCGTCGATTGGATCGCGCTGTCGTTCGTGCAGCGCGGCGAAGATGTGGCGGACGTGCATAAGCGTGTGGCCGGGCGCTCCGCGATCATGTCCAAGATTGAGAAGCCGTCGGCGATCACCGACCTTGCGGCTGTGATTGCAGCGTCGGACGGGGTGATGGTCGCACGCGGCGATCTTGGCGTGGAGATGCCGGTCGAAAAGGTCCCCGGTCTGCAAAAGCAGATCACCCGTATGAGCCGCGCGGCAGGCAAGCCCGTCGTGGTTGCGACCCAGATGCTGGAAAGCATGATCACAGCGCCCGTGCCGACGCGTGCCGAAGTGTCGGACGTTGCGACCGCCGTGTTTGACGGTGCGGATGCGGTGATGCTGTCTGCAGAGTCGGCGGTTGGGCAGTTCCCGAACGAAGCGATTGCGATGATGGACCGAATCGCCATGGAGGTCGAAGCCGATCCGAGCTACGACGCGATCGTTCATGCGACGCGGACGGATCCGGTTGCATCGGGGCCGGGTGCGATTGCGGCGGCTGTGCGCGCGGTCGGCCAGACCGTCGATCTCGCGGCGATCTTTTGTTACACGGCGACGGGTTCCACAGCGTTGCGCGTGGCGCGGGAACGTCCGGGCCTGCCTGTGATCGGGTTGACGCCGGTGCCTGAGACCGCGCGGAGGATGGCGTGCGTGTGGGGTATTCAGTCGATCCTGACGAGCGATCCGCAAGATCTGTCGGACATGGTCAATAAGGCTTGCCGGATCGCGTTCGAGGAAGGTTTTGCCAAGGCTGGCGAAGGGATCTTGATTACCGCAGGTGTGCCGCTCGGGTCGCCGGGCGCGACCAATATGATCCGGATTGCGTATCTGGATGATAAGGGCGGACCGGTCGCTGAGTGATGGCCCCTGGCCGCTGCGCGCCTGGCGAGCTTGCTTGAACGATACCTTAGCCGCAGTTCGTGGCGGCCGGGTTCGCCGGGCTCGGCTTAGTTGGGTCGAGGCCCTTAGCGGTTTCGGGCTGGCTCGTTGGGCTGGCGGGGGTCGGGCCGTCTTGTGACGTGCCGATATTGGAGCCGCCGGTTCCGCCGGACCAACCCGTCGAGCCCGCGTCGCCTGGTGCGGTGCCTGAGCTGGGACTTTTGACAGAAGGCGTCGCTGCTTCGGTGGGCGCCGCTTTGTTGCACGGGGTAGATGGCGCCGCTGCGGGTTCGGCAGCGCGTGCTGCGAATGAAAGTCCACAGGCGGCGATGATCGCCAGGACACTCAAACCCATGACTTTCGACATAATGCTTTCCTCCGTAACAACCCTCAGCCAAACGCTGGAGGGCTTGGGAGGTTCCGGGGCGGTGAGGCTACGCGGCTTGCCGGGCTCAGGTCTTCTGGCCGTCGACGTCGCGGGAAAGCTCCTTGACGACATCGGGAACGCCGGGGGCGTTTGGATTTATTTCGAGCAGGCGTTCGAAGGCTTTGAGGGCTGCTTTCTTCTGGCCGGTTTCACGAAGGACGAGCCCTAAGAATTCCATGGCGCGGTAGTGGTTGGGTTCGAGCGCGATGCAGCGGCGGAGGTCGCCGACCATGCGTTCGACGTCGTTGCGCAGGTGGTGGACGTAGGCGCGACGGCTCCAGCCTTCCGCGAAGTCGGGAGCGAGATCGACGACGGCATCAAGAAATTTCAGGGCGAGATCGAGGTCTTTCTCGCCAATCGCCTTGGCCGAGCGGTCCATGAGGACGGTGATGGTGTCGCTGCCTGAATAGAGCCACAGGCGCTCGATGGCTTGGGCTATGGGCTGGGCCTGCTTTTCATCTTCGGCGGTGGCGAGATAGGCGTAGAGGTTCTGCAGCAGCTTGATGCGTTCGCCGGCGGTGTTAGGCAGCGGCTGATTGGCGAGGCCGGGTTTGCTGGAACCCGGCGTTCCTTGAACTTGCGGGCCTTGAGCTTGCGGGCCTTGAGCTTGCGGGCCATTACGAGGAACTTCGACGGGTGCAGGCGGGGATGGCTTTGAGGGGACCGGATCGGCGGCCTGGACGGCGCTCGTCATAAGCAGGCCGAACGCGACAAGCGTGGCCGGAACGGGCCAGATGCGACGACGTCTTGAGGGATTTGCGTTTTTTGCCATAACAAAACGCTACGGCGGCCAGAGGCCGACGTCAAAGGGGTATCAGGTTAAATTGCGGCAATGCCTCTCAGAGGATGAGCAGACAGGCTTCAACCCTGGCGTGCCTTGAAGCGCTTTTGCGTCTTGTTGATGATGTAGAGACGGCCCTTGCGGCGCACAACGCGGTTGTCGCGGTGACGAGCGCGCAGCGACTTCAATGAATTACGAACTTTCATAGCATCAAACCTAATTTCGTGTGGTGCGCGCCAGCAAACGAGCCGTCACGATGTTTCGTCCGCTTCGCCATCGGGTTC
>JANLYB010000056.1:0-4413 GCA_031365425.1 Hyphomicrobiaceae bacterium
TCTGGCAAAGAGCGAGGGGAGGAGCAGTGCGGCAAGCGCACGGGTGGTCCGTGGGGGGTAGAGAGCACTAGCGGCACTGACCTCCGGCGCGATCCTCTCGCCGTTCACGCAGTTGCGGCGTTTGCTGGACGCCATTGCGCCGGGCCGCACGCCGCCGATTGACCTGACGTTGGGTGAACCGCGCGAGACGATGCCCAGCTTTATCGTCGATAAGCTGCGCGAAGCCCAGGCGCTGTATGCGAAATATCCGCCGATCCGCGGCTCCGACGAACTGCGCCAAGCGATTGCGGACTTCCTCCAGCGCCGCTACAGGTTGCCATCCCCGGTCAACGCGGCGACCGAGATCATCCCGACCAACGGCTCGCGCGAAGGCCTGTTTACTGCGTGCCTGCCTGCTGCTGGGCGCAAGCAATTGCCCCCCGGCGTCCGCCCCGCGGTGCTGCTGTGCAATCCGTATTACCAAGCCTACATCGGTGCAGCGTTGGCGGTGAACGCCGAGCCCGTCTATCTCAACGCGACCAAAGAAACCGGCCACCTGCCCGACCTCGACGCGATTGCCAACGACACCGCCCTGCTCAACCGCACCATCGCCTTCTACGTGTGTTCGCCGGCCAACCCGCAGGGCGCGGTCGCCTCGCGTGCCTATATCGAACGCGCGCTTGCCCTCGCCCGCAAGCATGACTTCATGCTGTTTTTCGACGAATGCTATTCTGAGATCTATTCCAACGAGCCCCCGACTGGCGGACTGGAGGTCGCAATCACCACGCCCGAACGGTTCGCCAACCTCGTGGTGTTCAACTCGCTGTCCAAGCGCTCAAACCTGCCCGGCTTGCGGTCGGGCTTCTGCGCGGGAGATGCAACTTTTCTCGACAGCCTCGCCGAAATCCGCAATTCGATTGCCCCGCAGGTGCCCGGTCCAACCCAGCATGCGTCCGCTGCCGTCTGGGCCGAGGAACAGCACGCAAGCGCCAACCGGCAAGCCTATCGCGCCAAATTCGACCTGTGCGATCAAATGCTTACCGGAAAGTTTGGCTATGTCCGGCCAGCAGGCGGATTCTTCCTTTGGCTCGATATGGCGCAATTTGGCGGCGGTCGAAACGCGACGGTAACCCTATGGCAACGTTCGGGTGTCAGAGTGCTTCCTGGATGCTTCCTGGCGCAGACAGCTCAGGACGGGATTAATCCGGGCGACGACTACGTCCGGGTCGCACTCGTCCAAGATTTGCCCACGCTCAAGGACGCGTTCGAGCGTATGGCCGGGCTTTAAGATAAAGGGCTGAGCATCACACGCTGTTTCGTATTTGTGTCCGAGTGTCGTGCGTATGGCGTCGAGAAAGCCCTATGTGTTTGAGGATGTGCCGCGCACAAGCGGTGGCCGTCCCCTCATGCCGTCCGCGATGGCCAACCGCCTGCGCGACAGCATCCGCGCGGCGTCCGGCGTGATGCTGCTGGCGATCCTGGCACTGGCCTGGATGAGCCTCATCTCCTGGTCGATCCAAGACCCGAGCCTGTCGCACACGACGTCGCGTGCTGCCCGCAATTGGCTCGGCACGCCGGGCGCAGTGGGCGCAGATCTCATCATGCAGACCTTCGGCGCGGCGGCACTCGCGTTGCTGCTCGGCCCCATGTTCTGGGCGCTTGCCTTCATCAGAAAAGAAACTGTGCCGAAGTTCGGCCGCCGGGTCGCGACCTTCCTCGCGACCGTCATGCTGCTGGCGGCAGCAGCGGCAGCCTTGCCGGTTCCCGCGCAGTGGCCGCTGCATCCGGGCCTTGGCGGCATCGTCGGGGATGCCGTGTTCCGCGTCGCCTCCGCTCCCTTCGCTGTAGCCCATGCCGAATTCGGCCGTCCCGTCGCTGGTCTGCTTCTGCTGGCGCTGGGCCTGTGGAGCGCCGTCGTTAGTCTGGGCGCAACGAGGAAGCGCGGTGGCGCTGATAAAACCATCCGCCACATCTCGCGGACTGCTCCCGCCGCGCACACCTCGCAGCGCGTCGAGCCCGTGCTGACCGCGCGTGCGGTAACGCCCCACAATGCGAGCAGCACGAACCGTGCCGCCGCGCAGTACACAAGAGCCGGCCCGCGCCAGAAAGATCGCTTCGGCCCATATGCCGGTTTTGAAGATGATGCGAACGGCGAACCCGCCGACCCCGAATTTGAGGCCTACACAGAAACGGCCAGCCGCGGGATCGCGGAACGCTTCGCGCCCAAAATGGACTACGACGCCCCGCATACGCACGCAATGCCGGCGGTCCAATCCAACGCGCCCCACACCATGCGCGATACCCTGACCGAGGCCTTCACCACGGCGGGCCGCGGTGCAATGCATACCCACGACACATTCCAAGCGCCCGGCTACGAAGTCCTGCCGCCGTCCGCGCCCCCAAAGGTGCGGGCGACCGCGCTCGTCAAAACCCAAGCCTACAGACGCCCGTCGCTTAATCTGCTGGAGCGCCCCGCCGGTTCGCGCGCGAAACCCAACTACACCGAGAGCATGTTGCGCGGAAACGCTCGCCTGCTGGAAGACGTGCTCGCCGACTTCGGCGTCATCGGCGAAATCCGCGACATCGTTCCCGGCCCGGTGGTCACGATCTACGAACTCGAACCGTCGCGCGGTACCAATCCCGCCCGCGTGATTTCGCTCGCCGGCGATATCGCCCGTGGCATGAGTGTCGCGTCAGTCCGGATCGCTGCCATCCAGGGCCGCACGACGCTCGCCGTCGAAATGCCCAACCAGATCCGCGAACCCATCATGCTGCGCGATGTGCTCGACGCCGACGTCTACCGCTCGACCATGGATGTCCTCCCCGTCGCGCTGGGCCGCAACGTCGAAGGTCGCCCCATCGTCGCCGACCTCGCCCGCATTCCTCACATGCTGGTCGCGGGCGCCAACGGCTCTGGCAAGTCCGTCGGCATCAACGCCATGATCCTGTCGCTACTGTACAAGCACGGCCCTGAAGACTGCCGCTTCCTGATGATCGACCCCAAGATGCTCGACCTTGCCGCCTACAACGGCATCCCGCATCTACTGACGCCCGTCGTGACCGACCCCCACAAGGCGATCACCGCCCTATCGTGGTGCGTCACCGAAATGGAAGAACGCTACAAGCGCATGGCAGCGCTCGGCGTTCGCAACATCGACGTATTCAACAACCGCGTCCGCAATGCCAAGAAGCGCGGCGAACGGCTCGCGCGCACGGTCCAAACCGGCTTCGATAAACGCACCGGCGAAGCGACCTATGTGCAAGAGGAAATGAACCTCGAGCCGATGCCCTACATCATCATCGTGATGGATGAGTTCGCCGGCCTGATGGCCGTCGCGGGCAACGAAATCGAAGGTGCGGTGAAGCGTTTGGCTGACGCGGCCAAGGCTGCCGGCATCCACCTCATCATGGCCACCGAGCGCCCCACCGCCGATATCGTGACGCCGGGCTTGAAGGCAAACCTTACCGCCCGCGTCAGTTATAAAGCGGCGAGCAAACTCGACAGCCGCGCCGTCATCGGCGGCGAGGATGCTGAACAGCTCCTGGGCGCAGGCGACATGCTCTACGCCAACGGCACCGGCCAGATGCAGCGCGTCCATGGTCCGTACGTCTCGGAAGAAGAAATCAACGCCGTCGCCTCCAGCCTGCGCGAGCAGGGCGCGCCCCGTTATGTCGAAGGCATCACCGGCAGCGACAACGACGTCACGCAACGCACCCGGACCTACGTCCCCGACGTCCGCACATCGCTGTCGCCAGCCAGCGCAGACGCCCTTTACGACCGTGCCGTCGCCACCATCACCCGCGACCGCCAAGCCTCATCTTGCCCGCTGGATCACGCGACTTACGTCGTTAACGTCAATATGCTCGTTGTTGGCGCCTGCCTGCCACTCACGGTCGCGGTGACGCTCTTTGGCGCTCATGAGACGATACGTTGCGGCTCGCCACTCGGCACTTGTGCCCACCTGATTGCTGGTCACGAACCCGGCCACCATGTGAGTGGCGGCATGGAGGCGAACGAGAAGACCGCCGATGGATGACCCAAAAAGAACAAAGGGCCCTTTCTCACCTCTCGCTTCGAGGGAATCAAAGAGGTCCGCTGAAAGGTCCCCAGCCTTCCTCGGCAGGGGAGCCTTGGAGCTAAGACCCATGTTCCGGCGATCGTAGGCGCAAACACGGTAACGGCTCGAAAGCTGGTCGAAAAATTTTGCCATGTGCTGGCGATGGCCACCGTCGCCAGACTCAAGAACGACGGTGAACCGCCCAGAACCGGAGCACTGGAGATAGATGGTTCTCCCGCGCGATAGGCTGACTGGTCCAGCAAATGCGCTTGCCGTACTGGCCTGCGGGCCGGGCAGGCGGACTGCCGCAGCTTGGATTGACATGGTGACCGCGGCAGCAAGCATCCCAACCTCCGCTGAAGCCGATTAGTGCGCG
>JANLYB010000090.1:0-1865 GCA_031365425.1 Hyphomicrobiaceae bacterium
CGAGCACGCCGTCGCGCGTGCGCACTTCCACGACGACGCCCTTTGAAACCGTCAGCGCCACGTCCGACCGCGGCGACAGCCGAAAGGACGCCGTGGCCTCAAGATGCCTCAGGCAATTCATGCATCCCTCGACGTGCCAGCGGCTCAGCACGGCCTCCGACCCGATGTACTCGCGCTGGCCATCCACGTGGGCGTAGGCCGTGATGACGAAGGAACCGCGGATGCGAGCCCGGTTGATGCCGCTGACGTGGACAGTCTTGCCGGGCTCGGTGACGCCTGCGGTCGCGAACAGCGCCTTCGTCGCAGGCTGTACATAGCTGTCGAGCGAGCCCGGCCCGTAGGTATAGCCGAGTTGCGTCACGATGTTGAGGCAATCGGCGCTGGTGAACAGCCCCGTGCCATCGGGCTTGCCGAAGGGCTCAAGCGGCGTATTCAGCGTCAACGGTGTGTTTGGCTCCATACCGGCCGGTGGGGGATTGGCACTCGAGTTCGCCCCCGGATCGCTCGCCTCGATGGTCAACGCGTCGGTGGCACCATGCCGTTGCTGCCAAATCCAGAAGACGTAATCGATGAAGCAATGATGAAAGAAGAAGATCGGATCGAGCCCGGCAGTGTCGTTCTCGCCCATGTCGCCGTTTGCGCCGGGTATACTTGAAAAGTCGCCCAAATTCGGATAGTCGAATCCGCCGACAGCCAAGTGCATGTAATTGTGCGCGGATTCCAGCGGGACGACCTTGGTTCCTCGCGCCTTGTTCCACGCGTTTGCAGAAGTCGTATTCGAGAAGAGCGTGTAGTTCGGGGCATCAAGGCAGTTGACGAATCTGCTGTACACCTCGCCCCGCCAGACGCCGTCGATTCTTATTTTTCCGGTGAGCCACGTGACGATGTTGTCATTCAAATACCGGACGTTCCTCGCATAGTCTGGAAACTGTGCGTTGTGCAACTTCGTTGCCGTCCGGTCGTCCGCCGAGCCGACGAGACCGGACAGCGGATAGCGCACTGTCTCGTATCCTGCCGGCTTGCTGTAGATGACGGGATCACCATTGACCTGATCCACTATCGCGACCGGCAAGACGAAGGAGCGCAGCGGATTGGGAATGGTTTCTCCATCGAGAACGAAGGTTTCCCGGACCAAGGCGTCGGGAATGCCACGCTCACGCGATTCGTCGCTGCATTCGTCCCAGAACGGCAATGCGACATCGGCGCAGCCGGGGATGCTCTGCAGTGCCTGCTCCAGCCGCAAGATATAAGCCCGGTGCCACGTCGGAAAGAGGACGGTGCCATGCTGGCAATAGCCGCCCCACCAGTTGGCGTCGAACTCCCCCTTGCCGCGAAACGGCTCGCCGTGAAAGCCGCCGATCATGAAGAACGAACGAAAGTCGTCGGGCGGAAGCTCCTTGATCCCTTTCCAGGCGCGCATCAGCATTTCGAGGGCAGCCTTGTTGCCGCTGTCGTACTCTTTCTGGATATCGCTCAGCGAGCGTCGAATTCGAGGGGGCGTGGTCGTGGGCATTCTGATTCCTCACTGGGTAAGGCGAACCGACCGGTTCGCGTTGATGACGATCGAAAGAGTGCGCAGCGTTGCAGGGAAGGAGCGAAGTCGCGCATCCGGTCCCTGCGGTCGACGGCTGCAGAGGGATCTCGCGTGCTCGATGTGACCCGGGACAGCGCAATGGCACGATCGAAGGCCGAAGCCGGTCGGCACCGTATTCGCCCGCGCCTGCCGGCACGGTTTGCCTCCACTTTTGGCCGCTCCCACGTCAGTTGCATCCGGGGATTCCCCCGCTCCTGGTAATTGGGCACGGCGCGTGCCTTCTGGCTTCCGGCAGAAACGCTGCGCATCAATCCAGCGGCCCAGGGTGGAT
>JANLYB010000127.1:0-31470 GCA_031365425.1 Hyphomicrobiaceae bacterium
CTCGGTCAGCGGCGAGTTGGCAAAGATCGCGGCGACGATCGGTTGCAGCGCCAATGACACGCGCAGCTTCTTGACCATGTCGGCTTCGCTGGCGAAGTCGAGATTCACCTGGATCGTCGCCGTCCGGTACATCATATCGAGCCCGCCCTTGCCCACCTGGGGCATATAGCGGGTCATCACGCCATAACGCTGCTTGGGCATCTTCGGCACGTCAGCGAGCGGCCACTTCGGCGAAAAACCCACGCCCAGGAACCCAATTCCAAGCGTCTCGCCCATTGCCAGCACTTCGCGCAAATGCTGCGCCGTCTCAGCCGCCGTATCGTGCAGATTAGCGAGCGGCGCGCCGGACAACTCAAATTGCCCGCCTGGTTCAAGACTGATCGACCCGCCGATTTCACCCGGCACGGCTTCCGACTTGGGCCGCCGCAGCGCGATCAGGTTGTCCCCCTCCATGATCGGCTCCCAGCCGAACCGCGCCATCATCCCTTCCATGAGCGCCCGGATTCCCGCCTCGCCCGCGTACGGCACCGGCTCGAGGCTGCCCGTCTTGAACACGAACTTCTCGTGCTCGGTCCCGATCCGCCAGCGGTCGCGCGGCTTCTCGCCCTCGGCAATCCAACCGGTCAAATCGGCCTGGGACGCAATTTCCCGGCTTGGCGCTGCTGCCTCGCGTGTCGACATGCCTGAAGGGCCCTAATACGTTGGATCGGCTTAGCTATACCAAACCGCTCAAGTACTTGCTTGAGCGCTTTGGTATCCGCGCGTGGGGTTGGTGGGGCGGCCACGCGCAAATGAAAGAGAAAACCAGCCCGCAACCTCTAGAATGATACCTCTGACAGTCTGCGGGCTGGTTTTTAGTCCGTGCAATAAGTTAGTTCGAGATTCCAGAACTATTGTGACGCGCTTATAAGCTCAAACGGCAAACGCACAAGTGTCCTGTGGGCTACCCCCTACCAGCCCCGTCCGTGAACCGCATTGACCAGCGCCAGTGCCGCCACCGCCGCCGTGTCTGCTCGCAAAATCCGCGGCCCCAGCGATACCGCAAGCGTATACGGCTGCCGCAACAACGCCTCGCGCTCGGCTGGATCAAACCCGCCCTCCGGCCCGATCAACACCGCAACCGGTGCGCCAGCTGACAACCCGGCCAACTGCCCAACCGCACTCGCCGTCTCCGCCCCCTCGTCACAAAAGACCAGCCGCCGCCCGCCATCCCAAGCCGCCAGCGCCGCCTCAAGCTTCACCGGAGCAAGCACCTCCGCCAAATGCAATATACCGCACTGCTCAGCCGCCTCGATCACATTCGCCCGCATACGGTCGAGATTGACCCGCTCGGCCACCGTCCGCCGCGTAATGACAGGCCGCAACCGCCGCACACCCATCTCGACGGCCTTCTGCACCATATAGTCGAGCCGCGCATGCTTTAGCGGCGCAAACAGGTACTCGACATCAGGCCCTGCCACTTGAGGGCGCACGCACGCCCCAACCACAAAGCGGCAATCCCGCTTGCGAACGCCCGACAGCTCGGCCTCCCACTCCCCATCCCGCCCATTGAACAGCCGCAACCTGTCGCCGTCCCGCAATCGCAGCACGTTCAGCAGGTAATTCGCCTGTTGACCTTCGCACACGATTTCCGCGCCTTGCGCCAACTGGGGCTCGACAAACAACCGCTGCGATGAAAAATCATGAATAGCCATACGCCGTGGTAGCGGAATGCACGATCAACCCGCAATACCCGCACAGCACGCTTGCCACATTGCAGCGCACGAACAGCACCGCTAGCGTCCCACCAAAGCGATTTTGTCGCCCAAATCCACGAGATCCTATGACGGCCAGCAGTATACCGCCTGACACGACTCAGCCTGCCAGCACCGCAGCTGCCCAGCAGGCCGCAACGCCCGTGGCAGCCGGCGCATCCATGCCCGTTGCCGACGCGGTACCGCATAGCTGGGTCGACCGTCTGGCCCCCGTCGCAATCCGCCCCTACCTGCGCCTTGCCCGTCTCGACCGTCCGATCGGCAATTGGCTGCTGCTGTTCCCCTGCTGGTGGGGTGTCGGCCTCGCCGGCGTCGCCGACCGCAAACCCTACCCGAACCTGTGGTTTTTGTTCCTGTTCCTCGCCGGCGCATTCCTCATGCGCGGCTCGGGCTGCGCCTATAACGACTATGTCGACCGCGACATCGACGCCAAAGTCGCCCGTACGGCCAGCCGCCCTATTCCCTCAGGGCAGGTGACAGCCAATCAAGCCCTGGCCTTCGCCACGCTCCTCGCCTGCATCGCATTCCTCGTACTGATCCAATTCAACTGGTTCACCATCCAGGCAGGCGTCGCCTCCCTTGGCGTCGTCGCGATCTACCCGTTCCTGAAGCGTTACACCAATTGGCCCCAAGTCGGTCTGGGCTTAGCGTTCAACTGGGGCGCACTGCTGGGCTGGACCGCCGTCAAAGGCTCCATCGGCTGGCCCGCCGTTGTGCTTTATCTCGGTGCGATCTGCTGGACGATCGGCTACGACACGATCTACGCCCACCAGGACAAAAAAGACGACCAATCCATCGGCCTGAAGTCGACCGCCATCACCTTCGGCGACAACTCCCCGACCTGGATCGGCGGCTTTTACGCGGCTGCCGTCACCCTTTGGTTGATCTCCGGCTTCATGGCCGGTGCGCACCTGATTTTCGTCACCGCCGTGGTGCTCGTCTCGCTCCAGCTGTCCTGGCAGGTGGTCACCCTCGACGTAAACGATCCCCTGAATTGCCTCCGCCGTTTCCGCTCGAATCGTGACGTCGGCATTGCTCTCTTTCTCGGCCTCGTCACGGACATGGCGTTGTCCTGGTTTGCAGGCCTCAGCTGAATCGTGATTTAGGTTCCCGCAACACACAGGAGACCTCCAAGTATGTCGACATCCAAGGGCCAACTGCTCCACCTCGTCCTCGGCGGCGAACTCGTCAATCTTGAATCCCAGGAGTTCAAAGACCTAAAGGCCGTCGAGATCGTCGGCCTTTACCCGAACTACGCCGAGGCCCACAAAGCCTGGAAAGCCGCCGCCCAGCGCTCGGTCGATAACGCCCACATGCGCTATTACGTGGTCCACCTCCATCGCCTGATGGATCCAGCCCACCCCACGAAAGAATCCTGATGCTCACGCAAACAGGAAGCGCGACAGCGGCTGTCAAACCAGCCACCAGCACACGGCTGCTTTCACGCTTCCTGCACGACTGGATCGCGCCGCGTTGGGCCCAGATCCTTTACGGCCTGATCCTGACCGTCGTGCTCGCCGCCTGCACCGGGGCCTATCCGCTCATCATCAAAGCTTCGTTCGACAACCTGAAAGACGGCAAGACCGACAGCCTCTACCTCATCCTAGGCGCGATCGTTTCCGTCACCGCCGCCCGCGCCCTGTTCCTCTACCTCCAGACAGTCGAAACCAACCGCTTCGTCATGCGCATGTCGACCGACATGCAGACGACCGCCTTTTCCCATCTCGTCGCCGCCGACTTCGCACGATTGTCCCGCGAGGCCCCCGGCAATCTCATTTCGCGGCTCACCAACGACATCGGCTTCATCCAGCAAGCCGTCCAATCCACCTTGACGACCGCCATCCGCGACACCCTCACGGTCGCGACCCTCGTCGGCTCGATGATCTACATCGACTGGGGCCTGTCGCTCATCATCCTCGGCATCTACCCGCTCGCCGGACTACCCATCGCGCTGGTCTCAAAGCGCCTGCGCACCGTCGCCAAACGCACACAGGCCGAACTGGGAGATTCAACCGCGCTCCTGTCTGAAAAACTCTCCGGCGCCCGCCTCATCAAGTCCTACGGCCTCGAAGGTTACGCCGCCCAGCGCGTCAACGCGAGCTTTGAGCAGTTGTTCAAGCTGCGCATGAAAGCCATTCGCGCCAGGGCCCGCATTGACCCCATGCTCGAAGCCTTCGGCGGCATCGCGGTCGCCGGCGTCATCGCGCTGGCCACATGGCGCATCTCCAGCGGCGTCCTGACCGTCGGCGACTTCATGGGCTTTGTCTCCGCCCTTCTGCTCGCCGCCCAATCGATCCGCGCCGTCGGCTCGCTGCCCTCAAAAGTGCAGGAAGGCCTCGCCGCCGCCGAAAGTTTCTACGCACTGATGGATGAAAAACCCCGCGTCGTCGACAAGCCCGGCGCAACCCCGCTCGCCATCACTGCAGGCAACATCGTCTTCGACCAAGTCGCTTTCGCCTACGATGCGGCCAGCGATAAGACCGCCGTCCGCAACGTGACCCTCGACGTCCCCGGCGGCCAGACCGTCGCGCTCGTGGGCCGCTCCGGGGCGGGAAAAACGACCCTCATCAATCTAGTCCCACGCCTATTCAACACCACCGCAGGCCGCATTCTGATCGACGGCCAGGACCTCCGCGACGTCACCATCGCCTCGTTGCGCGGTGCCGTCTCCATCGTTAGCCAGGACGTCACCCTGTTCGACGACACCATCCGCGCCAACATCGCCCTCGGCAAACTCGGCGCAACGCAGGACGAAATCATCGCCGCCGCCAAGGCCGCCGCCGCCCACGACTTCATCATGGCCCAGCCCGACGGCTACAACACCGAAATCGGCGACCGCGGCATGCGCCTCTCGGGCGGCCAGCGCCAGCGCTTAGCCCTTGCCCGCGCCATCCTCAAGGACGCGCCGATCCTCCTGCTCGACGAAGCCACGTCCGCCCTCGACAGTGAAAGCGAACGCCTCGTCCAGGACGCACTGGCCCGCTTCACCCGTGGCCGCACGACCTTGGTCATCGCCCACCGCCTCTCGACGGTCCGTGACGCCGGCCTCATCGCCGTCTTCGATGAAGGCACCATCATCGAAACCGGCACTCACGCAGCCCTCATGCCCCAAGACGGCGCCTACGCCCGCCTCGTCCGCGCCCAAGCCCTGCAGGATTGAGCGTAAGGCAGTCTTCCCCACTTTTCTCTGGTTCCTGTCGATGCAGGAGACCTCCCTCCATTGGTTTCCCGGACAAGTGCGCCCTTGCGCATGCAGATCCGGGATCTTTACCACTCTGGAAGATGGAAAGACCCCGGATCGCAATCGCACGCTGCGCGCACGATCCCGTCCGGGGCAACAATGGATGGATTGACGCCTCGGCGACGCCAAACCCCAAAAAGCGCAATTGGGGCGGTTACTCGGGATGCACCCGAAATAACCACCCCAATTCGCTCGAAACCACAGTTCAACCGAAATCAAGCTTTCGACTTCATGCTGGCATAAATGACCTTGCCGGGAACCGGACGGGCGCGGCTGATGCACTCATTGCGGAAATCCGGATTGGCCTTGGCGCAATCGGAAATGTTCGTCGTGCCGTCTTTGGCAATTACAAAGCCTTTGCCGCGAACCGGCGCAACAACCGGCTTGACGGCGGCCGGAGCAACTGCGGCTTTGCCCTTTATCGGAGCAACGGCAGCCTTGGCTTTTACCGGCGCAACCGGTGTCGCAGCGGCACGGCTCTTGATGAACTTGGCCAATTCCTTGCCCGTCAGCGGACGCGCGCGGCTGATGCACTCATTGCGAACCTGCGGGGCTGCCTTGGCGCAATCGGCGACATTGGTGGTGCCGTCCTTGCCGATCTTGAAACCCTTAGGTGCACCAACGACAGCCGCCGGAACCGCAGCTTTCACCTTTGCAAGTTTTGCAGCAGCAGCCGTGGCGGCAGCAGCCTTAGCAGCCTTGGCTGCTTCGACGGCCTTTGCCTTGCCAGCTTCGAGCACCCGCTTCTTGGCAACCATCGCATTATAAGCGGCAGCTTCGGCATAAAGCTGTTTGCCAGAAACCGGACGCGATTTGCTAATGCACTCGTTGCGGAATTTCACGTCCACTTTCGCGCAATCGGCGATATTCGTGGTTCCATCGGCTGCCATCGGGAACGGTGCCTTGGCGACCGCCTTAGGGGCGGCATAAGCGGGCATCGCGCCGAAAACAGCAACGCTCGCAGCAATCAAAACAAAACGGGACATTGACGCATCTCCACATATTGAACGAGGCCCGGCTGCATCTGACAGCCGGAAGCCGATTACGCCCGTTTATGAGTTGTCAATGCCGTCAAATACGGGCCAAACCGACGCATTGAATTAGAACCCAACATACAATTGCTATGGTTTCAATTTGACTAATGCATCCAAAATAATTTTACAAAGCAGTTTTTTGTAAAGGATAATGCCGATTAGCTTTTATTACCCTCCCGTTCATAAAATGAATTTCCTCCCCAACAAAAAGGGCCAGACCGATCGCTCGGTCCAGCCCAAAAATCTGCAATAGAGCCAGACCCTATTTCCACTCGACCTTGACGACCTCATAGCTGCGCGCGCCCTTCGGCGTCGTCACTTCGGCCGTTTCGCCCTTGCTCTTGCCGATCAGCGCGCGCGCAATCGGCGACGAAATGGAGATCTTTCCGTCTTTCACATTCGCTTCGCTGTCGCCGACGATCTTATATTTGACCTTCTCGTCGGTATCTTCATCGACCAGCGTCACCGTCGCACCGAACTTTACGGTGCTGCCCGACAACGCCGACGTTTCGATCACCTCGGCGCGCGAAAGCTTATCTTCCATGTCCGAGATCCGCGCTTCGTTTTGGCCTTGGGCTTCTTTCGCGGAATGATATTCGGCGTTTTCAGAAAGATCGCCGTGGGCGCGCGCTTCCGAGATCGCAGCGATAATCCGCGGGCGTTCCTCGGCCTTCAAGCGCTGCAGCTCGGCTTCCATCTTCTGGAAGCCTTCCACCGTCATTGGAACTCGCTCCATCGACATCTTAACGTCTCCCTGCCGGTCCGGCACAAAGCCGCAACCAAGTCTGTAACTTCGCATACTATGTGGGATTGGCGAGGCCCGCGGCAACAACGTTGTTTGCCGCAAGCTGTTCCGGTCATAAATCTGCTGTGTGCAGATTTATGACGCTCGCTTGGAATAACTCTGCAATGGGGCCACCTGCACACTCCCTGACTTAAGGGCAGCGATAGCACGTGTGACCGCCACCGCACCTGCCAGAGTTGTATAATACGGGATGTGATTCAACAAGGCGGTGCGCCGGATATCCTTGCTATCCGACAACGCTTTTGCCCCTTCGGTGGTGTTGAAAACCAAGGCGACATCGCGGTTTTTCATGGCATCCACAATGTGCGGGCGCCCTTCCAGAACCTTGTTGACGACTTCGCAGGCAACCCCGTTCGCCTCCAGATGCCGCCTGGTGCCGCGTGTGGCGATGATCTTAAACCCCATCCCCTGCAGCGTCTTCAAAGGCGCGACCATCCGGTCCTTGTCGCTATCGCGCACCGACACGAACACCGTCCCCGAGACCGGCAGCGGCGTCCCCGCCCCGATCTGGCTTTTGCCGAATGCCATCGCAAAATCGCGATCAAGCCCCATCACTTCGCCCGTCGAACGCATTTCAGGCCCCAAAACCGGATCGACGCCGGGGAACCGCGCAAACGGGAACACAGCCTCCTTGACAGCGATATGATCGATTACGACCGGCTTGAGCTTAAAGCTCGCCAGCGTCCGCCCCGCCATGATCTCAGCCGCAATCGCCGCCACCGGCAACCCGATCACCTTGGCGACGAACGGCACTGTCCGGCTCGCGCGCGGGTTTACCTCAAGGATGTAAACCTCGCCATCCTTGATCGCGAACTGGACGTTCATCAACCCAACGACCTTCAGCGCCAGCGCGAGCGCCCGCGTCTGCCGCTCGATCTCGGCAATAATCTGCGCACTCAACGAATGCGGCGGCAATGAGCACGCACTGTCGCCTGAGTGAATCCCAGCTTCCTCGATATGCTCCATGATGCCGGCAACGAAGGTATCCTTGCCGTCCGACAGGCAATCGACATCGACCTCGACGGCCTCAGTCAGATACCGGTCAATCAGCAACGGCCGGTTGTGCGATACGACCAATTCCGACGGCGACGCCAACGTCGCCGACAGCCGCGCGATGTAGCGATCGATGCTGGCCCCGTCGTAGACAATCTCCATCCCGCGCCCACCGAGCACGTACGACGGACGGATCACCACCGGATACCCGATCCGGTCCGCGATGGCGCGCGCTTCACCCGGCGCCCGCGCAATCCCGCTTTCGGGCTGCTTCAAGCCAAGGCTATCGATCAGCACGTTGAACCGGTCCCGGTCCTCCGCCAGATCGATGGCATCCGGCGACGTCCCCAGGATCGGCACGCCGGCTTCCTCGAGCGCCTGCGCCAGCTTCAGCGGCGTCTGCCCGCCAAATTGCACGATCACACCCAGCAGCTTACCCGTGCTCTGCTCGACCCGAATGATCTCCAGCACATCTTCCGCCGTCAGCGGCTCGAAATACAGCCGGTCCGAGGTGTCGTAGTCAGTCGAAACCGTTTCCGGGTTGCAGTTGACCATGATGGTCTCAAACCCGGCCTTGGTCAGCGAGAAGCACGCATGGCAGCAGCAATAATCGAACTCGATGCCCTGCCCGATGCGGTTCGGCCCGCCGCCCAGAATGACGACCTTGGTCTTCCCGCTCGGCTTGGCTTCGCACGCAGGCAGCCCGGACAATCCTGTCTCATACGTCGAATACATATACGGCGTCGGAGCCGCAAACTCAGCCGCGCACGTATCGATGCGCTTGAACACCGCCATCACCTTGAGCGCGAGACGCTGCTTGCGCACCTCGGACTCTTTGCGCTTGGCAAGCTTTGCCAGCCGCGCATCCGAAAAGCCCATAGCCTTGAGTTCGCGGAACTGTTCAGCACTCGCCGGCAGCCCGTGCGCGATGACGCGGGCTTCCATGTCCACGATTTCCTGCAACCGCGCCAGGAACCATGGATCGATTTTGCACGACGCATGCACCTGCTCGTGATCGAAGCCAAGCCGCAGCGCCTGGGCAACTTTCAGCAACCGGTCCGGCGTCGGCTTGGCAAGGGCGGAACGGATCACGTTCTTGTCGTCGCCCTGACCCAAACCTTCGAACACAACGTCATCGAGCCCCGAAAGCCCCGTCTCCATCGAACGAAGCGCTTTCTGCAAGCTCTCGGCAAACGTCCGCCCGATGGCCATCGCTTCGCCCACCGACTTCATCGACGTCGTCAGGGTCTGGTCCGCGCCCGGGAACTTTTCGAACGCAAAACGCGGAATTTTCGTCACGACATAGTCGATCGACGGCTCGAATGCCGCCGGCGTCGCCCCGCCCGTAATATCGTTTTCAAGTTCGTCCAGCGTATAACCAACCGCCAAACGCGCCGCGACCTTGGCAATCGGGAAACCCGTCGCCTTGGAGGCCAGCGCCGATGACCGCGACACGCGCGGGTTCATCTCGATGACGACTAGCCGCCCGTCCGCCGGATTGACGGCAAACTGCACGTTCGACCCGCCCGTCTCGACGCCGATCTCACGCAGCACCGCCAGCGAGGCATCGCGCATGATCTGATATTCTTTGTCCGTTAGCGTCAGCGCAGGCGCGACCGTCATGCTGTCGCCGGTATGCACGCCCATCGGATCGATATTCTCGATCGAGCACACGATGATGCAGTTGTCCGCCTTATCGCGCACAACTTCCATTTCGTACTCTTTCCACCCGAGCACGCTTTCCTCGACCAGCACTTGGCTCGTCGGCGACGCATCGAGCCCGCCCTCGATGAGCTGGAAATACTCTTCCCGGTTGTAGGCGATACCGCCCCCGGTTCCACCCATCGTGAAGCTGGGACGCAAAATCGCAGGCAACCCCACATGATCGAGCGCTGCCGCCGCCTCGCCGCGATTGTTGACGATCTTGGACTTGGGCGTCTCAAGGCCAATTTTCTTCATCGCCTCGCGGAACAGCTGCCGGTCTTCGGCCTTATCGATCGCCTCGGCCCGGGCGCCGATCATCTCGACGTCGAACGCCTTGAGAATGCCCTGATTTTCAAGCGCCAGCGCCGTGTTCAGCGCCGTCTGTCCGCCCATCGTCGGCAGCAAGACGAGCTTGTCGTTGGGCCGCGCGCGCCGCTCGGCCGCAATGATTTTCGCCACGATGTCGGGCGTGATCGGCTCGATGTAGGTCGCGTCTGCCAGCTCCGGATCGGTCATGATCGTCGCCGGGTTGGAGTTCACCAGAATGATCCGGTACCCCTCCGCCTTCAGCGCCTTGCACGCCTGCGTGCCCGAATAATCGAACTCGCACGCTTGACCGATCACGATCGGCCCAGCCCCGATGATAAGGATGGAATTGATGTCTGTTCGTTTTGCCATGGTGGGCGTTCATAGTCGGGCCGCCATCATTTGGCTAGACCCTACTCACCCCCGCCCCGGCGGCGAGTTGTCCTGTTATGCACGATAAAGTCTCATAGATCTTGCCGTTTGCCCTCACCCCTGACAAAATAACATTATGAATAAACACCTGAGCCCCGCAGACATGCGCGAACTCCCAGTCTCTGACCGGCTTCGGCTGATCGAAGAACTGTAGGACAGTCTAGACGGCGAGGCAGATGAGCTGCCGCTGCCAGAATGGCATCGCGCGGAACTCGACAAGCGGCTCGATGCGCTGGACCAGGGCAAGTCCACTGGCGCACCATGGAATGAAGTACGTCACCGATTGACCAATAAACCGTGATCGCAACGATCATCGTTCAGCCAGAGGCCGAAGCCGACCTGGCTTTAGAAGCCGTGCGCCCCATTCAGCACCCGTCAAATAACGTCACCCCCTACCTCTTCAAAAAATAAATCGACACGAGGTTCGTACACAGCAACGCAAACGCGAGTCCCTGCCAGAACAGGTGCGGATTACGCTCGATCAACGGGGTCGGGCGTAGATAATTCGGGTTTGGGTTGCGCAGATCATTCAGGAACTCAGACAGCGCCTCATAGCGTTTGCGCGGATCGAGATTGAGCGCCCGCCGCAACGCGCCATCGAGCCAGACCGGAACGTCGTCACGAACCACCGAAGCCGGCACATATGCGAGCTTGCCCATCTGCGACCGTGTCCGCGCCCGCGCGATCCCCGCTCCATAGGGAAGCGTGCCCGTCAACATCTGGTAGGCTATCACGCCCAGCGAGAACAAGTCCGACTGCATTGACCCGTTTTCGCCGAGGAAATACTCCGGTGCCGTGTACTGCGCGGTACCCAGGATATCCTCGCCAGCGTCCTGCGGCCTCGTCTCGGCAACACCCGCCACCCGCACCGAGCCGAAGTCGATGATCTTCACCGTGCCCGTCTTGTCGATCATGATGTTCTCGGGCCGCAGGTCCTGATGCAGCATCTCCTTACGATGGAACGCACGCAGCCCCTTGGCAATCTGCTCGACAATCCCGCGAACTGTCTCCAAGTCAGGCTTGGGGTTATCGATCATCCACTGCGTCAAGGTCTGGCCCTCGACAAACTCGGTCACGACATAAAGAAAATTCTTCGTCCGCGGGTGGGGGCTGCCTTTCAAGACATGGGCATTATCGATCCGCCGCGCGATCCATTCTTCCATCATCAGGCGCTTGAGATAATTGGGATCATCGCGCAGATCGATGGACGGAATCTTGATGACGGCCTTCTCATTGCTGAGGCTGTCGATGGCAAGAAAAATATGGCTGCGGCTGCTCCCGTGTATCTGCCGGACGATCGTGTACCCATCAAACAGCATGCGCGGCTCAAGCATAGGCGGCATCGGCAGATTGGATGCCGGTCCGATGGCCTCGCCAGCCCCGGCTCCAGGCACATCCTCGATCCGGACGATCTGGACCGTGAGGTTGTCGCTGCTGCCGTTGTTGAAGGCCTCAGCGACGATGGCGCGCGCGGCGCCATCCAAGTCCGCCGCATGCTCTTTGATTGCACTTGCGACGAAGCGGGGCCCAGCGTGCTCATAGACCCCATCCGTGGCCAGCACGAAAATGTCGCCACGCTCGATCGCCACCATATTGTAATCGATCTCGACGTCGGGATTGGCGCCGAGCGCCCGGCTCAGGTAGCTCTGCTCGGACGAAATCGCGATGCGGTGATCATTGGTCAGTTGCTCCAGCGATTGGCCCGACATCCGGTAGACGCGGGAATCGCCGATGTGAAAGACGTGAGCCGACGTCGATTTGAGCACCAGCACGCTGAACGTACAGACATAGCCCCTGTCCATGTCGTGGGCATACTGACTGCGCCGCGTCTGAGAATAGAGCCATGCATTTGTCGCAGCTATCACGCGCTGCGCCGACGTCTTCACCGACCAGGAATCCGACGTACAATAGTAATCCGTCAAGAAGCCCTTGATCGCCGACTCAGCGGCAATCCGGCTGACGCTGCTCGTACTGATCCCATCGGCCAAGGCGACCACGATGCCCTTTAGGCCGAGCGCGGGTTGCACGGGTATCAGCGCGCCGTGAAAATCCTGGTTAGCTTCCTTGCGCCCTTTGTCGGAATGCTGCCCGATCGAAATAGCCAAGTCGCGCCGCATGCCCGGACTTTCCATTGCTACAAAAAACAAAGGAAGCCAGCCGCGAACAGCTGCGCTTCCCCAGTGTCGATAGACCCGCCTTGCGAATTAAACGGGAGCCCTGACTGGCGTGCGCTTAGCGCCCGTCCGCACATGGGTCGAATAGAGTGTCAGGCCAACGAAGGTCAAACCACCCACCAGATTTCCAACCACCGTGGGGATTTCGTTCCACATCATGTAATCCATGATCGAAAACTTACCGCCCAGCATCAGGCCCGAGGGAAACAGGTACATATTCACGATGGAATGCTCAAAACCCATATAGAAGAACAACATGATGGGCATCCACATGGCAATGACTTTGCCCGAGACGGTGGTGGACATGATTGCCGCCACGACGCCGGTCGACACCATCCAATTGCACAGCACTCCACGGATGAACAGCGTGAGCATCCCGGCCGCACCATGCGCCGCATATCCCACCGTCCGGCTCTCGCCGATCACACCGATTTTCATACCGACCGCATCGGGAGCCTGACTGAAACCGAAGGTGAAGACGACAGCCATCATCCACGCAACCGTGAGCGCACCGGCAAAATTGCCGAAAAACACGAGCGTCCAGTTGCGCAAAACCCCGCCCATGGTCACACCCGGGCGCTTATCGATCAGCGCTAAAGGCACCAGCGTGAACACGCCCGTCAGCAGATCGAACCCCAGAAGATAGAGGAGGCAGAACCCGACCGGAAACAGAACCGCGCCGGCCAGCGGCTGCCCGGTCTGCACATTGATCGTGACAGCGAAGGCGGCGGCCAGCGCCAGAATTGCACCCGCCATATACGCGCGGATCAAGGTGTCTCGGGTCGACATGAAGACTTTCGCTTCGCCTGAATCGATCATTTTGGTGACGAATTCTGTAGGTGCGAGATAAGACATTCGGCGTTTTCCCTTCGATTTCGAAATTTTGTTTTGAAACTCAAGCCGCTGATCCAACGTCAGCCTGAGTTATTACGGCGCTTCATCTGAGACCGGTTTCAGCCGGATCCCTCCCAGCATCTAGCCGTGTCGCTATCATTCCCACCTGCCCCCTTCGGGCAGGCTGCACCACAAACGTCAACTCATCGCTTAACAATAAGCAAGCCAAATGCCAACCGGGCAACCCGCCACTAAATCATTGATAAACAATAGGCATTCAGCGCTTACATTTCGAGCAGTCAGCGCAATTGGCAGCCATTATGCAATAATTTTCAGCACCGCCCTGTAGCGTGCTTAAATTTTAATCTTGAACTTCCGCAGCCAGCCGCTTCCTTGAATGCACCTTGCCCTAAGCTTGCCCTTGCTGCCGTCGAAACGTTCACCCTCACTCCAGATCCGGCAACCCCGGAATGATATACTTGTGAAAATTGTGCACAGCCACTTTGGCTTCGCTCCGCGCCCAGCCGCGCACGGAAACCCCGGCCTCATGCACCGTCTCTGGAGAGCCTGATACGAGGGGATGCCACCACGCGAGATCGCGGCCCTCAGCGACGCGTCGATACCCGCACGACGACGGCAACCACGACAGCGTGCGCACCTTCTCCGGATCAATCTGGAGACAATCTGGCATCTTACTGAAACGATTATCATAATCCGAACAGCGGCACTTGCCCACATCGAGCAGCTTGCACGACAGTCGCGTCAGATGCACCTCGTCGGTATCCTCGTCCTCAAGCTTGAGCAGACAGCACCGCGCACACCCGTCGCACAGGCTCTCCCACTCGCCGGCCGTCATCTCCTCAAGCGTCTTCGTCCGCCAGAACGGCTCGGACGCGTCCGATTTTTCGTGCGTGTCCGGGGGCTGTTGCAAACTCACTCCTCGCGCGCCGCGCTTTTTGCCGTCGCGTACCGCGCTTTTAACGTGGTAAATAGCAAGAAATGCGCGGCGGTTCGATTCCAAAAGTTTCGATGCGTCCCCGCCCGAGATCGTTTTATCCCTATCTGATCGTGAGATCGAAGGCGGATCGGGCAGAAAACGCAGTTCCGCCGAAAGGTCAAGGTCGGCTGCGCCGCGAAGACAAGAAAGGCTACGCCGCTGATACACGGAAGGCTACGCCGCTAGATCAATGAGACACGCGACGGATACGGCAACGAAAACGAGGCAACGGCATTGAGCGATTGGTTCTTCAAGCAAGGCGGGCGCGACAAGCTCATCAACTGGCTGGGCATCGACAGCAAGATTGATAGCTCGATCTCGTCCGGCCTCGTCCGCGCCCAGGAAGCCTGGAGCGCGTGGTCGAGCTTCTTTGCCCGCTTCCGCCTGGTCGGCTGGCGCCGCGTCGTCAACGAACTTGCCTCCGAAGCCTTTACGATTGGCGCGGGCAGCGTGCTCGTGCTGTACGCGCTTGCGCTCCCTGCCCTGTTGGAATTCGACGAAGGCAAATTCCTGACGGGCCGCTACAGCGTCAAGTTCCTTGACCAGGCCGGCAACGAAATCGGCAAGCGCGGCATTCTGCACAACGACGCCATTCCGCTGGACGACTTGCCCCAGCACCTCATCAAGGCCACGCTTGCCACCGAGGACCGTCATTTCTACAGCCATTTCGGCGTCGACTTTATCGGCACTGCGCGTGCGCTCGTCACCAACGTGCAGGCAAACTCCGTCGTGCAGGGCGGCTCGACGTTGACCCAGCAGCTCGCCAAAAACCTGTTCCTCTCCTCCGAGCGCTCCCTCGTCCGCAAACTCAAGGAAGTATTCTTAGCCTTCCTGCTCGAAGCCCGTTTTACGAAGCGACAGATCCTCAAGATGTACTTGGACCGCGCCTACATGGGTGGCGGCGCATTTGGAGTAGAGGCAGCGGCCCAGTTCTATTTCGGCAAATCCGTCCGCGACGTAACGCTTGCCGAAGCTGCCATGATGGCAGGCCTGTTCAAAGCCCCGACCAAATACGCGCCCCACGTCAACATGCCCGCGGCCCGCGCCCGAACCAACGACGTGCTTTCCAATCTCGTCGCCGCCGGTTTTTATTCACCCGGTCAAGTTCATCTCGCCCGGCTCCATCCCGCCAAGATCGTTGAATCCCGCGCCGCCTACAGCCCCGACTGGTATCTCGACTGGGCGTTTGAGGAAATTCAGCGCCTCGCCGACGGTAAGAACCAATACGTACTGACCGCCCGCACCACGCTCGATGTCTCGATGCAAAAGGCTGGCGAAGAAGTCCTCGTTTCCACGTTGCGTCAGATGGGCAAGGCCCAGCACGTGAACTCGGGCTCCCTGATTGCCATGGAAACCGACGGCGCGGTGAAAGCCATCGTCGGCGGCCCGGACTACGGCGAAAGCCAGTTCAACCGCGCGACCCACGCCAAGCGCCAGCCCGGCTCCTCGTTCAAGCCCTACGTCTATGCCACAGCGCTTGAAAACGGCTTTACGTCCAATTCGACTGCCGTCGACAGCCCGCCCCAATGCGGAAACTGGTCCCCCAAAAACTACTCCGGCGGCATCAGCGGCAGCCGGGTCGTCCTGGGAGAGGCGCTCGCCCGCTCGCTCAATACCGTCGCCGTGTATCTGTCATTAAATGTCGGCCGCCAAAAGGTCGTCGAAATGACCCGCCGCCTTGGCATCAAGGGCATTACGCCTTCCTGTTCGATGGCGCTCGGCGACCACGGTATTACCCCGATGGAACACACCGGTGCGATTGCGACGTTCGCCAACAACGGCAAGCTCGCCAAGCCCTACGTCATCCAGGAAATCTTCACCTCCAAAGGCGATCTGCTTTATTCGCGCGAACGCGACGAACCGCCCGCACCTCAGGTCATCTCGCATAAGGTCGTCGAGCAGATGAACCAGATGATGCAACTCGTCGTCACCCAAGGAACCGGCAAGGCCGCCGCCCTCGACTTTACCCACGTCGTCGGCAAAACCGGTACCTCGTCCAACTACAAAGACGCCTGGTTCGTCGGCTTCACCGGCAAATACGTCGCCAGCATCTGGCTTGGCAACGACGACAACCGCCCGATGTTGAACGTCACCGGCGGGCACGGCCCCGCACCGGCGTTCCATTCGTTCATGTCCGTCGTCCACACGTCGATGAACATCCCGGCCATTCCCGGACTTCCGCTCCATCCGGTGCAAATCCAGGAACAGCAGCGCATCGCCGAGCAGCTGCGCACCGAACCCCAGGCTGCCACGGCCCCAGGCGCTCCTGGCGAAGTTCCTAAGAAAACAGCCAGCCTGATGCCTGAGCCCACGCGCGACGCCTTGAAAAGGATCGCCGTCGCCATGCGCAAAGCCGTCGGCATCGCCGAACCCGCGCCGGCGGCCCCGCCTCCAACGCAACCAGCGCTTCCACCCGCGCCACCTGCCAATGCCCCTGCCGGTCCAGATAAACCGGCCGCGACCCGCCCCGCCGATGCCCTCGGCAAGCGTGCCGATCAGTCTTCCATTGCTCCCATTCGATAAGCACGCACAACCATGTTCTGGCTCAGCTTGCATAAACTGAAACGCCCCTTCCTCACCGCCTCCGCGCGCGTGATCGAGGCGGCCGTGGTCGCAACAATCATTCTGGCCGGCGGTCTCGGTTCGAGCTGGTACATGGTCGAGGCCGGCTCACGGCTCACGACGGCAAAGCTCGGCCCATGGCTGACCTGGACCGCAGCCGCCCGGCCCGACGCCGACCCCTATACGCGTGCTCATTTCGTCAAGACCGGCACGCTGCCCGTCAGTTCGCAGATCCAACGCACGCTGGTTGCCCGCACCGACGAGAAGGGCGAACGCCTTCATTCCTCCTGTGAATACATCGTCGAAGGCGCACTTCCCAAGGTCGAATGGTGGAGCCTTGCCGTCTTCGACGAACGCGGCCGCCTGATCCCCAACGAAGCCGACCGCTACGCCTTCACCGGCCAGACCATTGCGCTTGCCCATGCCGGCAACTTCGCCGTGACGCTCGCCCGTGAAGCGCGCCCGGGCAACTGGCTTCCGACCGGCGGCGCTGGCCGCTTGGCGCTCGTCCTCAACATCACGGAAAACCGCACGCCCGATAGCGCCACAAAACTCGACGCGGCGCAGATGCCGACGATACGGAAAGTCAAATGCAGATAAGCTCGGTTTCCCAATGGCTCCAGACCCGCGCCCACGTCCTGCTGATCGCGGTTCTCCTGGCTGCGATCCTGCACATAGTAGCGACCCTGATAGCGCCTAACATCGCAGGCGGAACTCCGTTTGCAAAGCTCAGCCCCGTCGCGCCGTTGCACAAATTCCTCGTGCTCCCGCCAGTCTCGCCGCAAAACCAGCCGCTCGCGTTCATGGCGCCCGACGTCCGTTATGCCATGTGCCGCTATAACACCGCCCAAGGTCCGGTCTCGGTCTCGGTGCGCCTGCCCGGTCGCGGTTGGGCCCTGGCCCTTTACACGCCCGAAGGCGACAACTTCTATACCGCCCTTGGTCAAGACGGCCAGCAGGCAGACATTTCGCTGCAATTGACCCCAGTTGCCGACCGCTTCTTGGGGCTCACCCCCGAAGCCCGCGGCAAAGCCTCCGAAGCCACGGCCACGCTCGATATTGCAACCGGCACCGGCTTGATCGTCGTGCGCGCACCAGACTTGGGGCTGGCCTATCGCGCCGACACCGAGGCAACGCTCCAGCGCGCAACCTGCACGCCCCATCCGTTCTGAAACAGAAGCTGGCGTGCGCCACAGCGAAACGGCAATTCAGTCCGGCAATTCGATTTGATCGTGCGCCCGGCCACGGCTCTTTGCGCTGCGCTTGCGCGGTGCAGGCTCGGCCCGCTCATACCGCACGCCAGGGAAAAAGATCAGCTCAGCCGATCCAGCCTCGGCCACAGCCAGTGCTTCGTTCGCGATTGGCCCGCTCGCTCGTTTGGTGGTGGCTGACCGGAAATCTAGGATCGTTGCCATTGTGGTGCCCCTGTCGCGGCAGCGGATAGCGGCCGGCTGTGATTGGCGCAACAGGCGCCCGGTCCAATACTCTGACGACGCACCAAGCCTTTCATGCGCCGGGTTAATTAGCCGTTAACGACCTCAGCCCAGAGATACGGCCGGTTTAAACTTCATTGAGGTGTGGCCAAAAGCCAACCATCGAGAAAATGTGCGCCGTCCGCGCTTTCGATTTCGAGCACCCAAAGATCGCTGTCAAAACGGGCCTCTTGCGCGATCGCCGCATCCGCTGCCGCCTCGCTGACGGCCTCGCCCTTAAGGAACGGCATCCAGCGCCGTTCGCGATCCCCCTCGTCCAACCCGGCAGGAGCCGGCCCAAACAGCGTGGCCGTCCCGTTCCTCCGTGTCACCTTGATGAATATGGCACCGGCTTCGTCATCGCCGTGACGCACGACAACCCCCGGACACCCTTTGACTGCCACCTGCCGCAGATAGGCTTTGACCCAAATCTCGCTCTTCAACCGCATCGCTGGCAAACCTCTAGACGGATCCCAAGCGAACACTACTTCCCGCCTTGGACTTTCCCAAGCGCGGCGAGCTTGGCTACCATGGCCACCAATTCACCTGAAATCCGTCCGGTTTCCGGCATTCCGTGCTCCCGCTCGAACCGGCGAATGACGGCGACCGTCGTTTCGCCCATGAACCCGTCCACCTTGATGGGACCATAGTTCAGCCCCGCCAGCGACTGCTGCGTCGTGCGAATGACCTGCTCGGCATGCGGTCCAACCTTGAGTGGCCCAACGGCTGGCGCATCGGCGGCAGCCGTCCCAAGCACGATCGTTCGCAGCAAGTCCTCGCTCGGCTGCGCAGTCAGCGCCAGCCCATGATCGACTTCATAGGCCATGATCGCCGCCCGCGTGACAAGATTGGTGACACCCTCATCTGTGCCGGTCATATATCCGCGCGATTGCAGCTCGCGTTGTAGCGCCCGCGTGATCTGAACGGCCTGCGCCGGCTCGGCCACCGCAACCGGGCTGGCCCGCTCTTCGCTCACCGGGCGGGCGATGGCAGCCGCCGCTTCGGGCGACGGCCCCACATTGACGCGCGAGCCCCGTGCACCCGAAATCGGCTGTAAATAGAAGACGTTGACGAGCACAGCCGAACTCAGCACGGCAAACGACAACAGTCCCATCTGTAGCCGCAACGGCGTCATGCGAACTCTATCTTGTTGATTGCCCGCGAAAAATCCATATGGATCAGACTATGAAGCGTGGGCGTAAACATGCTGTAAACCTCAAAGCCCGCCGGCCCCATCGCCAGCCTGCCCAACCAGAAGCCCCTGAATGCAATGACCCGCACCAGCACCATCGAGGAAATCCAGTCCAATTTCGAGATGCTCGACGATTGGGAAGACCGCTATCGCTACGTCATCGAACTCGGCCGTCAGCTGCCGCCGCTCCCTGCCGGCGCCAAGAACGACGCCAACAAGGTCCGCGGCTGCGCCAGCCAGGTCTGGCTTGTGAGAAATTTTGACACCGCTGCCAAAACGCTTTCTTTCCAGGGCGAAAGCGACAGCCACATCGTCCAGGGCCTGATCGCCATCCTGCTGACCCTCGCCAACGGCCGCACCGCCGCCGGTCTCGCCGCCCTCGACATCCAATCTTACTTCAACAAGCTGGGCCTCAAAGAGCACCTCACCCCCCAGCGCTCGAACGGCCTCGCAAGCATGATCGCCCGCATCAAATCCGACGCCCAAGCAGCCGTATAATTCCCAAGCCTTTACTCCGCACCCTCAGCGCTCGGCCTGTAATCCTCCACGCCCCAATGCCGCAACCGCGATGCAAGCGGCACAGGCGCCGCTTCCGCCCCCTGCAATCCGTAATGCCGCGCCAATGCGCACAACGCCATCTGCAGCCCGATCTTGCCCGACCGCGGCGGCCATCCCCGCGCTCGCTCCACCTGCTCAAGCCCCAGCAAATGACCGCAGACATCCAGCAATAGCCCCGCCGGCATCGGCCCCACCGCTGCCATCGCCCGCCTGACACGCTGCTGAGCGGCTGCCACGTTATCGCGAATATCGATCCCCAAACCGCCGCCACCCCGCGAACCGCTTCCACCGGTTCCCAACCAATTGGCAGTCACCCGCGGCGTCATCTGGGCAAACCATAGATCCCCCCGCAAACGCTCTCCCGCATCAAACTGCACGGCGGTAATCATCGGCTGCCCGGATTTGTCCTTCCGCCGCCGCAGCCAGCTCAACGGGCTTTCCGCCGCATCCACACACGTCTGTGACACAGCCATCGTAACAACCGCGGCAACTGGAGAAATCGTCCCCTCCCCCGCTGATCGCATCCGGCGCAACGCAACCCGCCCCTCCTGACTGAGGGTCCAGCGCAGCCCGGCCCCGTCGGCATCGGCGAGCCACCCCAGATCCCGCGCCGCCACAAACGCGCTGTAGGCCAGCGCGGCATTGCTCGAACACGGCGCACCGCCCTTCAACACCCTCAACTCCCGCGACCCATCCGCTTTCAAAATCAGCTCAAGCGCGCAATCGCGTTTGGCCAACGCCGTCAGAACGGCCAGCGGTTGACGGACGCGCGGGGTCGCAACCCCGCCCTGCGTGGAAATCTGCATAACTTGGTCTCGTGAGTTAGAGGGGAGAGGAAAAAACCGGAAACTGGGGGCGTCGCAGCGCCTCGACGGCCCGCTCCAGCAATTCGAGCGCCCGGTCAAAATCGGGATTATCCCGCCGGTCTTCAATCAGAGCGCAGGCATGAGCGACCGTGGTGCGGTCGCGTTCGAACAAATAGCCGACCTCGGTCAGGGTCAAAGAACAGCCGACATGTGCCAGATACATCGCCGTTTGCCGGGCGAGCGCCACATTGGCACGCCCGCGTTTTGCCATCTGAAGATCGTCGGTCGGCACCCCGAACACACAAGTAACCACATGCTCGATCACAAGCCGGAATCCCCGATACTGAATTGAATGGGGCTCACAAGCCTGTCTAACCAATTTTCCAGGCATCAGTTGGCAACAAAACTCATCGTGGCGCGAGATCAACTGTAACACGGCGCTACTCCACTCAGGGCTCCAAGTGTTCGTCTGCATTGGCACTTAAAACTACTCCAGAACGCAGCAGGCATAGTCTCCAAGTTAATCTATTCGTGAACACGCGGGGATAAGTCATCAACCCAAACGAAAAAGTGTTTCCCTACATAGCGAGATAACCAACTTATCCCCGCACCTCAGGCGCACGGCGACAGTGATCGGACCCTCATCAGGAGACCGCAATGCCCGTGCCAATCTTGAAGCCCCTGAGCCAGAAAACCGGAAAAACTAATCCTTGTACCGGCACGCACACAGCCGGCCTTGCGCGGCTGCTGCCGCTCTGGCCCCACGAATTGAACGACATGACGCCCGCCGGAAGAGAAAAACGCATCGGACTATTGCGCAAAGCGCTACGGGCCGAGCGCCGCCGCGGTCTCACCGGTCACTGGACCTATGATCTGGGCCGCCATTCCGCATTACTGCGCTGCTACAAACGCGAAATCGAACTCGATTCTGCGAGCGCAAACCCCCAGACCCGCCAAATCCGGCAAGCCAAAACAGTCTGAACCCTATTTCTCCCGCCGCGTCCCAAGCCCCATCTTCTTGGCAAGCTCCGAGCGCGCCCGCGCATAGTTCGGAGCAACCATGGGGTAATCGTGCGGCAGATCCCATTTCGCCCGGTATTGCTCCGGCGAAAGATTATAGTGCGTCCGCAGATGGCGCTTCAGCGACTTGAACTTCTTGCCATCTTCAAGACAGACGATGTATTCGGCCATTACCGACTTCTTAGGCGCAACCTTGGGCTTCAACTCTTCCCGCTCGACCACGGCCTCTTTGCCGCTGATCCGGCTCAACACCGCATGGGTATCCATGATGAGCGCCGGCACGTCGCTCGCCTGAACCGTATTATTGCTCACATAAGCCGATACGATCCGGGTGGTCAGCTCCACCAGTCCAATGGCAGGAACAGCGTCCACGGCATTCTCCTTGACGAACGGCACAAACCAATCCGATCTCAGCACGAACAAATAATCCGAGCAAACAAACGTGAGCAGTCAAAAATCAACATAACCCAAGCACGCACGCAAACTATACTGTATCGGCGCAGACGATACTTCCACGCTTGAGGTCGATCACTTGCGTCTTGCTCAACACCTTTACCGGGTGCCTGTCAATTGCAAACCTAGTTCCGTCGCCCCGCACCGTTAATATGCTTATCGCGCATCACCCCCCTTGAGGACTACATGGCCAACAACCCAGCCGGCCCCAATCGCCCCGCAGCCCCCCTTGCCGCCAAGCATCCGGTTATCACAACCCATCACGGCATCACCCTGCAGGACGATTACGCTTGGCTGCGCGCGGCCAACTGGCAAGGCGTCATGCGCGATCCTGAAAAACTTGACCCTGAAATCCGCGCCTACCTCGAAGCCGAAAACGGCTTCACGGAAGCATCCCTCGCCGACGTCGCGCCATTGCGTGAAACCCTGTTTGCGGAAATGAAAGCCCGCCTCAAACAGGATGACAGTTCCGTCCCGAGCCCCGACGGTCCTTTCGACTATTATTCCAGCTACCAGACCGGCGGCCAGTACCCCCGCCTCTGTCGTCAACCGCGCGGCAAACCCGGCAACGAAGCCATTCTCCTCAACGGCAACACCGAGGCCGAAGGCAAACCCTACTGGCAATTGAGCAACACCGCCCACAGCCCCGACCACGCCCTCCTCGCTTACGCCGTCGACGACAAAGGCTCCGAACTCGCAGCCATTCGCTTCCGCGACATCGCCTCAGGCACCGACCTCCCCGACATCATCCCCGACACGCGCGGCTCCATCGTCTGGTCCGCCGGCAGCAACACGCTGTTCTACGTCCGCCTCGACGACAATCAGCGCCCGCAATCCGTCTGGCGTCACACCCTTGGCACGGCAATCGAAAGCGACGTCAAAGTCTACGAAGAGCAAGACCCCGGCTTCTTCGTCGGCATCGGCCAGACCCAATCCGCCAAGTTCATCGCCATCGTCGCCCACGACCACGAGACCAGCGAAGTCCACCTGATCGACGCGCACAACATCGACGCACCCGCAATCCTCGTCGCCGCCCGCCAGCCCGGCCACGAATACTCCGTCGAGCATTCCGTCTCCACCAAAGGCGACGCGCTCATCATCCTGACCAACAAGGACGCCGAAGACTTCCGCATCGTCACCTGCCCACTCACCGCCCCATCACCGGAAAACTGGCGCGAGATCGTCTCCCATCAACTGGGCCGCCTGATCCTCGACGTCGCCGTCTTCAAAAACCACATCGCCCGCCTCGAACGCCTCGACGGCCTGCCGCGCATCATCATCACCAGCCTCGCAGACCTCACTGAACACGCCATCGCCTTCGACGAGGAAGCCTATTCGCTCGGCATGGACGCCGGCTACGAATTCGACACCACGCTCCTGCGCTTCTCGTACTCGTCCATGACCACGCCGAACGAAACCTACGACTACGACATGGCGACCCGCGCCCGCACCCTGCGCAAGCGCCAGGAAGTGCCCAGCGGCCACAACCCCGCCGACTACGTCACCCGCCGCGTCATGGCCACCGCCAAAGACGGCGAACTCGTCCCCGTCTCGCTCCTTTACCGCAAGGACACGCCGCTCGACGGCACCGCGCCCCTGTTCCTCTACGGCTACGGCGCATACGGCATCTCGATCCCGTCCGGCTTCTCGACCGCCCGCCTCTCGCTGGTCGATCGCGGCATGGTCTTCGCAATCGCCCACATCCGCGGCGGCAAGGAGAAAGGCTATCGCTGGTACGCTAACGGCAAAATGGACAAAAAGCTGAACACCTTCACCGACTTCATCGCCGCCGGAGAATACTTAGCCGCCAATAAGTTCACCTCACGCGGCAACATCGTCGCCAACGGCGGCTCGGCGGGCGGCATGCTGATGGGCGCGGTCGCCAACATGGCCCCGGACCTGTTCCTCGGCATCATCGCCGACGTCCCCTTCGTTGACGTCCTCAACACCATGCTCGACGGCACACTGCCCCTGACCCCACCCGAATACCTCGAATGGGGCAACCCCGAAGCCACCGCAGAGGCCTTCTCGGCCATCGCGGGCTACAGCCCCTACGACAACGTGGAGGCCAAAGCCTACCCGCACATCTTCGCCTATGGCGGCTTGACCGACCCCCGCGTCACCTACTGGGAACCCGCCAAGTGGATCGCCAAACTCCGCGCCCACAACACGTCGGACAACCTAATCCTGCTAAAAACCAACATGGCCGCCGGCCACGGCGGCGCCTCCGGCCGCTTCGAATCCCTAAAAGAAGTCGCCCTTGACTACGCCTTCGCGCTGAAGGTCTGCGGACGGGCGGAGGCGTGAAATGGGGACAGTTACATTTACCGCACCGCAATACACCCAACCAATGTCAGGCCCGCGTCGATCGCGTCACCACTCAAAAAACAAAGCGGGGCTCACCCATAACAGGGACCACAAAAAAAGAGCGGCATGATCTCTCATGCCGCCGCAATTCATATCACCGCGTGAATGCCGTCAGACCTCAAGTATCGATACCGTCGTCGCCACCGCCGCTGTCATAGCTCGCATCCTGCGTATCGTCCTGCTCGGCATCGGCCTCAAGAGCCGCATCCTGCAACTCGTCCTGCGTTGAGTCCGCATCGCGCAGCGCACCGCTGTTGTCGGCACCCGCCGCATGAGCCTGATGTCCGCCGCCGAACAGACCCGACAAGCTATTGGCGACCATCATGCCGCCAGCCACACCGGCTGCCGTCTGCAGCGCCGAGCGGAAGAACCCGCCGCCAGGGGCTGCTGCCGGAGCCTGTGCCATCGGAGCCTGCTGCGGTGCATACCCACCCCGCTGAGGCGCTGCTTGCAGCTGCGGAGCTGACTGCCAGGGCGACGCCTGCGGAGCCGAAACCGGCGGCACCGATCCGCGTGCCGACCCGATGCGTCCACCCAAGAAACTGCCACTGCCACTTGCGGGAGCGGCTGCACTGCGCGACTGCAAGTCAGCAATCTGATCTTCCAGGTCCCGGATACGGCCTTCCTGCTCTTCCATCTGATGCTCGTACACCAGCGCCGTCTGCACCAGCATGTAACCGGCATCGCGGTTGGAGCGGAGCGCATCCGAAATCACGCGATCCGCCTGCGGATCCTTAGAGACTGCCCCCTGCGACGCAAGCCGCTGGAACAAGTCCTGAATCATGCGTTGTTCGTCAGGTGTCATAATATAAGCCTCCCTTAGGGATCATATCCCGGCGCACATATGGTGGTTCCCTCAGGCTTCCGGCAAGAGGGCACGGCATTAACTCCGCGACAGAATGTCATTTCTTTGGTTTGCGAACCGGCAGCGGCACCGCAGCGGCAACCGGGGCTTCAGCCGCAGCGTCGCCAGCACCCGCCACAGGATCCACAGCCGCCGGCGCAACCGGAAGAGCATCAGCTGGCTTTGCCGCTGCTGGCGCCGGCTTGGCTCCATTAATCTTGGCCGGCTGCACCGGCACGGCCGCAGCCGCTGCCTGCGCCTCCTTGGCAGCCTTCGCCTCACGCTCGACCTTGCGCCAATTGGCAACCGCAGCGTTGTGATCCTTCAGGTTCTCCGAAAACGCATGCCCGCCCGTCCCATCGGCAACGAAATAAATATCGTTCGTCTGTGCGGGATTGAGCGTCGCCTCGATGGCCAATCGCCCCGGATTGGAAATCGGCGTCGGCGGCAACCCGTCGATCTGATACGTATTGTATGCCGTCTTCTGATCGATATCCGACCGCATGATTGGCCGCCCCAGCGGACCCTGACCGCCCGAAATCCCGTAAATGATCGTCGGATCCGACTGCAACCGCATGTTCTTACGCAACCGGTTGACGAACACCGCCGCCACGCGCTCCCGCTCGTCCGACTTACCGGTTTCCTTTTCCACGATCGACGCCATGATCACGGCCTGCTGCATGGTCTGGAACGGCACGCCTACAGCGCGCTTTTCCCACGCCGCCGTCACCAATTTGGTATGCTCGGCTTGCATCCGCTCGATCAGATCCTGCCGCGACGTCCCGCGCGTAAACACGTACGTGTCAGGCAACAGCGTGCCTTCCGCCGGGATCTGCGCAATCTCGCCCGTCAGGCTTTCGGCAGACCTGAGCCGCTCGACGATCTGCTGACTGGTCAGCCCCTCGGGGATCGTAATCTTCGCAGCAGCGGTTCGCCCTTCGATGAGAATATCGACGACCTCGCGCATGCTGACGTTTTTCTTGAACTCATAGGTCCCAGCCTTGAGTTCCCCGTTCTTATGCTGACCCAATGCCGAGTTCAGCATCTGCCCGGCGGTGAACGTCCACCGGTTGGCGATGATGCCCTCCTTTTCCAGCCGGGACGAAATATCCAGCCGCCCCGAACCCTTTGGAACGACAAAACCCTTGGCGACATCCAAGGGCCCGGGACCTTCAAACTGCGAGTAGATCAGCACGCCCATCCCGCCGGCCGCGACAGCAATCAGCATCAGCGCCGTCAAAAGCGTGCTCATGACGCGCACGACGCGCGATTCCGCCTTGTGCTCGCGCAGACGCTTGCCACCCGCCGGACGCGACGGCGGACGCTTCGCCTCCAGGTTCACGGCAGGACTCGTCGGCGGCGCGGTCCGGGTCTTACCCCCTGCGGCCTTGTCCTTTGCAAGCTTGTCAGCCTCGCCGGATCGTTTTTGAAAGGCCATGATCACCAACCAATTGTCTGCCGTCGTCCAGGCCGCTTATTTCACACGCGAGCGTACCGGAAAATATGGCGAAAGGGCGTTACGCAGATACCGGTTGCCCGGGCCATAAGACACACCGTCTTCCTGCCCGAATTGACAACTCATTGCAATGATTTGGCAAATCGAGGTTAAACCACGCGCCGTAACTATCTGCCAAATCACAGATACAACGCACGACCGCAGCTTTCGCTTAACTGCCTTACAGTTGCGCCGCTGCGGCAACCCAGTGCCCCTGCGCCGCGACTAGCTCACACGGCGCAAAATGACCGACGCATTGGTCCCGCCAAACCCGAACGAATTCGACAGCACCGTATCGACCTCCCGCTTCTTGGCTTGCAGCGGCACCAGATCAATCGCCGTTTCGACCGAAGGATTCTGTAAGTTCAACGTCGGCGGCACGATATTGTCACGGATGGACAGCACCGAGAACACCGCCTCGATGGCCCCAGCAGCCCCCAACAGATGCCCCGTCGCCGACTTGGTGGCCGACATGGCCAATTTGCCGGCAGAATTGCCAAACAACCGCTCGACCGCACCCAGTTCGATCTCATCACCCATCGGCGTCGAGGTCCCGTGCGCGTTCACGTAGTCGATATCGCTGGGCAAAATTCCAGCGCGCTTGATGGCAGCCGTCATGCAGCGGAATGCGCCATCGCCCGTCTCAGCCGGTGCCGTTATGTGGAAAGCGTCACCCGACATACCGTAGCCGATCACTTCAGCATAAATCGTCGCGCCACGCGCCTTTGCATGCTCAAGTTCTTCGAGCACGACGATCCCAGCGCCTTCCCCCATCACGAACCCGTCGCGATCCTTGTCGTAAGGCCGCGACGCTTCCGTCGGACGGTCATTGAACCCAGTCGAAAGCGCACGACATGCCGCAAAACCCGCCAGCGCGATCCGGCCCACGGGGCTCTCAGCACCACCGGCAACCATGATATCCGCGTCACCCAGCATCACGATACGAGCCGCATCGCCAATGGCATGCGTTCCCGTCGAGCACGCCGTCACCACCGCGTGGTTCGGCCCCTTGAGCTTGTGCTTGATCGAAACGTAACCCGAAGCAAGATTGATCAATCGCCCCGGAATGAAGAACGGGCTGACCCGCCGCGGTCCCTTTTCCTTGAGCAGCACCGCGGTCTCGGCAATCCCGTTCAACCCGCCGATACCCGACCCGATCAGAACGCCCGCGCGCTCCTGCTCTTCGGCCGTCTCCAGTTTGAACCCGGAATCGCGAATCGCTTCCGTCGCCGCAGCAACAGCAAAAATGATGAAGTCATCGACCTTGCGCTGATCCTTCGGCTCCATCCAGTCGTCGGCATTGAACTTGCCTTCGCTCTGGGGTCCACGCGGCACCATGCACGCGATCTGACAGGCGAGATCATCAACGCCGATTTCATCGACACGCCGCGCGCCGCTCTTTCCGCCGATCAAATTCTGCCACGTAGCATCAACGCCACTGCCGAGCGGCGTAACAAGTCCCAAACCGGTGATGACGACCCGACGCATTTGGTTCCCTGTCGCTTAATGTGTTTTTCGAACGCCTCGCCAACCGCTGACGGCTGCACGGCGAACGCCAATCCAAAAATAAAAAAGCGGCGAGGGCACGGTGGCCCGCACTCTCGCCGCCTGTTTTCGACGACGCAAGCCTTTAGGCTGCCGTCGACGCGTTCTTTTCCAGAAACTTGACGGCATCGCCGACCGTCAGGATGTGCTCGGCGGCATCATCAGGGATCTCGCAACCGAACTCTTCTTCGAATGCCATGACGAGTTCAACCGTATCAAGGCTGTCGGCACCAAGATCATCGATGAAGCTGGCGTTTTCGGTGACCTTCTCGGCCTCGACGCCCAGATGCTCCACCACGATCTTCTTTACGCGCTCTGCGACATCGCTCATTGTTTTTCCTCGCGTCCTTGGCTCTTTACGACAGCAAACGAATTTACTGCTGGGGTTGTTGTTTGATTCTTAGTGTCTGCACAACAGCGCGCGGTCAGCGTTCCTGTTGAACAGTGAATTTCGACGAGCGGCGTTCATCTCAAGTGCGCCCCGTCTATGACAGTGAAACCAGCGAATATCAAACGCCGGTCCCGGTCTGCCATGTGAAGCGTTGGGCACCTAACACACTTCCCAACGCTTAGCTAGCTTGGCCGCGTTCCACCTCGGGGCATCCAGTCGCACCCTCAAGCTATCCCGCAGCCAACCGGCCTATACCATAGCCATTCCGCCGTTGATATGGAGGGTTTGCCCGGTAATGTATCCACCTTCGTCGCTGGCAAGATAAAGCGCACCTGCAGCAATGTCCGTCGGCGTTCCAAACCGCTTGGCTGGGATCATTTCAGCGATTTCGGCCTTCTGCTTGTCGTTCAAAACATCCGTCATGGGGGTCGCAATGAACCCTGGCGCAATGCAATTTGCCGTAATCCCGCGCGACGCGACTTCGCGGGCAAGCGACTTCGTCATGCCGATCATGCCGGATTTCGCCGCCGCATAGTTACCCTGGCCTGGGTTACCGAACACGCCCGATACCGACGAAATGTTAATGATGCGCCCAAAGCCCGACTTGTTGCGCACCATGTGACGCGACGCGGCGCTGCACAGCATGAACGCCGACGTTAGGTTAACGGCAATCACGTCGTCCCACTGCTCGTCCTTCATGACCATGAACAGGTTGTCCTTAGTCAACCCGGCGTTGTTCACGAGAATATCAAGCCGGCCCATCTTGGCGACGGCCTCGTCGATCAGTTTCAAGACCTGCGCCCGGTCTGCCAGATCGCACGGGACGACATGAACCCGTTCCCCAAGCTCTGCCGACAGCTTTTCCAGCAGCTCCACCCGGCGGCCGGAAATCGCAACCGTCGCGCCGGCCTTATGAAACGCCCGTGCGATACCTTCGCCCAGCCCGCCCGTCGCGCCCGTCACCAGCGCGGTCTTACCCGTCAAATCAAACATGCTCGTCTCACTTTCTAAGCCTTCGAAATCCTACAATCCCAGCAGCGGACGCGCAGCCGCAATATCGGCAGGCGTTCCAACGCTGGTCGCATTCAATGTCTTCTCGATCCGCTTGACGAGACCGCTGAGCACCTTGCCCGCACCAATCTCGAAAACGTTCGTCACGCCCATTCCGGCCATCGCCATGATGCACTCGCGCCACCGCACGGTGCCCGTGACCTGCTGCACCAAGAGCTGTCGAATAACAGCCGGATCGGTCACAGCCTGCGCCGTCACGTTCGCAATCACCGGCACGCACGGCGCGCGCATCTCGACCTTAGCGAGCGCAACCGCCATCGCATCCGCCGCAGGCTTCATGAGCGCGCAATGGAACGGCGCCGACACTGGCAGCATCACGGCGCGGCGCAACCCGTGCGCTTTGCCCACCTCGGCCACGCGCTCGACGGCGGCCTTATGGCCCGACAGCACGATCTGACCCGGATCATTGTCGTTTGCGACATCACAGACCTGACCCTGCGCCGCCTCGACAGCGATCACCTTGGCAACATCCAGCCCGACGCCCAGCAACGCCGCCATGGCACCCACGCCGACCGGCACCGCCGCCTGCATGGCTTCCCCGCGCAACCGCAGCAATCGCGCCGTATCGCTCAGGCTGAACGTGCCCGCCGCCGCATGCGCCGAATACTCGCCCAGCGAATGCCCGGCCACGCACGTGACCGACTTAGCCAGATCAAACCCGAACTCGCGCTCCAACACCCGCATGACCGCCATTGAAACCGCCATCAGCGCAGGCTGCGCATTCTGCGTCAGTGTCAGCGTATCCTTGGGGCCTTCAAACATGATGGCCGACAGCTTTTCCCCCAGCGCCGTGTCGACCTCGTCGAACACCTCGCGCGCCGCTGCAAACTGCTGGGCCAGCTCCCGGCCCATGCCAACATCCTGGCTGCCTTGCCCGGGAAATACCAATGCGATCGCCATAGCGCCCCTGACCTGTTTTAAAAATCTCCTCGCGCTTTGATCTGCCAAAGCCTTGATGTCAAGAGCGACGAAATCGACTTGAAAGTCGCAAATGCAGCCCTATCTGCCTACTGAACCACAGGACCGGGCCCCTCTGGCAGCCTTCATTATGGGCGCTGCGATGTCGGACTGTATGTGCTTAGCTGCCCTTTAAGGCGGCCAATCGCTCCACACCGGCTGAGGGGAAAACGCGAATGATAGGCTCGATCGACACACTGTTCATGGGCAAACCGCTCTGGATGTGGGCCTCCTTCCTAACCGTCGTCGTTGTCCTGCTGGTTCTCGACCTCGGCGTCCTCAACCAGAAATCGCGCGCGATCGGCATCAAGCAAAGCCTCGCCATGAGCGCCTTCTACATAGCGATCGCCCTCCTGTTTGGCGTGTGGGTGTGGGGAACGCTTGGCCCAGTTGCGGGCGAGAACTATTTCACCGGTTATCTCGTCGAGAAAACGCTGTCGATGGACAACGTCTTCGTCATCGC
>JANLYB010000154.1:0-7586 GCA_031365425.1 Hyphomicrobiaceae bacterium
AGCATCTATCATCCGCGAAGTGGAGCGCGAATATTCCATCGGGAGATTTGATGCATTGGTCGACGAATGGAAGGGTACGTTTCCATCGACTCCAGCGCTATTGCTATTTCTAGCGGAGTTTGAGCAGTCTACAGGTCTGGCAGATCTCGCAACATCAAACAAACTCGATGATCTAATTTTAAAACTTCATGATGGTGACAAATCCAATCTGGACCCTGTCTCGCAAGCGGCACGCCATTGTGTTTCATCGCCAGACGATCTGTCGCGAATTGAATTCGTTAAAGAATTCGTTAGCGTTCTTTACCGCATAGGTGCTATCGGGATTCGGCTTGAGAAAGGCAGTAAAATTCTCTACTCACACCTGGATATGCCGATAATCGGCAAAAGCTCACTGACCGCGGCATCAGAAATAAAGGTTCACCCGATGATGTGGGGGGCACTAAACATGGGAAAAGGCATACTCAACAAAGAAGCCGCTTAAAACCTTAAGGTTACGTCAAGCTCTTGCGCGCCTCAACGCTTTGGACGGAACGCGAATGTTGGGTTCCCCTCAAGATTCCAAGTGGTCGCGTGCAAGGGCGCTAACCCAACCTACAAGCGATTACCTTGTAGGGCGCAATAGCCTCTTGGCGTATTGCGCCGTCGGGCGACGGGTTCGGGCCAAAATGTTAGGGCAGCCGGCGCAATACGCTTTGCTATTGCGCCCTACGGGCCGGAAATTTTTCTGAAATACTTATCCCCGCCCCACCGCACGCCCTTACCTTGGACACGTCCGTTTCATGAGGGGCGCTTTCCGGAGGCGGTCTTGTCAGTGGGAACGGATGCAATGTCGGGTGTGCCATACGCAATGGACGGCCCCGAGGCTCGTCGCACCCGCCTAGGTGAAAGTCCCAGGTCAGCGTAATGTCAAATGCTGCGGGTATGCCATAAATCATTGCAGGAGCAGCGCCGCAAGTGCTCACTCCCTTTCGTTCTACCCGCGCGCTTGCCGCGCTGCTCCGCCCCTCGCTCTTTGCCATTGATATCGTTGAATCGGATGGGTTGTAGAGACAAATGCCTCCCCTTTCACTCCTTGGCCGGGCGTGACCCGGCCATCCAGGAGCCGCGCGGAAAGACCGAGCTTGTGGCCCTGGATGGCCGCCTCGGAGGGCGGCCATGGAGTGGGTGAGGTTGTGTCCACCGAGCTCCCATAAGTCCCAAAAAGGGAGGGGGCCATGGCTTGCGATCCGGCGACACTTGTCGCCGCAGCAAGCCACCAGCAAAAAGCAGGGAACACGTTCCCCCAAGCGGGTGCGGGCGCAAAATGCGCGCGGGGTTGGTGGGGCGGCCATGCGCAACAAATAAGCCCACCGCGCAGCGCATGGACCTCGCCTACGAGTACACCTGAGAAGCTGCCCGAGTTGCCCTGGATGGCCGGGTCACGCCCGGCCATGGAGTGGGGTTAGAACAACTTCTTCGCCGGAACCGCCGACGCGCACACCGAAAACCGGCCGCCCATGGCTCGGTCGCACTCTTCGACTTTTTTGTTTTTGGCGCGCAGCCAGAAGTGCGATTTACCGGGGCAAGAGGTGCTCACCTTTGCGGACCAACGGGCGAGCGCCTGGGAACGGGCGGCGGCGAATTCGCGCTTATAGGCGGCATCAATTTTGGCTTTAGTTGCGCCGTCGGTAGCGCTGGTCAGCGACTTGTGGACGGGGCTTTGGACTGTGATAGCACCCGAACAGGTCGCGGCGTTTGCGGTCTCGGTTCCAAGTTCCAGTCCAAGCCCGAGTCCCAGAGCGAGAACGGTCAGGCAGAAGATATATTTCATCGGATTGATCTTCCCATAACAGGAGCAATCCAACCATCATGAGCGCCTGAATCTGAATGGCGGCTAAAGGAAGGGCGGGAGAATCCTGGATTCTCCCGCCCAACGCGTCAAACATGCAGGACGCAGGGCTTTCACCGCTAACGGACCGCAATATCATTCTTCTTCCTCGCTTGAGTTATCGACATGGTCGTCGAGGTCGTCACTCAGCGGCTGCTCCAAACTTCCGCTTGATCTAAGCGCACTCTCATCTGGCGATTTGGCTTGCGCGATGGCAGCCATGGCAAATCCCGACGCGGACGCGGAAACGACACGCACACCAATAGTCTTCATGGCGGATCTCCGTTGAACACGCCCCCGTGCGACGATAACGCACGATGGGGCTGATTAGTCCCTTGAATCACTCAGTTTTTTAATCAAATGCCAGCTGCCTGGTCAGGCGTGGCCGCGTGAGTAAACCCTGGCCAGGCAATAGCGGGCGTCGAACCAAGGCTCTCGAAATGTTGGGATGTTCGTAGGCAGGAAACCCCGTCAAGCCACAATCGTTCCAACTGTTGATCGCTGCGATCACATCGATCCCCGCCTCACGCGGCTGGTGTATGCTCGCCCAATCAAGCAAGAGACATGCGATTCGTGGCAGAGCCAGCACCAAAGTCATCCACCCCCGCCGGCGCCAAAGGCGGCAACACACCCGAGTTCTCGGTCAGCGAACTGGCGGGCGCGATCAAACGCGCGCTGGAGGATGGGTTTGGCCATGTGCGATTGCGCGGCGAAATCTCCGGCTATCGCGGACCGCATGCGTCGGGGCATTGCTATTTCGCGCTGAAAGACGATAGCGCCAAGATCGACGCCGTGATCTGGAAGGGTGTATTCGGCCGCCTCAAGATGCGCCCTGAGGAGGGCATGGAAGTCATCGCGCAAGGCCGCGTCACGAGTTACCCCGGCTCGTCCAAGTACCAGATTGTCATCGAGGCGATGGAGCCGGCCGGCGTCGGCGCGCTCATGGCGCTTCTGGAAGAACGCAAACGCAAGTTCGCCGCCGAAGGTCTGTTCGCCGCCGAAAAGAAACGCCCGCTGCCGTTCATGCCGCGCGTGGTCGGCATCGTGACGTCACCGACGGGCGCCGTCATTCGCGACATGCTGGCGGGTTTCAGTGAACGCTTTCCGGCCCGCGTGATCGTGTGGCCGGTCCGCGTCCAAGGCGATACCTGCGGCGCAGAAGTCGCCAACGCCATCCGCGGATTCAATGCACTGCCCAAGAGCGGCCCGATCCCCCGGCCCGACGTGCTGATCGTCGCGCGCGGCGGCGGCAGCCTCGAAGACCTGTGGGGCTTCAACGATGAAATCGTCGTCCGCGCAGCAGCCGAAAGCACAATTCCCCTCGTCTCCGCCGTCGGCCACGAAACCGACTGGACCCTGCTCGACCTCGTCGCCGACGCCCGCGCGCCAACGCCCACCAAAGCCGCCGAATGGGTCGTACCGAAGTATTCCGAGCTGTTGGCCCAGGTTGGCGATCTCAACAACCGCTTGGCCGTCGGCATGCGGCGCTACCTCGAACAGGCCCGCACGCACTTAAAGAGCGCCGCACGCGGTCTGCCCCGCGCACAGGACCTCGTAGACCTGCCGCGCCAGCGCTTCGACGCCGTCGAACGCCGCTTAGGGAGAGCCCTGCTCGCCAACACCAAAGCCCACGGCCTGCGCCACGCCCGCATCGCCGCCCGCCTGCAGCCGCGCCTCGTCGAAGCCCGCATCGCCCGCCTGCACGACCGCTTGGCAACGCTGGACAATCGCAAGCGCGATTGCCTCGTTCGCTTGGCCTCGACCCGCCGCGCGCGCTTCGAAGGCGCTGCCGCACGGCTGCGCCCCAACGCCGTCCTGCAACGCATCGAACGCGGCCACGACATCCTCGATGCACTGCAGGCCCGCGGCCAGCGCGCCATCACCAACACCATCACTCGCCGCCGCCAACGCCTCGACGGTCGCGCGCAGATGCTGTCGGCCTTGAGTTACCAGGGCGTGCTGGCACGCGGGTTTGCCATCGTCCGCGACGGCAACGGCGTCATGGTTCGCAGCGCGTTAACGGTGTCGGCGGGTGCCGCCCTCGGCATCGAGTTCCATGACGGCGACCTGCGCGTGCAAGCCATCGAACGCGGACGCGCCAATCAGCCGGATGCCGCCCGCGCCGCCGATACCCGCGTCCCTGAAAAGCCAGCAGGCACGGCGACCCGCACCGCCAAAGGACGCAATACCCCGCGCGACGGTTCAGGCGGGCAAGGCACGTTGTTTTGATTGAAGATAGCCCTCAGCATGGTCTATCTTGCCGGACCGGCTGCGCCGGCGCGCCTCACACCGCCCACCTTCACACCTAAGCCAGCAGTCAGGACCCGGCATGAACCGTTTCGACAAGATTTTCGGCCTGACGTCGGAAGCGCGCGTGCGTTATGGCGATGGCGATTTCACGGTCCTGTCGGCAGGTGATTTCGTCCGCTGCGCGGTGACCGGCGAGCCCATCCCCCTCCCCAACTTGAAATACTGGAGCGTCGAACTTCAAGAGCCTTACGCCAACGTCGAAGTCTCCCTCAAACGCTATTTGGAAAACCGCGCAAAAAAAGCCGATTGATCAGCGCATTAAGGCGCGATCAAGCATCCGCGCAAACACATCGCGGTCCGCAGTTGCAAGCGTCATAGCAACGGGTAACGCGGCAGTAGCCGCCGCAAGCGCCTCCAACTTCAAGCTTCCCTGAATCCGCACATGATCCTTCGACGTTGTAATCAGTCGTGCATTATGGCGAGCAGCTAGATCGAGCAAGCGGCGGGCATCCGCATCCGTAAATGCCGCATGATCAGCAAAGGAAACCCTCTCAACAATATCCGCACCAAAGCCGGACAGCATATCAAAAAACCGCGCCGGATTTCCAATACCGGCAAAGGCAACAACGCGCTGCCCCTTGAGCCAAGAGACATCGCAGGCAGGCTCCAATCGCGCAGTCAACTGGGGCGCAGAACAATCGCGCGCCAAAGCCTGCGCTAATCCTGCCTTTGCTAGTCCATTGAACACAATGGCTTGGACATACGGTCCCTGAACCTTCAGCGGCACACGCAACGGTCCAGCCGGAATGACGAGGCCATTGCCAACTCCGCGAGCCCCATCGACGATGGCAATACTGAGATCCTTGACCAGCGCGCCATTCTGCAGCCCGTCATCCATGACGATCACTGTCGCTTTGCCGGACGCCTCGATGGCCTGCGCACCAGCTCGCCGATCCCGCGCAACCATCACTGGCACGAACTCTGCCAGCAGCAGCGGCTCATCCCCGACCTCTATCGCTGTGTTACGCTGGCCATCAACCCAATGCGGTCCTCGTGTGCGGCTGCCGTAGCCGCGCGACAGCACAACCGGCCGTTCGCCCCGCGCGATCAACAATTGAACCAGCATGGCTGAGAAAGGAGTCTTACCGCTTCCACCCGCCGTAAAATTGCCCACGCAGATCACCGGCAATCGCGACCGGTACGCGTTCGCAGCCTCCAGACGCCGCGCCGCAATCGCCCCATACACGCTCGAAATAGGCCCCAACAAACGCGCCATCATGCTGGGAGCGCGGTACCACCAATCCGGCTCACGAGGCACGCAGCAAGCTCGTCTGTATGGCGGCCGGCGTCACGGGCGCAGGCGGCGGCAGCAGAGGCAACAAAACATCCAGCGACCGCCCCAGCGCACCGCGCAGCGCATCGAGCGCCCGCACGGCATGTCCCGTAAGCCGCTGTTGTTCTCCCGGATGCTCGATCAGCCGCACGACCGTCGAAGCAATCTCAGCAGCCGACGTCACCTCAATGACACCGCCGGCCTTGAACAACGCCGCATACTCGTCGCGGAAATTGTGTGTCGATGGCCCGGTCAATAGCGCCGCACCCAAACTGATCGCCTCCAGCGGATTTTGCCCGCCGCGCTCGACAAGCGAGCCCCCGACGAACGCAATCGGACACGCCGAATAAAGCGTTCCCATCTCGCCGATGGTATCGGCGATATAGATATCCGTATCAGCCGCCAACGGCTCAGCCAACGACCGGCGCGCAACCTTGAAGCCGTGCGCCGTCAACTCACGGGCAAGCGTTGCCCCCCGCTCTGGATGACGTGGCGCGATCAAAGTGCAAAAGTGTGGAACCCGCGATGCAATCTCGCGATGAGCCACCGCCATGATCGCCTCCTCGCCCTCATGCGTGCTTGCCGCCAGCAGACAAGCCCGTCCAGCCAGATCCGCCGTCAATTGCGCGAGCTTCACCGAATCAACCGGCAGTGGCGGCGCATCGGCCTTGAGGTTGCCGACCGGCATCACGACACGGCCACCCACATCGCGAAACCACCGCGCCAGCTTTTCATTCTGCGACAGGATCACCCGGAACCGTCCAAATAGCGGCTCCGACAGCCCCGGCAATTTCTTCCATCGCTTATAACTGCGCGGCGACATCCGGCCATTGACCAGCGCCAGCGGAATATTCCGTGCAGCCGTACCCAGGATCAGGCTCGGCCAGATTTCGGATTCCGTAAAGATCGCCAGATCCGGCTTCCAGTGATCGAGAAAGCGCGCCGCATATCCCGGCGTATCCAGCGGAACGAATTGATGCAGCGCCCGCCGCGGCAACCTCTTTTCCGCAACGGTCGCCGATGTCAACGTCGTCGTCGTCAGCAGAACACCGGCATCAGACCTGGCAGCGCAGATGGCATCGATCACCGGAAGCACCGCGTTCATCTCACCAACGCTCGCCGCATGAACCCAAACCAGCGATCCCTCGGGGCGTGGAATGATTGCAATGCCGCGCCGTTCGTCAAGCCGCAATCCATCTTCTTTGCCATGGCTCTCGCGATAGGCGAGCAACCGGCCAGACAACGGTTCTGCCGCTCGCATCAAAGCCCCGTAAGTTCCAAGCAACAACCCTGGTTTACTGACCGGGCTTTGCGGACTGGGCGGCGTGGCACGGGCCGGATCCACACCCGCCAATTCATACGCGCGCAGCGTCACCGCATTCAACTCGTCCTCAAGCCGCATCCGCAATCGCTCCAGCGTCTCGGCATCGGCATCGCGCGGCACGTGAATGGGTTCACCGCCCACAAAAGCCAGCTTGGAAAACGGTAAATTGATCGTCATCCGGCTCCAGGTCTTGAACGCCTGATATCGCGACGATGCGCTCGCCACCGGCACGATCGGCCGCCCAGATAACCGTGCAATGGTGATAATCCCTTCACCCACACGCCGCGCCGGTCCAGGTGGAACATCCGCCGTCATCACCAGCGAGGCTGCCTCACGCTCAACTCCGCCTGCAAGCGCCGTAACGGCCGCCCGCAACGCCTGCGCTCCGCCACGATCCTTGCGCCGTTCTCCAGCGCCCGCCCCGCGGATCAGTTCAACGCCAAACGCCGCCATCGCTTCACCGATCAATTCGGCATCGCCATGCTTGGCAACCATAGCTGCAACCGGCTTATTTTCAGGCTTGAGCTGACACGTCATCATAAACTGGCCGTGCCACGTCGCCAGAATGAGCGGATGCGCCGCCGCCAGATCGGCCTTGAGGCCTTGCGGCTCCATCACCACCTGCGACGTACGCGCCACAAAGCGGATCAACCGCGCAAGGGCTTTGCCCGCAGCACGTTTAGAGGATGATTTCGGCGCTTGAGGTTTGCCCATAATCGCGGCGTCCGGGCCTTTAAAAAACAAGCTGCCGTCCGCAGCTGGCAAGTTTCAATCAATCCAAGCGTCTATAGCGCATTCTACATAAAATGATA
>JANLYB010000167.1:0-4576 GCA_031365425.1 Hyphomicrobiaceae bacterium
TAGAGTTGTTTTACCGGCCGGACCGGCGTGGGGCCGCGAGTTCCACGAATGAGATCGCGCTGCTCAGTCGGACTGCGTTGTCCGCTTCACTTAACTCTAACATCCGTTCGCAACTTTCCAAGAACGCCTCCGGAAAGCGCCCCTCACGAAACGGACACCATCAAAATACCTTCACGCCCAACCGCGGGGATAGGTTTTTCAAAAATGGCAAACCTGTAGGGCGCAATAACAAAGCGTATTGCGCCGGCCGCGAGTCCCGCCCAACGGCGCAATACGCCAAGAGGCTATTGCGCCCTAGAGCCGAACGCGCCAGCCCGTATCGGGGGCTTACCTCTTGGCTTCGCCCGCCGTAGCCATCCGCCACGAGCGGTACGCCACCACTTGCCCGGTCTGCTCGCACGAAGGCAGCGCCAGTTCGACGAACAGCGGTGCAATCTCGTCGGGCGTCGGCAGCGTGTTGGCATCCTCGCCCGGATAGGCTTTCGCCCGCATGTGCGTCCGGGTCGGCCCCGGATTGATCAAATTCACGCGTACCTTGGTGGTCGCGTTCTCCGCCGCATAGGTCTTCACAAGGGTGTCGAGCGCCGCCTTGGACGCCGCATACATCCCCCAGTAGGCTGTCGCCTTCTGAGCTGCCCCCGAGGTCACGAAAATTGCCCGCCCCGCGTCCGAACGCTGCAACAGTGGATCGAGCGTACGGATCAGCCGCCAGTTTGCCGCCAGATTGACCGTCATCACGCTGGTCCAGGCGTCGTCGGTGACATGGGCCAGCGGCGTGAGATTGCCGAGCATCCCGGCATTTCCGACCAGAATATCGAGTTTGCCCCAGCGCTGATACAGCGTCGGCCCGAGCTGATCGACCTTCTCAAGCCGTTTCAAATCGAGCTGGAGAATGGTTGCCGTTCCGCCCAATTCCTGGATCTCGTCGTCGAGTTCCTCGAGCGCCCCAGTGGTCCGGCCGGTAATGATGACGTGCGCGCCTTCCTTGGCCAACGCCAAAGCCGCAGCCCTGCCGATGCCGCGCGATGCGCCGGTCACCAACGCAATCCGTCCGTCGAGCCGCTTCACGTGCCGTCGCCTCTCGTTATTCGGCCAGAAGCGATAGCTCACGCTGGGGGCTTTCACCCGTCTGGTCCGTCAAGGTGGTGGGATAGTCGCCGGTAAAGCAATGGTCGGAGAACTGCGGCTGCTTGGCGTCGCGGATCTCATGGCCGCACGAGCGGTACACACCCTCGACCGACAGAAACGCCAGCGACGTCGCACCCATGTATGCGCGCATGCCTTCGAGGTCGGTGGTCGCCGCCAGCAGATGCAGCTTGCTCGGCGTATCGATGCCGTAGAAGTCGGGGTGCGTAATCGGGGGGCATGCGATCCGCATGTGCACCTCTTTTGCGCCCGCTTCATACATCAGTTGCACGATCTTCTTGGATGTCGTGCCACGCACGACGCTGTCGTCGATAAGTACGATCCGTTTGCCGCGAATGACTGCGGCATTGGCCGAGTGCTTGAGCTTCACGCCGAGCGCACGGATGCGTTGTTCGGGCTCGATGAATGTGCGGCCGACATAGTGATTGCGGATGATGCCGAGTTCGAACGGCACGCCCGAGAACTGCGAATATCCGATCGCTGCCGGCACGCCCGAGTCCGGGATCGGCACGATCACATCGCATTCGGTCGGCGACTCGCGGGCGAGTTCCGCGCCCATTTCCTTGCGTACCGAGTAGACCGTCCGGCCAGCGACGACGCTGTCGGGACGGGCAAAGTAAATGTATTCGAAAATGCACGGACGCGCTGGGCGGCGCGGGAAGGGCCGGTGCACTTCCAGCCCGTTGTCGGTGATGACGACAACTTCGCCGTTCTCGATTTCGCGCACGAATGTCGCGCCGACGATGTCGAGAGCGCAGGTTTCGGACGCCAGGACATACGCCTCGCCCAACCGGCCGAGCACCAGGGGACGGATGCCAACAGGATCGCGTGCGCCAATCAGCATGTTATCGGTGAGGCAAGCCAGCGCATACGCGCCTTCAATCTGGCGCAGAGCTTCGACGAACCGCTCGACGGTCCGGCGTTTCTTGGAGCGCGACAGGAGATGGAGAATGACTTCGGTGTCCGAGGTCGCGTGGAAGATCGCGCCCGAGGAAATCAGCTCGCGCCGCAGCGTCTGAGCGTTGGTCAAGTTGCCGTTGTGGGCCACCGCGAACCCGCCGGTATCGATTTCGCAAAACAGCGGCTGAATGTTGCGCAGGCTGGACTCGCCCGTTGTCGAATACCGGTTATGGCCGAGCGCCATGCGCCCTTTCAGCCCCTCGATGACGCTTTTGGTATTGAAATGGTCGCCGACGAGGCCGAGGTGGCGTTCGGAATGAAATTGCCGGCCATCGTAGCTGACGATGCCGGCTGCTTCCTGTCCGCGATGCTGGAGCGCATGCAACCCGAGGGCCGTCAGAGCGGCAGCGTCGGGATGGCCGAAGACGGCAAACACGCCGCATTCTTCCCGGAGCCGGTCGTCGCCATATCGTGAGTCGCCATATCGTGATAGGGGATCTTCGCAGTCAGTATGCCAATCCGCCGGTAAGTCATCATCGGACGAAACAGCGCTTGGCAGATCTGTCATCGATGGTCTCCATCACTACTGGCTAGAGAAACGCGAGATCGCGCGTTCCGAAAGATGCAGCGGCCCGTCAGAATCCGCAGGACAGCCGTCACGATGTTGACGGCAGCCGTCATGTAAGTGTCATAGCGCTGGCGCACCATACGCCGCGATGCCGCGGAGCGCTACTACCAGCACGCACCTTCAGTTTCCAGTGTGTAAAAGTTTGGGTTGTGGGTTTCCAATTATAGCGCCGGCAAGAGGTGCGCGGCGCTCGTTTCGTCAGATATTCCCCAGCCTCGTTCCCCGTTCCTGACATAGTTTTGTTGACAAATGCGTTGAGCAAACAACGAAAGCTGTGTGTGGATTATCGTATGTTTCGGGTCGTTTCCATCGTCGCAACCTGGCTTTTGACGACGGTTGCTTATGCCGACCCGCAGCCGCTCGCCGGTAGCGCGATCCGGGAAACGTTCGCGGGCTCAACCATCGAACTCGACACCCCGCTGGCCGCGACTGTCCCCATTCATTATCTCGACAACGGCCAAGTTACCGGCGAAGCCGGCAACCTGTCGTGGTTTCTGGGTTCGGCGACCGACAAAGGCCGCTGGTGGGTTGAGAAGGATCGGCTCTGCCACAAGTGGAAGACTTGGTTTGAGGCTGAAAACCAATGCCTGCGCCTGCGGCAGGATGGCGATCGCCTGTTCTGGGTCCGTGATGACGGCAAGACCGGCACGGCAACGCTGATCTCGAGGCCGCAGCCGCCTCCTCTCCAAGTCCAGGCGTTTGCATCGATAATTCCGATGCCGGCCCCTGTCCAAGCGCCGTCGTCCAAACAGCCGCAACCGGCTGCAGCTTTGGTTGCCAAACCCACACCCGTCCAAGCCGCGGCTCTTGCGGTGGCGCAGAAACCTAAGACTGCCCTGCCCAAAAAACCGGCCACCGGTTCGCGGTTGCCTCCCGCTCCTCCTCCGTTCAAGCAGCCTGTGGCCACGAGTTCCCTCGCCTTTATCCCCACCTTCATGGTCGCAGGTGTGGACGAGGACGACGTCTTGTACGTGCGCGACGGGCCCTCGACGGATCATGCGTCCATTGGCGCTCTATCGCCGCAAGCCCAAGGGGTGAAAATTCTTGGCATCTGTCAGCAGGAGTGGTGCCCGGTGGCGCACCATGGCGTTAAGGGGTGGGTCAATACTTACTATCTCGTTGCGGAGAGCCTAGCCGCGACACCTCCTTCTTTACAGTTGGAGCGTCAGAGCGCCGCTACCCCCTTGCCAAAGCCGCGTTAACCATCTAGATACCATCCACATGGATGGTCTAGGGATGGTAGCTACATGAATAATGTGCGCGAATTTCGCCCCAAGGGCTGTGGCGACAGCGAGAAAATCACGATCAATCTTGGCTTCGTCGATTTGGGGCAAATCGATTTGCTGGTGAACGAGGGCTTCTATTCCAATCGTACCGATTTCATCCGGACCGCGATCCGCAACCAGATCGACCGCCATGCCGAGACCGTGACCAAAGTCGTCCGCCGCAACAGCGTGGACCTTGGGGTGCGACACATCACCCGGGGCGAACTGCAGGCGCTGCGCGATGCCGGGCAGATGCTGGACATCCGCATCCTCGGGCTTGCCGTCATCGCCGCCGACGTGCCACCCGATCTTGCCCGCGCCACGATTGCAGCGATCAACGTGCTTGGCGCCTTGCAGGCCAGTGACGCGGTCAAGGCTGCCTTGGCCGACCGCATCACATGACCCCGTTTCCCAAATTTGAAAGCAGACGATGACCAGATTTGCCAACATGATCGACAAGGCCACCGCGCTGACGCGGGCTGGCGACCTTGCAAAGGCTACGGCGACCATCCAGGCCGCGCTCAAGGGGGAAGAAGCCCCGCTGATCCGGGCGCCGCTGGGCGAAACACTGCGCCGGATTGCCGCCGGCGGCATGCCAGCCTCGAAGGGGTTTCGCCCCGAAACCTCCCTGCCCGAC
>JANLYB010000171.1:0-2512 GCA_031365425.1 Hyphomicrobiaceae bacterium
GGCGTCCTTAGGTGCCGGCTTAGGTGCCGGTGGAGCGGCTTGCGCTTTCGGCGGCGGTGCCGACTGCGATTTGGGCGCGGGTTTGTCTTCCGGCGGTTTTTTCAGCTCGGGCGCAGGACGGTTCTCGCGACCCTTCGGAGCCCCGTCCTCTTTGCGTTTCGATTTGCCCTCGTCATCTTTAGGCTTGCCCTCATCTTGCTGTTGAGGCGCTTCGTTGGATCGCGGCTCATTCTGTCGATTTTGCCGCTCTTGAGCCATTGCGCCTTCGAATGGCGTGGCCGCGGCGATGGCCCATCCCAAACTGATAATGAGACGATTTATACGGGGCACGATAGAACTCCTAGATTGAAGACCGCCTGAGCCAGTAGTGCCGCACGATCCTGCGACACGAGGCAGACCTTGCATTTGGAAAACGGGATTGGACGCGAGATGGCAAATTTGGTGAGGCCATCGAAGTTAAAAACGTTCGGCGGCTGAAATATGTTCCGTAAGGAGCACGAAGTTGAAGTTGCTCATCTAGACGGACTTGGTGTGCCTTTAATCCACGACCTGCGCAGGTCCGCCAACGAGCTTGTAACGGAGTGATCATCAAGCAGAACGACCGTACCATCATCGGACACCACGAGACTGCACTTTGCGAAGAACGTCCGACACTGAGCCAATTCGCGTCTTAGATTCCGAGAAAACCAGACTCGAAATTGACATATCGGTCAGCGTGTTTTGCATTACCAGCCACCCTGCAGGACGAGGCCGACGTTGCCGTTGCCGGTCTGCCGAGTGGTTGCGTTGGTTTTCCGTCCGAACTGGAAAATTACCATCGCGTTATCATTGCCGTTCTGCGCGATCGACGCGGATTGTCCGCGGCCGCGCTGAAAAATGCCAGCCCAGTTATTGCTGCCTTGCTGGCTGATCGCTGCACCGTTCCCGGACCCGCGTTGATCCACACGCGCGCGATTGCGTGAGTTCTTAAAAAGCGAATACCAATGCAGCCCTTCCTGCAAAACCCTGGCACTTTCACCATTAGTAGTGATCGTCAGACTGGCACTACCGCCAGCGGCCGCAGGGGTTGCCAATTCCATCGCGGCGACGCCGAGCAGTAATGCCAGGCAGCCCGTCGCCAACTGTTTACGCAGCATGTCCGTAGCCCTAACAAATTTCCAGTTGCTTGAGGTTATCGTGCATCCCAGACTCAAAGTGCACCGCCGGCGCGTTGCACGCATTCAGTGGTGTTGCCTTCGGCGGCAATTCTGAGAGTGGCGGAATAAGTGCCCTCACCGCCAAGCGTGACCGTTCCGGCGCTGGCGGGCGACTCCGGCGAAGCATTGAAAGCGCCGGACTGCTTGATGTCGGATTGCCCCGCACCGCCCGACTTTTTGACACTCATGCTATACGACCCTTCGACGGCACGCTTGGCAAAGACCATACCTTCGAGCGTGATGGCTGAGCCGCTTCGACTAGCCTTGATTTCGCAGCGTACTGCTGATGAGGGATCCGAGCCCGCCTGGGCTGCCGAGAGGGCCGCTACGCCAATGCCTGTAGCCCCCAGGGCAGCCAATATCATGTGCTTCGCATTCAAACGGATCATGTTGGTCTCCTATAAGGACCTTGAGAGAGGAGCTGCTTTTGCTCCTCTCTTGTGACGGTGTGCACGCATCAGTCCTGAACAATGACCGAAACGTTTCCCGCACCAACCTGAGTTGTGGTTGCGTGGTTGTTACGACCAGCCTGGATCACCCCGACAGCATTACCATTGCCGTCCTGCGACGTGACCACGGAGTGGCCCGAGCCAAACTGGGCGACGCCGACAATATTGCCGCGACCGTTCTGGTAGGTGTTGACCGAGTGGCTGTTACCCTGCTGGCCGACAACAGCACGGTTGCGGGCACCATACTGGTTGCTCATTACTGAGCTGCGATTGCCGTTTTGATAAACCGTCAGTCTATTGCGGTAGCCGTGCTGACCGCCGCCCACGCTGTTGCCTGAACCATACTGTTCGATTGAGACGGTCGAGCCACCTGCATGGGCCGGCGTCAAACTCGCCCCCATCGCTAAAACAATCGCACCGATCTGCAAGATATGACGCATTACCATTGTATCGCTCCAGGTTGCCGAAAGAACCATTCCCTTTTGGGGATGATGAGGTTCTAAAGCGTTCGCCTTGAACGGTGTCTGAAGGGGCCGTTCCGCCGGTGTTCATCAAATTGACGTTGCTTGAACATCGATTAAACGGGAACCTTTCGCCCGTTCACTGTCCATACAGGTGCGAATCGTCACTCTCTGGCCGTGATCGCGGCAAACATCCGAATCACGCCGTTGGCGTTTTCGGCTAACGACATTTGAGAGGGCAGCAAGATGAAGAATACAGGGCTTTACCGACTTGTGTTTGTAGCTTTGTCCTTGATGGTCCTCAGCTTGCCGCTTGCGCACGCCGCACCGATGGAGCGGCGTATTGCCCTCGTAATCGGCAATGCGAACTATCAATCACAACCCCTCGTTACGCCCGCCAATGATG
>JANLYB010000209.1:0-2367 GCA_031365425.1 Hyphomicrobiaceae bacterium
GGATCGCGCCATCGAACTCGGCCAGAAGCACGGTTTCCGCAACGCTCAGGCGTCCGTCGTCGCCCCGACCGGCACAATCGGCCTCGTCATGGACTGCGACACCACCGGCATCGAACCCGACTTCGCGCTCGTCAAGTTCAAGAAGCTCGCCGGCGGCGGCTACTTCAAGATCATCAACCAGGCCGTTCCGGGCGCACTGCGCACACTCGGCTACCGCGAGAACGAAATCGCGGAAATGGAAGCCTACGCCGTCGGTCACGGCAGCTTGAAGCAGGCCCCCGGCATCAACGAATCGACACTCAAGGCCAAGGGCTTCACCCCTGAAATCCTCAGCAAGGTCGCTGGCAATCTGGTTGCCGCCTTCGACATCAAGTTCGTCTTCAACCGCTGGACGATCGGCGACGACTTCCTGACCGGCACGCTCAAGATCCCGGCCGAAAAGCTCGCCGACCCCGCCTTCGACCTGCTCTCGCACTTGGGCTTTACCAAGCAGCAGATCGAAGACGCCAACGAGCACGTTTGCGGCGCGATGACGCTCGAAGGCGCGCCCTACGTCAAACAAGAACACTACGCCGTGTTCGACTGCGCCAACCCCTGCGGCCGCAAGGGCAAGCGCTACCTCTCGGTCGAAAGCCACATCCGCATGATGGCAGCCTCCCAGCCCTTCATCTCGGGTGCGATCTCCAAGACCATCAACATGCCCAACGACGCGACGGTCGATGAGTGCAAGGCGAGCTACATGCTCTCCTGGCAGTTGGCCCTCAAAGCCAACGCGCTCTATCGCGACGGCTCGAAGCTTTCGCAGCCGCTCAACTCGATGATCCTGGGCGACGACGCAGACGCTGCCGACGAGGCCGCCGACGCGATGGCCGCCGACAAACCGGCCAACCAGCGCGCGACCATTGCCGCCGAGCGCATCGTCGAACGCATTGTCGAGCGGGTCCGCGAACAGGAACGCCTCAAGATGCCGTCGCGCCGCAAGGGCTACACCCAGAAGGCCACCGTCGGCGGCCACAAGGTGTACCTGCGCACCGGCGAATACGAAGACGGCGAACTAGGCGAAATCTTCATCGACATGCACAAGGAAGGCGCCGCTTTCCGCTCGTTGATGAACAACTTCGCCATCGCCATCTCGCTCGGCCTCCAGTACGGCGTGCCGCTCGAAGAATACGTCGAAGCCTTCACGTTCACCCGCTTTGAACCCGCAGGCCTCGTCACCGGCAACGAGACGATCAAGAACGCAACCTCGATCCTCGACTACATCTTCCGCGAACTCGCCGTCTCGTATCTGGGCCGCCACGATCTGGCCCACGTCGATCCGCGCGAAATCGTCGGCGAGACGGGTCTCGGATCGTCGGAAGAAACCACCGACGAAGACAGCCACATCGAACTGCCGGCCGGCAAGTATGTCTCAAAAGGCTTGGTCCGTGGCGTCATCGGCCGCGTCGGCCCCCGCCCTGCCGGTGGCAGCGGAGCCGAAGCACCAACCTACGCCTCCTCCGACGCCACGCTCCTCTACGCCGCCGCCGCCGAAATGGCAGCGCCTCAAGTCTACCGCAACGAAGGCGCAACCGCCCTGAAAGTCGACGAAGTCCTCTATCACCGCCCGCCCGTCGCCCCCAAACGCACCACCTCGGACCGCCGGGCCGAAGCCAAAGTCCGCGGCTACGAAGGCGAAGACTGCCGCGAATGCGGAAACTTCACCCTCGTCCGCAACGGCACCTGCCTAAAATGCGACACCTGCGGATCAACGAGTGGCTGCAGCTAAGAAAAAATCAGGGGCGGGCCGAAAGGTCCGCCTTTTTGCACGACTGACAGTCGATGAGCTTTGTCTGCTAATGAAACAAGCGAGGTTGCAATGGCTGATGACGAAAATAAATCTGAATGCAATCCTACTGCAGTCATCGCCTCGACGATTATCAATTCTCAAGCTGCAGAAAAGCTTGCCGATGCAATAAGGGGCTTGGTTCAGCTACCCCAGAATGCGCTTGACTATGTCGTGGGTCCGGCGCGGATTACAAAGGTAAATGCAGCGCGGGCAGAGGCAACCGTCATTCAAGCGCGCGCTCAGGCGGAAATTGAGAAAATTCGTGCCGAAACATCTGACTTCGTGCTTGATCGCGAAATGAGAAAAACACTCAATCGCCAAGCAATTTTGTCAGAAGCGCAGAAAGCGCTTCCACCTCCGGGCACCCACGTTTCGGATGAAACGATATCCCCAGATTTTGTTCATACATTTTTCGACGAGTTTGACGGAATTAGCGACCCCGAGGTACATAAAATCATCGGGAAACTTTTTACTGGCGAAGTCTTGCGGCCAGGATCATTTCCCCGCAGGACGATGCGAGTTTTGCGCGACCTGGAATC
>JANLYB010000210.1:0-4136 GCA_031365425.1 Hyphomicrobiaceae bacterium
GCCGATCCCAAATTGCACGAGTACATACGCCAACATCGCAAGCAGTACGCTGCTCATGCTTCCCCCCGGCTGCTTAAGTCCCCATATGGACATCATTACATGCGAGCCGCCGCATCCGGTCAATGCGCGCTTGCACCCAGCGAGCAAAGACTTGTTCGAGCCGGGCCATGAAAAACGCACCTGCGCGCCTTGTTCTGGCGCTGTGGGCCGGATATGGCTTGGATGGTCAACGTAGGCGGGAGAGCTATGGTGTTGCGCGCACGAGCGGTTATGTCATCGGTACTGGCTCTGTCGCTGGTAATCACGCACGCTCAACCCGCAACCGCCGCGAGCGAGACGCTGACGAAAGCTGATTACGAGTCTTGCCAATCCCGTGACGACGCGGCCTTCCGGACGGCGGTTGAGAATATCACCCAAACCGCGCTTAAGAATTCGCTGGCCTCGTTTGATACCAAGAGCGCCGTCGCGGACGCCTGGCGCGCGAATGGCATGGACGAAACCATCGACAAGCGGGTTGATCTCGCCGTGTCGGAGGTCAGCAGCGAAACAAGCTGGGCCGAACTCCTTCAATCGCTGGCGAATTCGGCCAAGGCGCAGGAATTGGCCAAGGCGGTGGCCGAACGCGTCTATCGCTCGCAGGCAATCAAGACGGGTCTCGAAACCGTTGCCACCGACGTGGGCCGCAAACTTGGCACGAGTTTGGAATTTGCAAGTCAGGATGCGGCAGGTCCCGCTATCACCTGCATCAAAACATTTCTCGGCAACCGTTATGGAAGTGCCGTTTCGAGTGCTGTGACCAGCCGTGCGGAAAAGGAATTCGGAATTGACTCCAGCAAGGGCAAGGCTTCGATCTCGCCGGGTGCGGTTATCTCTCAGTCCAGCGAAGGCATCACCGGCGCTGCCATACTTCTGGTGCGCCGCCAGCTCGTGAATATGACCGAACGGATCGGCCAGAGAATCGTCGGCAGCGTGCTTTCGCGGCTGGTTTCGGTTGCAGCGGGCGGTGTCGGCGCGGTGCTGATCGCCAAAGATATCTGGGAGTTGAGGACCGGCGTTTTGCCGATCATCGCCAGCGAAATGAAATCCAAGTCGACCAAAGAACAGGTTCGGGCCGAACTGGCCAAGTCGATCTCCGATCAGATCGGGGACCACGTGAAGGATATCGCAGCTAAGTCGGCCGAGCACATTGTCGAGATCTGGCAGGATTTCCGCCGCGCGCATCTCAAGACGCTCGATCTGGCCGATCGCAACGAAGGGTTCCGCACATTCCTCGACTTGACGAAGCCGGTGAACCTGCCGCGCCTTGACGAAATCATCGGACTGGTTTTGGCCGCCGAAGGGGAACCAGCAGTCGCCAAGCGGCTATCGGACGGTACGCTCGACACCGCCGTCAACCGCATGCCGTCGGCCGGCATGGATATCGCCCGCGACACACGCTCCGTTGAGATGGGGCTCAAATGGTCGGCCATTTCCGGCGATCTGCTCCCCAATGTCGTCGAGCTGGAGCTGCACCGCCGTGCAAACGCCGACGACTTCACGCGCGTATCGCTCGGTCAACTGATGGGGCTCGACGACAAAATCTCAATTCAACGCCTGTCCGCCTTGAAGCGTGAGGCGCGGGAAACATTGTTTGAATTGAATGCCGCCGATCTCAAACCGTTGGCGCGGGCGTTGTCGGAAAGCGAACTCGGGACGCTCTCGGGCTATTTAACCGGCCTCGACAAGAAGCCCCGAGAACGGGTCTTGCGCGCTATCGCTTCATCCCCAGGCAAAATGCGTGTTCTCGCATCGGCACGGGTTCGCGATGCTGTGCTGGCAAGCCGTGATCAATCCTCTGCCGTGGACATCATGCTCCGCGCCGACGTCAGCAGCCCATCCGATATCCTGGCCGATGCCAAACTCGCGTTCGAAGGTCAAGTGAGCCCGATCCTGATTTGGGAGCGCCATCCCATTGCGATCTTCGCAGCCCTCATCCCGGCGCTGATCTTGCTGCTCCTGCTGCGCCGGATCATTATGCCGCCGCGCAAGCCCAAGCCACCTGCCGGACCAGCGCCGACCGCTGCGTAAGAGTTATCCACCGGAGTAATCCAGGTTGCACTTCAAACGTGATGCCAAATCATCGTAGGGCTCTGATTACGTTCACGCCCTCACCGCATTTGGGAGCGCATCATGTCTTCTGTACTGACTAAAGGATCTGGATCCATGGCTCTGAAAGCCCCCGGAATTTTGACGTTCCTCATTTCCGTCGTTCTGGTCGTTGCCGTGTTGATGATCAAGTTTTTCGGCGCCAGCGTTCCTGGCCTTACGGGGCACGAATTCTGGGGCTTGCTCGCAGCGCACATCATTCTTGCGATGGGCTGCCTGATGCGGGCACTCTGAACCTATCCCGGCATGTTACAATTAGCCCCTCTTTTGCTGACGCCTAGGCGTGAGCAAGTAAGGGCTTTTCTGTGTTCCATCACTCTTTGCGCGTGAAGGCGACGCGGGGCGGCGAACTTTGATTGAGTGCAGTGCCGCGGCCTGAGAGAGACGGGTTGGTCATGAAGTACTGATGCGCGTTGAATGGCTCTTCGCCCGCTTCAGGGACGATGCGCTCCGAGGATCCGTCCGGCTTGATCCGCCAGCTCTGTTGATTGTCACGGAGGTTGGCAACCATGATCTGATTGAGCACCTGCTCGTGGACGCGCGGAGTGCGGATCGGAACCATGGCCTCAACGCGGCGGTCGAGGTTGCGGGGCATCATGTCGGCGGATGACATGTAGACGGCTGCCTTGGCCGACGGCAGGCCCTCACCCTGGCCGAAGCAGTACATGCGGGCATGCTCAAGGAAGCGGCCGATGATCGATTTAACGCGGATGTTGCTGGACAAACCTGGAATTCCCGGGCGCAGGCAGCAGACGCCGCGCACGATGAGATCAATCTCGACACCCGCTTCGCTGGCTTCATAAAGCGTGTTGATGATCTGGGCATCGACAAGAGCATTCATCTTCATCCAGATCTGCGCTGGACGTCCGGCCTTGGCATGAGCCATCTCGTCACGAATGTGGAACAGGATGCGTTCACGAATGCCATGCGGGCTCGCAGCCATCACTTCGAGCTTGGCCAATTCGCCGTAGCCGGTGACGAAGTTCAAGATGCGGGTCACGTCACGGGCAATTTCAGGGTCGTCGGTGAACAGCGACAGGTCGGTGTAAACCCTCGCCGTCTGCGGGTGGTAGTTGCCGGTTCCGATGTGGACGTAAGTCGTGAGTTCAGACCCTTCGCGGCGCACGACAAGGCCAAGCTTTGCGTGCGTCTTAAGCTCGACGAAGCCGTAAACGACATGAACGCCGGCGTTTTCAAGATCGCGCGCCCAGCGGATGTTGGCCGCTTCATCGAAGCGGGCTTTCAATTCGACGACAGCCGTGACGGACTTGCCCGCCTCGACGGCTTCCTTGAGGGCTGCCACGATGGGGCTATCGCGCGAGGTGCGGTACAGCGTCCATTTGATTGCCATGACATTGGGATCGGCGACGGCCTGCCGGAGGTATTGGAGAACGACGTCAAAGCTCTCATAGGGGTGATGGACCACCATGTCCTTGTTGCGGATCGCCGCGAAGCAGTCGCCGTTCAATTCGCGGACGCGCTCGGGAAAGCGGATATTGAAAGGCTTGAAGATAAGATCGGGACGGTCAGCCACAATGAGCTGAGACGTGTCGGCAAGGGCCAACAGACCATCCTTTACGAACACGCTGGCTTCACCGACTTCAAGTTCGTCAACCACGAAACGCTTGAGCGTTTCGGGCATCTTGCTTTCGATTTCAAGGCGGATCACGAGCCCGCGGCGGCGGCGCTTCAAAGCCGTTTCATAAGACCGGACCAGGTCTTCGGCCTCTTCCTGCATTTCGATGTCACTGTCGCGCAGCACACGGAACGCGCCCTGGCTCTTGACTTCGCAACCAGGAAACAGGGCCGGAATGAACAATCCAATCATGGTTTCAAGCTGGATGAAGCGGCATTCGCCAGGGGCACTGTCTGGCGCGCGCAAGCGAATGAACCGGTCCAGTTGGCTTGGGATCGGGATCAAACCGTTCATGGCACGGCCATCGCGCTGCTTCTTCATTTCGACGGCAAGGGTCAGGCCCTTGTTCAAAATG
>JANLYB010000284.1:0-8864 GCA_031365425.1 Hyphomicrobiaceae bacterium
GGGGATGACGCTTAAGGCGGAAGCCGCAGAATTCACAAAGTTCAAGTGATTTCTATAATCTGCGCCTGGGTTCATCATGCTGGCTAAAAGAAATGACCGCCAAGGCGATGATGCATTCGTCGTAGCCGTCATCGCCAGCGAGCAAGATATCCGATCGTACCGCAACGTGCGGTCGACGCCGGGACTCAACTGAGCAGCGATGTCAACGAAATCCATTCTGAGCCGCTTACTGCTGATGCCGTTTCTAAGTCGTTGCTGATCCTTGCAAAAAATGTAACCGAGAGCCAAGACACAGCACGGGCCTGTCGCCGGCTGGGTCATCCCAAAGTCGGTGCTACTGCTGGCCGAGTTTCCGTTGCGAAGCGACGAACTCAGAGTTAGCGTGGCGGTATAGTACATTGAGGAGGGCGAAAGATGAAACATCTATTACCCGGCATACTTATTGCGAGTGGTTTGATCTCCCAAAGCTGGGCATTGGCCGAGGAAGGGCCGACAGTGGTGCCGGTGACGAAAGCACCATTCCATTTATTCACATTCCAGAACGAAAACATGTCGCTGGAAAATGTGGTCATACCTCCAGGTCGTTCGACGACTTATCACTCCCATGATCAGGATCTCTTTTTCGTCATTACAAGCGGCGCCCAGATAAAGAACCAGCCTCTCGGAAAAGATCCCGTCGATATCGATTTCAAGACGGGAAATGTCTATCTCGCTTGGTATACGAAAAAGCCAGCAGCGCATCAGATTACAAATGTCGAAACCGACAAGACGCTGCGGTTGCTGGGGCTCGGCATTGTAAAGCCGGAAGCTGGCAGCTTCAGCCCGTCAACGCGACCCGAAAAATACGAAGTTGTTATGGACAACGAGCGCGTTCGCGCCTGGCGGCTCAAACTTAATCCTGGCGAAACGGCGCCTTTAGTCAAGCAGACAGCGCCTGGGGCCAGGTTCGTCGTGGCCGGAGGCGAGGTGATTGAAAAAAGATCCGGGAAGCCTGACCAGCCTTTGGCATTGAGGAACCACGATTTCATGTCGATGCCGGCCGAGGAGCGCACCCTCGAAAATGTAGGCGCGAGCTTGGTCGAGATCGTCGAAGTCGAGCTGAAATAGCTTGGCCACGCTGGCCAAATAACCTTCGATTTGAGATGCGCGACATGGCGAAATTTCTGCACAGCATGATACGTGTCGTCGACGAGATTAAATCGGTCGACTTTTACCGAAGAGCCTTTGGGCTGGAGGTCGCTCAGCGCTTCCAATTCGAAGGCTTCACTCTGGTCTATCTGCGTAACCCGGAGAATGACTTCGAGCTTGAGCTGACCATCAATCACGGCCGCACGCAGCCGTACGCGCACGGCGAAAGTTACGGCCACCTAGCTTTTGCGGTCGATGATATCGCGAACGAACACACCCGCTTTGCGGCACTGGGCATCGACACGAAGCCGATAAAAGAATTCAACCACGACGGAGTGTTGCTCGCGAAGTTCTTTTTCGTTGATGACCCGGACGGATACAAAATCGAGGTGCTGCAGAAGCATGGCCGATATAAATAGAAAGCGGTGGCTAAATGGGAGGAGAGTCAATGTCGCAGTGGGATCCCGCAGGCGGGCTTTCGCGCCGCAGTTTCGTCAAGTCGTCGGGCGGTGCGCTGATCATAACTGCCACGACTCTCTTGCACACCATCGAGGCTTGGGGCTTCGAACCTAAGGCGCTTGCACCCGGCGCGGTTCAGACACTCTTGCAAGCATCGCGCGATATTTATCCGCACGATCGTATCGCCGATCGGTTTTACGCGGTCGCCGTCAAGGATTTTGACACGAAGGCCGCGGCGGATCCAAAGCTCAAGGCTTTGCTTGAGGAGGGCGTCGTCAAGCTCGATGCGGAAGCGCGGGCTGGGCACAAGGTCCCGTATGCCGATGTCGGTTGGGAGGAGGAGCGCGTCGCCATATTGAAAGGAATAGAAGCCACGCCCTTTTTCAAGACGCTGCGCTCCGGCCTGGTGACCGGCCTCTATAACCAGAAGGAAATTTGGCCCCTCTTTGGCTATGAGGGCTCGTCGGCGGACAAGGGGGGCTACATCGAGCGCGGCTTCAACGATTTGAAGTGGCTTTGACCGGCTTTTGGAAGGATATCACCCATGGTTGCTAAGTTCGATCTCAACGACGATGGGGTGATTGTCATCGTCGGCTCAGGCGCCGGCGGGGGTACGCTTGGCGCGGAACTCGCGCAGAAAGGTATCAAGACGGTCATACTCGAGGCAGGTCCGCGCATCGAGATGGAGGATTTCATCAACGACGAATGGGAAAGTTTCGCGCAGCTCGCCTGGACGGACATGAGAACGACCTCGGGAAGCTGGCGCGTCGCTCAGGACTTTCCCAATCTGCCGGCCTGGATCGTCAAGGCCGTCGGCGGCACGACTACGCATTGGGCCGGTGCGTCGCTGCGACTTGAGGAGCATGAATTCAAGACCAAGACCGTCTACGGCACTGTGAAAGGCGCCAACCTGCTTGATTGGCCCCTCACTCTTGCCGACCTTGAGCCGTACTACGCCAAGGCCGAAGACAAGATGGGCGTGACCCGCACCAACGGCATCGCGGGCTTGCCCGGCAACAACAATTTCAAAGTCTTTGAAGCGGGTGCAAAAAAGCTCGGCTATAAGGAAGTGCATACGGGCCGTATGGCCATTAATTCTGCCGAGCGGCACGACCGGGGCTCATGTCAGCAAATCGGGTTCTGCTTTCAAGGCTGCAAGTCCGGAGCGAAATGGTCGACGCTGATCTCCGAGCTTCCCAAAGGCGAGGATACCGGCAATCTCGAAGTGCGACCGCAGTCCCATGTCATCAAGATCGAGCACAACGCCGCCGGTAAGGTCACCGCGGTGGTCTACCTTGACAACAGTGGCGCGCAGCAGCGTCAGAAGGCCCGAGCGGTCGCGGTTGCGGGGAATTCAATTGAAACGCCGAGACTGCTCCTCAATTCCTCATCTTCAAAGTTTCCGAACGGTCTCGCCAACTCAAGCGGTCAGGTCGGTAAGAACTACATGCGCCATGTCACGGCGTCGGTTTACGGGATCTTCGAGCGGCCCGTGCATATGTACCGCGGCACGACGATGGCCGGGATTGTGCGGGACGAGGCGCGCCACGACCCATCCCGCGGTTTCGTCGGCGGCTACGAATTCGAAACAATATCGCTGGGGCTGCCCTTCATGGCCGCCTTTCTGAATCCCGGCGGTTGGGGGCGCGCTTTCACTTCAGTGCTCGATTCCTATGAGAACATGGCCGGTATGTGGATCGTAGGCGAGGACATGCCCCAAGAATCGAACTGCGTGACGCTCGACCCGACCGCGAAGGATAAAGCGGGCATACCGGTCGCCAACGTGCACTATGACGATCATCCCAACGACGTCGCGATGCGCGCGCATGCCTGGCATCAAGGCCAAGCAATGTATCGGGCCATCGGCGCGACGAAAACGTTGCCAACACCGCCCTATCCCTCAACGCACAATCTCGGCACTTGCCGAATGAGCGATAAGGCGCGCGACGGTGTCGTCAACAAATTCGGCCAGACCCACGATATCCCGAATTTATTTATTTCCGACGGCAGCCAATTCACCACAGGTGGTGCCGAGAACCCGACGCTGACGATCGTCACGCTGGCGATCCGGCAAGCGGATACGATTGCGGATATGATGTCAAAGAAGACTATTTAGTGGGGTTGCCGATCGCGACGCCCAGGAGCGATCGATCCGGCGAACGGTACCCGCCGGTTCTCGATCGATTTCAGTTGCAGCTTGGCTTTCTCTTAGGGCTCAGGCGCCGCGCGTGGCCGAAGCGCTATGCGCTCGCATGGCACGCGCTGGCGGCTATGCTTGCCTGGGCGGTCGTCGATCTTGTGCGCGACCAGCTTGTCTTACCGGTTCCTCCGCGGAGGGATGGCCGGTCGTAGGGCCGGCGAGAGATATCGGCGCCTGTTCTACAAGGCCGTGGCGCGGCGGCTAAGGGCCGGAGGCTGAGGGCCGCCGGTCGCCCAATCGAGCAACTCGACGGTGTGCACGACCGGTACGGTCGCAGCCGACGAAATCTGCATCATGCACCCGATGTTGCCAGCGGCAATCACCTGCGGCTGCGTCGCCATCAGGTTCTTGACCTTGCGCTCCTTCAGCTTCCCCGACAGCTCGGGCTGCAGCAGATTGTACGTTCCTGCCGAGCCGCAACATATGTGCGGCTCCTTCGGCTCCACCACCGTAAAGCCAGCCGCTGTCAAAATCTCCTTGGGTGCCGTCTTGATCTGCTGGCCATGCTGAAGCGAGCAAGCCGAGTGATAGGCGACCCGCAGGCCCACGGTCAGCTTGGGTGAGGGCAAGCCAATTGAAAGGACCAGCTCGGACACGTCCTTGGTAAGTGCGGCAACCCGGGCCGCGTCGCTCGCGAGGGGGTCGTCCCGAAACATATGCCCGTAGTCCTTGACCGTCGTGCCGCATCCAGAGGTGTTGATCACGATCGCATCGAGGCCTGCACCGTCTAATTCAGCGATCCACGCGCGAATGTTTGCGGCTGCGGCGCGATGGCTTTCGTTCACCTTGCCCATGTGGTGGCCGAGCGCGCCGCAGCATCCGGCGCCCTTGGCGACGACCACGTCACAACCAAGCCGCGTCAGCAGCCGGATTGTCGCGTCGTTGATGTCGGTATTGAGGGCTCGCTGCGCACACCCGGTCATCAGCGCGACGCGGCGACGGCGCGTGCCGAGAGCGGGGAAGACCTGTGGCCTGTCGTTTGGCGACGGCGAGGGCAACTTGTCCGGCGCAAATTGGACCATTGTTCTCAGTTTGTGCGGCAAAATCGAAGCGAACGGTTTCGTGAGCTTAGCGCCGAAGAGGGCGAGCCGGAACAGCGTCGGGCTCGGAAGGACTTTGACGAGCAGCCAGCGCAACGCTTTTTCATCCCAGGGCCGCGAGTAATGCGTTTCGACGTAAGCCCGCGCGTGATCGATGAGGTGCATGTAGTGCACGCTCGAGGGACACGTCGTCATGCAGGAGAGACACGACAGGCAACGGTCGATGTGCTTGACCGTGCTGGCATCTGGGACGCGCTCGTTCTCGAGCATGTCCTTGATCAGATAAATGCGGCCGCGCGGCGAATCGAGCTCGTCGCCGAGAAGGACATAGGTCGGGCAGGTCGCTATGCAGAAACCGCAATGGACGCATTTGCGCAGGACCGTTTCCGAGCGAGCCATGTCACTGTCGGTAAGCTGCGCAGGCGAAAATTTGGTTTGCATTACAAATCCTCGCGCATGCGACCGCGGTTGAGAATGAGCGCAGGGTCGAAACTGCGACGGATGCGTGACGACAGCGCAGCCAAGGCGGGCGGTTGGGGGTGAAACACCGGAACGCTTGAGCGGACAGATGCACCGGCACGGATCAAAGTCGCGTGGCCGCCGTGCTTGTCGACCTCTTTACGGATTTCGGCAGCACTTGCATCCTGCGCCGGTTTCAGCGCGAGCCAGATCAACCCGCCGGCCCAATCGTAAAAATACCCGGTCATAGGCAGCCCGCGCGATTGGAGCGCCGCAACGAGCCGCGCGCCTTCAGCGGGCGCGGTGGACACGCGCCAGATCACGCCGTCTGGTCCGAGAATGTCGACCACATCGCGCACGGCGAGCCACAACGCGCGTGAAACCGCACCTTCGATGACCTCGACCTTGGCGGCTGCGTCGCCCATGGATTTCCTTAAGGCGGCACAACGCTCATCGACCGATATCTTGGGTCCTTCCACCCGAAAACATGTCACCGGCGTTTGCAAGAGATGGGCTTTCAACGCCAGCACCTGCCGCGGCATCGCCAAGGGGATATGCGCAAAGCAGGAGACTTCGAGAGACAGTCCGGACACACGGGTCATGTGGTGGACGGCGGCAGCGTCATCGAGCCCGGTGACGAGCACCGTCGACTCGGTCTCGGGCTTGGGTAAGACCTTGAGCGTCACTTCAGTCAGCACGCCGAGCGTTCCATAGGAGCCCGTCATAAGTTTGCTCATGTCGTAGCCGGTCACATTCTTCATGACCCGCCCGCCCGACTTGAACAGCTCACCGCGACCACTGATGGCCCGAAACCCGAGCAGGTAGTCGCGCGCAGCTCCACTCCTGATGCGCCGCGGGCCGCTCGCGTTGACCGCAATCATGCCGCCAACTGTGCCAGTTCCGGCTGCTCCGCCCAGAATGCGGGCATGATCGATCGGCTCGAACGCAAGCTCCTGACCGTGTTGATCGAGAAGCTCTGCAATGGATTTGAGCGGCGTTCCGGCTTGTGCCGAAAGGACAAGCTCGGATGGCTCATACAGCGTGATGCCGTTCAACGACTTGGTCGAAACGACCGCGCGCGCGGAGGACGGCCGTCCGAGGTCACGGCGGCTGCCGCCGCCCACTACTTCGAGTGGACATTCGTTCGCCGTCGCCGCCCTGACGATCTCGGCAACGTCCGCTTCGTCGCGAGGTGCCATTCTGTCCATGATTAGAACCGGGGAATGTCGGGGAAGGGCAGCTTACCGCGGTGGACGTGCATCTTTCCGAGTTCGGCGCAGCGGTGCAACGTCGGGAAGACCTTTCCTGGATTGAGCTGATGGTTTGGGTCGAAGGCGCACTTGACGCGCTGTTGCTGCTTCAGATCGTCCTCGGTGAACATGGTGTGCATCAGATCGCGCTTCTCGACGCCGACACCGTGCTCCCCGGTCAACACACCGCCGACGTCGACACACAACTTCAGGATATCAGCTCCGAATTGCTCGGCGCGCTCGATGTCTCCGGGTTTGTTCGCATCGTAGAGGATCAGAGGGTGGAGATTGCCGTCGCCGGCGTGGAACACGTTGGCGACTCTCAGGCCATGCCGGCTGCTCAGTTCCTGCATCGTCTGCAGGACGTAGGCGAGTTGGTTGCGCGGGATCGTGCCGTCCATGCAAAGATAGTCCGGCCCGATCGCGCCGACCGCTGGGAACGCATTCTTGCGTCCCGCCCAGAATTGCAGTCGCTCCGCCTCGGTCGTGGAGACCTTGAGGCTGGTCGCGCCTTTTCCACGTGCGATCTCCGACACGCGGTCGATCAGATGGCTGACCTCGGATGTCGTGCCGTCGAGCTCGCAAATCACGATGGATTCGGCATCCCGCGGATATCCGCAAGGCTGGAAATCATCAGCCGCCACGATGCACGGCTTGTCCATCATTTCGAGACCGCCCGGAATGATGCCGGCCGCAATGATGGCGGCGACACAATCGGCGCCGGCCTCGCAAGACGGAAAGCCGAGCAGGAGGCCCCGCGCCGTCTCGGGCTTGCGCAGAATGCGCACAGTGACCTCGGTGATCACCCCAAGGAGACCTTCCGAGCCTGTCATCAGCCCCAGCAGGTCGTAGAACTCAGCATCGAGGTGCTTGCCGCCGATCTTGACGACCGAGCCATCCATCAGGACGACTTCGAGACCCAGCAGGTTGTTGGTGGTCAAACCGTACTTGAGGCAGTGGATGCCACCCGAGTTCTCGCCAACGTTGCCGCCTATCGAGCACGCGATCTGGGATGAGGGGTCTGGCGCGTAATAGAAACCTTCGTCCTCGACCGCCTTGCTGATGGCGAGGTTGGCGACGCCTGGCTGTACGGTCACCGTTCGATTGGAGAAGTCGATGTCCAAGATCTTGTTGAACTTGCCCATCGCTAGAAGAATGCCATCGCCCAATGGCAAGGAGCCGCCGGAGAGGGAAGTGCCGGCGCCGCGCGGAACGATCTTGACGCCCATCTGGCTGGCGAGCGCCATGATCTGCGAGACCTGCGGCACGGTCTCCGGCAGCGCGACGACAAGCGGCAGCTGGCGGTACATCGTCAGCGCATCGCATTCATAGGCGCGCAACTCAGACTCCGCCGCCAGCACGTTGTCTGCCGGCAGTATCGCTCGAAGCCGCTCGATCACGAGCGAACGGTTGCGTATGATCGCTTCATCAGGCTTCGGCATTACCAACGACATGGCGGAACTCCGGGCCGAGCGGCCCACCAAGTGCCAGGAGAGCCAATTTGTATCTTCACACCGGTTGCAGAGTCTGGCAAGCTCGATCCCGATCAAACGCCCCGAACGACGAGCCGAACGAGCAGACGCTGCAACAACCGCATCGTGACCTCCCAGGCGCTAAGAAGATGACGCGGACGACAGACTTCGGTCGCTTTATAGTCGAACAAGGTCGCGCTGAGATGGTGAACGTCCTCAACGATCGGATCACAGCTCTAAAAGCTGAATCCATTCCCGTTACCCATTGCGACACGCAGCCATTCCCTACATTTGTGTAGCCGGGGCGATGTGGGAAAGGCCGTTGGGTGGATGCCGTCGGCATGTCCACAGCGACGGGATTGGAAGCGCGCCCTAGCCTGAACTTCTCCCAGACCCGAAGAGCATCGGGGCTCCGACTCAACGACAGTGCTTCTGCGACAAAGAACTCGGTCGAAGCAGGAGAATCATGAGCGGTTCGAGGATGAACCAGAACGAACGCCGGTCGGGCCCCGCGCAACCTGCGTGTAGCGCGCTGTGGTGTCCAATTGCGTATGGCCGAGCAGAGCCTGAATGACGCCGAGAACCTCGTTAGTATGCGCGCTGATCGCCGGACTAGTCCAGCGGATGTCACGGTCGACAAGCCGGAGACGACGCGGCATCTGGTCAGCTGCCTCAAGCAATCGAGAGATCTTCTGAGGCGACAAAACGCGCGGCAGCTTCTGCGGCTCGTAGATATGGTGCCCGGATTGTCCGTCACCACGGGCACGATAGACGATCCACAGTTCGGCAAGGTGCTGCATGTCGGCGTCATTGCCAAGTTTGCCGAACTGCAGACGGTGCGTCAGGTGATTCTGTG
>JANLYB010000285.1:0-5815 GCA_031365425.1 Hyphomicrobiaceae bacterium
AGAGTTCCGCATTTATCGCTGGAACCCGGATGATGGCAAAAATCCGCATGTCGATACCTACCACGTCGACCGCAGCACATGCGGCCCAATGGTCCTCGATGCGCTGATTAAAATCAAAGGCGAAATCGATTCCACTCTCACATTCCGCCGGTCTTGCCGCGAGGGCATCTGCGGTTCGTGCGCGATGAACATCGACGGGACCAACACGCTGGCGTGCCTCAAGGGCATGGATGACGTTAAGGGGGCGGTGAACATCTATCCGCTGCCGCATATGAAGGTCATCAAGGATCTGGTGCCCGACATGAGCAATTTTTACGCTCAGCATGCGTCAATTGAGCCGTGGCTCAAGACGGATACGCCGGCACCGCCCAAGGAGTGGGCACAGTCGCGTGATGACCGCGAGAAGCTCGACGGGCTCTATGAGTGCATTCTGTGCGCGTGCTGCTCGACGTCGTGCCCAAGCTATTGGTGGAACCAGGACCGTTATCTGGGCCCTGCTGTGCTGCTACAAGCTTACCGCTGGGTGATCGATAGCCGCGACGAGGCGACCGGCGACCGGCTTGATAATCTCGAAGATCCGTTCCGGCTGTACCGCTGCCACACGATCATGAACTGCGCCAAAGCTTGCCCGAAGGGGTTGAACCCGGCCAAGGCGATTGCGGAGCTCAAAAAGCTGATGGTGGAGCGCCGGGTTTAGGGATTTTATTCGCCGCGTTATTTCGTGGCGGGGTTTTTCATGGCCTTAAAAAGCGGAAGACCGGCACCATGACTGGTGCCGGTCTTGATTCGATAAGTGACGTTTTTAGGTTATTCCAACGGCGAAAAATAACCCGCCGCCTTAGTGATATTGCCACGATACGGCCGGTATTTTTGGCGCGTATAAAAGAACCGAAATCATCACCGCTTAGAACGTAGACCGGGGGCCGGGCCGTTAACGCCGGCCACCCGGTAGGGCGTTGATCAGGCAGCCTTTTTGGAAGGCTTCTTTGCGGGGGCCGACTTGACGGGGGCTTTCACCGGGGCCTTGGCGATAGCTTTAGCAGCGGGCTTGCGGGCCGAGGTCTTTTTGGCCGGGGCTTTTACAGCAGCTCTGACGGGGGCCTTAGCGGCGGGCTTGCGAGCCGAGCTTTTCACAGGGGTTTTTGCTTTCGCAGAAGTCTTTGCCATTTGCGTTCTCTCCAATTAGTCGGTTCGAATCAGTTCGAACTTGAACGAGCATGTCTACGTTTGTTGTTTTTGTTGACAAAAAAATTAATTTGATCCGCATTCCGCCCGTTAATTACACCCCCCTGTTGCGTAAAATCCTCATTTTTCTTGTTTTTCATGGCTTTATCATCTTTTTCGGAATCTTAGTTGTAGCTGAATCAAAAAAACATCCTGTTTTGCTGACCTTTTCGTTCCACGATTTTTCGCTCTCCAGGGGTGGTTCCGCCTAACCTGCTGACCCTGCAGACGATTCTTCTTAGTCATTTCCGGGTGGATGCCGCGTACTTGTGGACCTGGAGAGGCCCGGGTGGTGGCATGCGTGGCCTCGTCCGGGCAGGGGAGCCTTGTCAGGGTTGCGGGTATGACGTGGAGGGGCCGTGCCAACAAAAAAGCCGCCCCGCTCGCAGACCGCGTGAGAGCGGGCAGGGCGGGGCGGCTTTGGGTGCGGACGTTTACTTAAGGTGATGCGTCAGGCGGCCTTGGACGGCAGCGCTTGTGGTTCGACCGGCTGTTTCTTCAATTCGAAGATCGCGAGCAGATAGCCCATGCGGTCTTCTACGGCTTCGGCAAACATCGACAGCGGGTTGGCGCCGTGAGGCGCGATCTCGCCAATGACTTCGCCCTGCTCAAAGTGCAGGGCCGCATCGTGGTGCCGTGCGACGGCCTGCATTTTGGCGTTATCGGCGAGGCAGCTCATGATGAGGTTGCTGACGCCGCGATTGCGGGCCGAGCGGATGACGCGGCCGAGCAGTTCGGTGGCGATGCCCTTCTCGCGGAAATCAGGCTCGACGGAGAACGCAGCTTCTGCCTGATGTCCCCAGGTGTCGCCAATCTTGCGCAATTCTGCGACGGCGCCGACTTTGTCACCTTCGACGAACGCGTAGACGATTGCGCCGTTTGCGGACATGCGGTTTGCGTAGTCGATGATGAAGCTGTCCGAGACGGCGTGCGCGAACCGCATGCGGCGGCTCGGGGCGTCCAATCTCAGCAAGTGATCACGGAACTTGTCAGCTTCCATGGGTAACAGCTTACGAATCGTACCTCCACAGATGTTATCGTTGCTCATCGGGAGTCTTCCTTTCTGGATGCCAGGGATCAAAGGTAGATCTGGCTTCAACGGTGCCATGACTACGCTAAACTGGTCCTAATATTGCGGCGCACAACGCGCATGGGTGGCGGTTCAGCTCTGCACCATCTGCATGGCAATTAATTAAGTTCTTGAATTTGCTTGCTTGTCTTCGTTCGTCTTTGTCGCGATGACAATCCGCCGCTGTTGCATGTTGCAGTGCGGTTGTCTTTGCGGCGCTCTTGGACCCGCGGATAATCCGACTTGCGTCAGGCTTTGCGTTCAATCCGCGCTCCTTGACCCTGCCATGGTCGACTTTGGTTTGGGCCTCTTCGCATTGGCGGGCAGCCGTGCAAGAGAACGGGACAGTCAACGACGAATAGGCTTTGCAAATGGCGGGCGGGGTGCTGCAGCACTACCAGGAGCGGGTCGATAGCGGGGCGCTGGCCGCCGACATCGCTCAGCACGCCTGCGCGGTCCGGCTCGATCACCTGGCTGAGTTGCTGTCGCAGCGTGCCAAGCAGCGATCGTCGATCTTTGGGCGTTTGATGCGATCAAACGATCATGTGCCACGCGGACTCTATATTCATGGCGGGGTGGGTCGCGGCAAGTCGATGCTGATGGACCTGTTCTTTGAGGTGGTGCCCGAACCGCTCAAGCGGCGGATTCATTTTCATGCGTTCATGGCGGAGGCGCACGACCGGATCGGTGAGGCGCGCAAGACCGTCGACGGCGACCCGATCCCGGCGGTGGCGGCAGGAATTGCGTCGAAGGCGCGGTTGCTGTGCTTTGATGAGCTGTTTGTGACCGATATCGCGGACGCGATGGTGCTAGGCCGGTTGTTTCGTGCGCTGTTCGGGCTGGGTGTGGTGGTGGTGGCGACGTCAAATGCTTTGCCGGAGGATCTTTATCGCAATGGTTTGAACCGGCAGCTGTTCCTGCCGTTCATCGACGAGATCGAAGACCGGCTCGATGTGATCGAGCTTGCGTCGGCGCGTGATTTCCGGCTCGCCAAGCTGTCGGGGCACCGGCTGTATTTCAGTCCGAACGATGATGCGTCGCGGGCGGCGCTCAATGAGCACTGGTTCAGGGTTACGGGGTTGTCCAAGGGGCACCACTCCGAAGTGGATGTGAAGGGGCGGACCATCGACGTGCCTCAGGCGGCCATGGGGGCGGCGCGGTTTTCGTTTGCGGATTTGTGCGAGAAGCCGTTGGGCCCGCGCGATTATCTCGCGCTGGCGCGGGATTTCCATACCATCTTCATTGATGACATTCCGGTGCTGGGACCGGCAAAGCGGGACGTGGCGCGGCGGTTCATTACGCTGATCGATACCTTATACGACAATCATGTGTGTCTGATTGCGTCGGCGGAGGCAGAGCCCGATGCGCTCTATCCTACAGGGGCGGGCGCGGATCATTTTATGCGGACGGTGTCGCGGTTGATGGAAATGCGCAGCGATGCGTTCTTGACCGGCAGGGCGCGGGCCGAGAGGGCTTAGACCTTTGCGCATATTCGTTGGGTCAACGAAGGCGACCCAACACTTACCCGATCGAAGTTGTCGGGTTCCCTCAGGGGACTTCAAGGAGGCGTGCGCAAGAGCTTGACCCAACTTCCAAGTTGGAACTCTGGCATACCCGATGCGGGCTTGCCAACTTTCGTATCGCAGTGCTTTGGTTGTGCTTGAGCCGCGTGCGCTTTCGCGATACGCCGTGCCCGCGACATTTATGCTGCTCTGCAATAGTGGTGTCGGCAGCCAACCCCCAACGAGGAGATAACGAATTATGGCGCGTACAAAAATCGCACTGATCGGCGCTGGCATGATCGGCGGCACGCTTGCCCATCTGGTTGCCCTCAAGGAACTCGGCGATGTGATCTTGTTCGACATCATGGAGGGCACACCGCAGGGCAAGTCGCTCGATCTGGCGCAGTCGGGAGCCGTCGAAGGCTTCAACTGCAATCTGCGTGGCACCAACTCATATGCAGACATCGCGGGTGCGAGCGTCTGCATCGTGACGGCGGGCGTGCCGCGCAAACCCGGCATGAGCCGCGATGACCTCATCGGCATCAATCTCAAGGTGATGGAGCAGGTCGGCGCCGGCATCAAGAAGTATGCCCCCGATGCGTTCGTCATCGTCATTACCAATCCGCTCGACGCAATGGTCTGGGCGCTGCAGAAGGCTTCCGGCCTACCGCGCGAGAAAGTGGTCGGCATGGCCGGCGTTCTCGATACTTCGCGCTTCCGCCACTTCCTTGCGGATGAAATGAACGTGTCGGTCAACGACGTGTCGGCGTTCGTGCTCGGTGGCCACGGCGACGACATGGTGCCGTTGGCTCGCTATTCATCGGTCGGCGGCGTGCCGCTGCCGGATCTCGTCAAGATGGGCTGGATCAAACAGGAAAAGCTCGACCAGATCGTGGACCGCACCCGTAAGGGTGGTGGCGAGATCGTGGGCCTGCTCAAGACCGGTTCGGCGTTCTATGCGCCCGCCTCGTCGGCAATCCAGATGGCTGAGAGCTATCTCAAGGACCAGAAACGCATTCTGCCCTGCGCGGCTTATCTTTCCGGCGAATACGGCATCAAGGGTCTTTATGTCGGCGTGCCGGTGATCATTGGCTCAACGGGCGTTGAGCGCATCGTTGAGATCGACCTGAACAGCTCGGAACGCGCGATGTTCATGAAGTCGATCGAAAGCGTGCAGGGCCTGGTTGCCGCCTGCGAAGCCATTGCGCCGAACCTCGGTGCATAAGATTGGGAGTTCAAATCATGGGGCCGGGGTGCTGTTTTGTGCAGTGCCCCATAACCCACTTCCCAACACTAAAGTTGTATTGGTATATGGTATACCAGAGGGAGCGCCCGGTCACCGATGTGACGGGTGCTAACTTCCAAAAATAGAAACGCTGAACCGGCCAGCCGCAGGGAAACGCATCCATGAACATCCACGAATATCAGGCCAAGGAATTGTACCGGCAGTACGGAGTGCCGACCGGCATGGGGTATCCCGCGTTCAGCGTCGATGAGGCTGTTGCTGCCGCCGGGAAGCTGCCGGGTCCGGTTTTTGTCGTGAAGGCGCAGATCCACGCGGGCGGACGCGGCAAGGGCTCGTTCAAGGAAGCGGCCGCAGGTGGTAAGGGTGGCGTCAGAATCGCGAAGTCGGTCGCCGAAGTTCAAGAATTTGCTCAGCAGATGCTCGGCAACACGCTGGTGACGATCCAGACGGGCGATGCTGGCCGCAAGGTCAACCGTTTGTACGTCGAAGATGGTTCAGCTATCGAGCGCGAGCTATACCTGTCGGCTTTGGTTGATCGCGCGACGTCGCGCGTGGCGTTCATCGTCAGCCAGGAAGGCGGCATGAACATCGAAGACGTGGCGCACAACACGCCCGAGAAGATCATGACGCTGTCGATTGATCCGGCGACCGGTTTCATGCCGCATCACGGCCGCAAGGTCGCGTTTGCGCTCGGGCTTTCGGGCAAGCAGGTCGGTGAGTGCTCCAAGCTCGTCGAGAACCTCTACCGGATGGTCGTCGAGAAGGACATGAGCC
>JANLYB010000288.1:0-6851 GCA_031365425.1 Hyphomicrobiaceae bacterium
GCCACCTTAATTCAAGTCCTGCTTCGGGCGTCACCTCGGTCGAGCCGGTTCGCGCGGCGGATCCTGTTCCTGTCTCTAGCGCCGCCAGTCTTCTTGCTGTGTCGCCGGTATGGCAGGCAGATGCACCGTCGGCCAGTGACCACACGAGCCATGACACCCTTGTGTTCAAGTCGCTTGTGGGCTCGGCGGCCCCGACTGCAAACTTTGAGGCCGGCGATACGATTGATTTGAAGCCGCTGTTTGCTGCTCTCCAGTTAGGTGATCATGACGGCGTCTTCCAGGCCGCCCAGGCAATGTTTAATGCAGCCGGCCATATTAAAGGCCATGAAGCCAGTTCCACCACACACGAGGCTCAGGATCACTCCAACGATAACGACCATTCCGCAGCAATCGCCGTCCACAAAGTGGTGATCGGCACCGATTGGTTGTGACGGAGCACAACAGACTGGAAAATTCCGGTGAGGGGCTAACTGGCCCCTCCAACTCTCATAGATCTTATTGCGGCTAGCACTTTGGGGAGATTGGCCACATGAGCGACAGAGCGAAATCCAGAAAGCTCTTTGCGAACAAAAAGACACCGCTTTCCGAACTCGGCGGACTGCGCGGCGTGTTCTGGTTTCTCTTCGCCATCTCCGGTGTGGTCAACGTACTGGCGCTGACCGGTTCGTTCTACATGCTGCAGATTTACGACCGCGCACTGACGAGCCAGTCCATCCCCACACTGCTGGCCCTATCGGCGCTGGCAATAGGTTTGTATCTCATTCAAGGCGTTTTGGATGTGAGCCGATCGCAGATCCTCGTGCGGATCGGCGCACGGCTCGATCACCAATTGGCGCCGCTTGCCCATCGCGTGGCAATCGACATGCCGCGGTTTGGCTTTTCAACGGCAGAGGCGAACGAGCGGTCGCGCGATGTTGATACCCTTCGCGGCTTTCTCGCCGGCCAGGGTCCGATGGCGCTGTTCGATCTGCCCTGGATGCCGCTATATCTCATTTTCGTTTACTGCCTGCACCCTTGGCTGGGGCTCTTGACGTGTGGCGGTGCGCTGATCCTGACCGGCCTCACAGTCCTGACCGAGATCCTGACCCAGAAGCATTCCGGTTCAACGCAGCAGGCTGGCGTTGCCCGCGCAGCTATGGCTGATTCTCACGCCCGCAATGGGGATGTGATCCGCGCAATGGGGTTTCAAGCGCGTGCCGTCGCCCGCTTCGACAAGATCAACCGCGAACATCTCTTGCTGCAGACCAAAATGAGCGGCGTCACCGGGACCTTTGGCGGCTTGTCCAAAGTGCTCCGCATGATCCTGCAATCGGCGGTGCTTGGCCTCGGCGCTTATCTCACGATCATGGGCGAATTTTCTGCAGGCTCTATTATTGCGGCCTCTGTTGCGTCCGCGCGTGCCCTGGCGCCGGTTGATCTGGCGATCAGCCAATGGAAGGGTGTCGTCGCGGCCCGGCGCAGTTATGCCCGGCTTGGGGAAACCTTGACGGCGCTCGATCAGGCTCCGCCTCAAGTGACGCTGCCAGCGCCGCAGCGTGATCTCAAGATAGAAAAAATCACGGTCGCCGCGCCCAGCAACGGGACGGTCGTGCTCAGCGACGTCAGCATGGAATTAAAGGCTGGGCAGGCCGTCGGCATCATCGGGCCAAGTGGAGGCGGCAAGTCCTCGTTCGTTCGCGGCGTCACAGGCGTTTGGCCGCTGTTGCGCGGCAGCGTGCGATTGGACGAGGCGGATTTCGGGCAATGGGCAGCCGATTCTTTGGGCAAGCATATCGGCTATCTTCCGCAGGAAGTATCGCTGCTTGATGCAACGATCGGGCAAAACATCTGCCGCCTCGATCCTGACGCTGACAGCAATAAGATTTTGGCTGCGGCGCGGGCAGCCGGCGTTCACGAGTTGATCGTACGCATGCCGAAAGGCTACGAGACCGAACTCGGCCCAAACGGCGCGGCAATCTCAGCCGGTCAGCGCCAGCGCATAGCGCTTGCCCGTGCACTCTACGACGACCCGTTCCTCGTCATACTTGACGAACCCAACTCAAATCTCGATGCCGAAGGCGAAGCGGCCCTGACGCAGGCGATCCATGCAATTCGTGCGCGCGGCGGGATTGCCGTCGTCGTTGCGCACCGGCCTAGCGCCTTGGCAGCAGTCGATATGATCGGCGTTATCCAGCAGGGCCGTTTGGCGGCGTTCGGCCCCAAGGACGAGATTTTTGCACAACAATTGAAGCCCGCGGCGATTTCAGAACCAAAGCCAAAGCGTACGGCGGCCTAGGCTGCAAGCGCGTGTAGGAGCGTCTGATGGGTCAATTGAACAGTCAGCTGCGTTTCAATGACGACGGTACGCCCCGCCGCCGGTACGAGCTTGACCAAGCGGTTGAGGGCCGGGCAGTTCTGACAACCACAATCGGGCTGGTGTTGGCGAGCGCAGTGGCGCTCATCAAAAATGTTTTGTTTCCGGCCCACTCTCCAGAATCCGTACCCCTCCCAGGCAATGCTTCAACGGATGTCCGGACATCAGCAATCGAGTCTGGCGTCGGGCAGCCTGATCTCGACAGCGACCAGGGCCCAATCCGAGCTTTCGACGATTCTGCCCCTGAAGGGTTTTTCCCGATCTCCCGCTCCTTGAATAAGTTTCAAGCAGCCGTTGATGTCGACCAAGTCAGCAATTCCGCGCTTCGCTTTACGCCAACATTTAGCCACGTCGCCAGCAACGACAATAAAGGGCTCTATGGCGCAGCGCCTGGTCACGGCGTTCAGTTTGGCGGAAGCGATGCGATCCATTGGTTGCCCAGCATTGCCGAAAGCCGTAATTCGCACGCATCAGCCGGAGACGCTGGCGGCGATACGCTGATGCCGGGCCAACATGTACCTCCGCATGGCAACCAGGGCGGCGATCCCGTCGCCGATCCCAAACCTACCAAGCTGATAAACCATGCCCCGCTGGTGACGGGGCCCGTGTCGCTCGGCAACCGGTTCATCAATCAAGTCCTCGTCATCGGGCTTTTCGACCTGCTGGCGAATGCGTCCGATGCGGACGGCGATCGGCTGTCGGTCTCTGACATTACGCCGTCGTCGGGAACGATCGTCGCGAACGCCGAGGGCGGATGGACCTACATGTCCGATCTGGAAGGCCAGGGTGAAGTAACATTCAGCTACGCGGTGAGCGACGGTCACGAATCGGTGGCAGCGGCTGCGACGCTGATACTGGCAGTGGCTGATTCTGCTGCTACTTGGAAGGCGTCCCCCGCCCCTTTCGCGCGCATCGGCTCAAGCGCTCCCGCCTCTGAAGTGAGGGACGACTTTAGCACGACGATTGCCGAAAAGATCCTGCTGAGCGCGGCCACCATTGTGGGTACGGCGGGAGATGATGTCATCACTGGGACCCAGGGCAACGACGTGATTTGGGCTGGTGCTGGCAACGACATCGTCGATGGCGGAGACGGCGACGACGTGATCCACGGCGAGGCGGGCAACGACACCCTCACCGGCGGCAAGGGTCACGACATCGTATCGGCTGGAGACGGCGACGATACCATCGTTGCCACTAACGGGGATGGCGACGACGCTTATGACGGCGGTGACGGCAATGATGCGCTGGACCTGACGGGGATCGTCACAACCCACGCAGCGCAGAATTCCCAGGCGGCGATGGTAACCGCTGACACCATGCCAGACGCCGCCCCAACATCGCTTGTGACCGCAAGCGATGTTGGGGCGGCGGAGGCTGTTTCGTATCCATCGGCCGACGTCGTTATCGATCTCGCGGCAGGAACCGCTTACGGTGATCTGATCGGTCACGATACGCTTACGGGTATTGAAAACGTCATTTCGGGCGGCGGCAACGATCAGATTGGCGGTAATGAAATCGCCAATACGTTGGATGGTGGCACGGGCGATGACGTCGTTCATGGCGAAGGCGGCAACGACATTCTGGTGGGCGGAACGGGAAACGACATCGTATCGGGCAATGACGGCGACGATACCATCGTTGCCACGATCTGTGATGGCAACGACGTCTATGACGGCGGTGACGGCGATGATACGCTGGACTTGACGGCACTCGGGGAGGAAGTGGCTCCCGTTGCGCTTGCCGCCCCCACTGCGATTGCGGCACCCGTTGAAGCCGTCGCACCGGCCACGGAATGTGCGGTAGCGGCAACCCAAGCAGTGACGGTAATTGAAACGGCCCTCGTCGAACGAGCCCCGCCAGCCGATGCGGCTGCCCCGGTTACGGAAGCCGCCGCTGTTGTACCCGATGCGGCCCCTGCCAGCCCACTGACCTTACACGTCGCGCAAACCGCCACCTGCGATACACTTGCTGCGCATGGGGATGCAGACGTTGCAGTTCCAGCAACCGCTGCCCAAGATCAACACTCTGATACACTGGTCCACGTCGAGGCCATATATCCTGTCGAAACAGCAGGCGTTCACGTACCCTCGTGCGATGTCGTGATCGACCTTGAAGCGGGGACGGTCGATGGCGACATGACGGGGCATGACCACATCGTCAACATTGAAAACGTTAGAGCGGGCGGTGGCGACGATACGATTCTCGGCGATCAGCATGACAATAGGCTCGAGGGCGGCGTGGGCGACGACGTCATCGATGGTCGAGCTGGCGATGATACGCTTAATGGCGGAGCAGGGTCCGACGTTGTGCATGGTAGCGATGGAGACGACGTAATCGTCGCCACAGCCGATGCAGCAGCCGATGTCTATAACGGCGGCGATGGCGTCGATACCTACGATGCGTCCGGGCTGACTGGCGATACTATCATCGATCTTGAAGAGGGAACCGTCACCAGTCCACAAACCGGCAACGATACGATCAGCGAAATTGAAAACGTGCTTGGCGGGACTGGCAACGACACGATTATTGCGAATGAAGCCGTCAACATTTTCGCCGGAGGATTGGGCGACGACACGTTTGTTTTCCATTCAACGGCGTCGATCGGTAGAGGACTTGGAGCCCATGACAGGATCCTGGATTTCGCCGTCGGTGACAAAATCGACATTTCCGATATCAGCAGTGAATTCGCCGACATTTTGGACGATCTATATGCAGGTCAGACCATGCGCGATTTCGTGATCATCAGCGAATTGGATGCGTTCGCTCGGCCGGGAGAACTGAGGGTCGTTTACGACGCCGGTGCAGACGTAACGATGATCCAAGGAAATATCGATTTCAACGCCGATGCGGAATTTGAAATCGAACTTCTGGGGAGACACGTTCTATCGGACTCCGATTTCCATCACCACTGATGGATGATAAGGCGCGCTGATATCGAGTTGAGTTATGAGGTGCCGGAGGAATGGCTACGACGAATTCTAATGGTTCCAGGTCCGCCAGTCCTGGCCTCGAGGCGTTCTCCGTCTCCCGCCATATCTGGTTTGGCTCGTTGGTCGTTGCTGCATTGGTTTTCGGTCTCGGTGGCTGGGCAGCGGTTGCCGAACTTCGAGGCGCGGTCGTCGCGCCGGGATCTTTTGTCGTCGAACGTAACGTGAAAAAGGTCCAGCATAGTTATGGCGGCATCGTCGCCCAGATCAACGTCAAGAACGGCGATCGCGTGGACAGCGGGCAGGTGCTCCTCAAGCTGGATGCGACGCAGATCGGTGCCGAATTAGGCGTCATCAAATCTCAGCTTGTGGAGTTGATCGCCCGCGGTGCGCGTCTTGCTGCGGAGCGGGATAATTTGCCCAATATCGTTTGGCCGCGCGCGTTTCTTCAAACGTACCCCAACGCGCAGGAAACAGCTGACGGTGAAATACGCCTGTTTGAGGAAAACCGGTCTGCCAAAGATGGACAGAAGCAGCAATTGCGCTTGAAGATAGAACAAATCAAGGAAGAGATTACGGGCCAGTCTGCGCAGCGTGATGCCAAATATGGCGAGATGCAGATTATTCAGAAGGAATTGAAAGACGTCCGCGATATGTTTTCCAAACAGTTGACGACGGCGACGCGGCTGAATGCCCTCGAACGCGAAGCGACCCGCTTGGCAGGCGATCATGGCGGACTGATTGCCCAAATCGCGCGTGCAAAAGGCCAGATCAACGAAATCAACGTGCAGATTTTATCCGTCGATGAAAACATGCGGGCTAACGCGCAGAAGGAGTTGCGGTCGATCGATGCGAAGGTGTCCGAACTGCTGGAGCGTCAGGTGGCCGCCAATGACAAGCTGAGTCGTATCGAGATCAGAGCGCCAATATCCGGCTTGATCCACGAACTGAATGTCCACACCGTGGGAGGCGTCGCATCGCCCGCAGAGGTCCTCATGCTGGTGGTGCCTGAGGACGAGGGGCTGCAGATCCAAGCCCGGATCCAGCCAGCCAACGTCGATCAAGTTGTGATCGGACGGCCCGCGCGGCTCCGCCTGTCGGCGTTCTCGCAGAAGAAGACGCCCGAAGTCGATGGCCGCGTGGTGCATGTTGCCGCCGACGTGACGCTCGATCCAAAGACGGGGCAAAGCTATTATGCCGTCATGGTCGAGATGGATGAGAAGGCGCGCCGCCTTATCGGCGATCTCAAGCTCGTCGCCGGAATGCCGGTCGAGGTCTTCATGTCGACCGGCGACCGGACGGCGCTCTCCTATTTGACCAAGCCGTTCACCGACCAGATGAACCGCGCGTTCCGGGAGTGAGAGAGGCCTTCATAGCCTCCCGCTCGCGCCGGACGCATCAGTGCGCGTGGACTTTCACCCAGGCGACGTAACGGTCCATCCACGTCTGCAAGAATTGCCGACTATCTGGGCCGATGTCACCGGTTTTGTCGAACAACCCGTCCTTTGCGTGGATGAACGCTTCGGGCTGTCCGAGCGTCGGCACGTCGAGATAGGCGAGGATATTGCGCA
>JANLYB010000291.1:0-4593 GCA_031365425.1 Hyphomicrobiaceae bacterium
CCGACAACCCGCCGCAGCGTAGGTTTCGCATTCCGACAGACAAGAACAATTTAGGTTTGCGATCCGATGCCTGCAAAAAATTGGCAGTGTCCGAAAGATCTCCGTCACTCCCGTCCACAATCCGGACGAGGTGGTCGCTCACGTTCGCAGTAGAATAATATCATCGTTGGCTGGCAGACGATAGGTACAATCCGAACCCTACTTCTAGGTTGATGGCTCCAGTGACGCACTTGAGCGAACGGCAACCGCGTTTGTCCAAGCTAACATGGGCGCGAGGATACTCGATCGCCATGCGTGAACTTCTCCTGTGGGTCAACGACAGACCTCGGCTCGCCGTCGATGCACATCTGCAGATCCCTGATGAGCGGACAGTCTCGGCGAAATTCGCCCCGTCGAACGCTTTCCCCCTGTGAGCCGACCTAATCCTTCCGGAGCCTGCAGTTTCAAACCCTGAGACACGCCATCTACATGTGGCAGCACTCGCTGCCGGCGATGAGGTTGGAGGCGAGTGCTGCGTGGTGGACAAGCCGGCACCGCCTGCGGATGCAGATGGCTAACGATTGACGGTGACCGTGACAGGGTCACCCTCGGGACCGAAAACGAAGTCCTCGGGGGCAAGTTAGAGCGCTCAAGGCATCAGCATCATTCGAACTCATCGAAATCAACCAAGCCGATCCTCGCCTCTTGAGCGAAGCGAAACAAGCCAAACCCCAGGAACATGGTGGCGGCAAAGAAAAGCAAACCTGCACCGTAGGCGTACTTAAGCCCGACAAATTCGCTGGCGAATAAGATAGCAAGAAGAAACGTAGCACAAATGCCGCTGATCAATGAAGCGTAAATACCGCTACTTAAGTACGCTGCCCGGCGCCGGAGTCGGTCAACGTCACTCTTCAGATGTGATCGGTTGGCGTCATCGTTCGGTATGTTGTTCAAGGCTCGGATACGTCCAAGAATAGTGGACAATCGCGACGACATAAGTGACATGAAGGCAGCTATAGCGCCGAGGAAGAATGCCGGCGCGGTGGCCTGAGAAAAGATTTGGGTCAACCGCTGAACGTCGGGAATGAAATCGAACACTGGTGAGATCCTATAACTATTGCGTCGACCGTTTTGAATGGCGTTGGCACTGCCACGGCGAATTCTTGTGAAGCATCCAGCCCTCCGCTAGCGCAGGCCGTTTGATTATGTTCCCATTACCGCCAATGCGATGGACCGGCTGCGCTTCTGACCTACCTGCGGGCGACAGTGCCTGCTGGACGGGGCGGCGTGATAGGAGCATGCCTGTGCCCAAAAGAGCAAGCAAACTGACACTTTAAAAGACGCCGCCGAGCACTATGTCGGTCACGTGGAAAACTGCCAGCGTTGTATCGTGGTGCTGCCAAATGCGTGGTGCGGTCACATACGGTGCATGGCGGCAACATGTCCGTTGCGGGTCATTATGGCCGGTCGACCGACGCTCGCAGAACGGCAGTGACACCCCATTTAGCCGACGATCAGGACAATTTTGGCCTCTTCGAAATCGCCCAGATATCAAGATATTGAAGAGGCGGTCGTGACGATGCTCTTGTTCAAAAACACTCTATTCCGACCAGCCTCTGGAAGCGCCGCAGCCCTTACGGGAAATCTTCGAAAGGCGTACCGCGAACTGGCCACAGATCAAAGATAGTAGCAAACGCTTGCATTCGCTGGTCGAAGGCCTGAAATCCGAAGTGTTTCTCGAGCGGACAGTTTGGCTTTGTACATCCGAACTCTGCCCGGCACTCGGCTTCCGAGCGGCACACACCGACATTTCGTGCGACCCGCGTACAATACAGGTAGCGTGGATCATTGTGGTGACTCATGGTCGACTCCTCCCTAATTTTTGGGGCAGGATCGACGCAACTCGCTAAACCCGGGTTGAGCTAAATCAAATAAGCCGTGCGCAATTGGACGCGGCCGGGCGTCGGACCTGATTAGGGTCGCCAACAACACACGTCACAGCGTCAGAGCTCTTCTTCGGGTCAGACTCGGCGGTCAGCGTCATGTTAGTCTTGAGTCTGCTTGTCCTCGTCTACCTGACGAGTGCTCGCCACGGGAACCGCGGTTGGTTCGATCTTAATGGAGGCACTGTATGACATTCGATCGAGCAGTCTTTTGGTCCGGAATATGGAACGTTGGTCTCGGTCTCGTCCTGATTACACCGCCAATCACCGACTTTCTCGGGGTAAACATTCCGAATCCGTTTTGGCCATGCATCGTTGCGGCGTTTCTCTGGTACACGTCTGCGACACTCGTTCTTAGCTCTCAAGACGTTCAAAAGTTCGCCTCAATCATCTACTCGGAAGCCCTATTGCGCTTTGCAGCGGTGGTCATCCTCATCGCGTATGGCTTCAAATACATCGGTGCCTTGCCGACAGTTCTGTTTGCGGTCTCCGATTTCGCTTGGGGCGTTATCTACATGGTAGGATTGCAGCGCGTCACGGGGCGTTCACACGCGTCACTGCTGCTCAATCGCTCTACTTGAGGTCTGTGGACCACTCAGGGTCACTCTCGTCGATCAGCATGCCCTGCGTCAATGCTCGAAGTACCCCCGTTTGCTGACGCCGGCGGAACGCTTGACGAACGTAAGACGCGATAGCTTCAGGTGCGGACGAAAGATGGACGGCGGAACAGGGTGAGACTGAGGCCGAACAAATGGCTGCACCGATACCACCGAGATTGACGAAAATTGATTGTCAACGACGTGGCCAAGGACAATCATCGTCCCACTCAGCCGTCTCGGCTCATCCTGATTGACGCGCAACCCTGATCCAGGTTGTCGCACTACACAGGGGACACCGCCCACTCGGCTCGAAAATTCATTCCCTGTTTAGGATACATTCTCATGCGGATCATCGTTCACGGCCAGGAAGTTTTCGGGAAAGCCATACTCGAGCGGCTGTTAGAGCGCGACGAAAACGTCGTTGCGGTTTTTTCTGCGCCCGAGAAAAAGGGCAAAGCGCGCGATGCACTTGCGGCTTACGCTGAGGAAAAAGGCTTGCCGCTACACCAGCCACGGTCATGGAAATGGCCTGAACCCATCGCGCTGTTTCAATCCTATAAACCTGACCTTTGTGTGATGGCTAACAGGCTGATCTTCGTGCCGCAATCCGTCATCACCGCGCCCACCTTCGGCTCGATCCAATATCACCCGTCGCTGCTGCCGAGGCATCGGGGGCCCTCCTCGATCAACTGGTCGATCGCAATGGGTTCGACCAAGACCGGGCTGACGATTTTCTATCCCAATGATGAGTTGGACGGGGGCGATATCCTGCTCCAAAAAGAGTGCGATATCGGTCCCGACGAAACGTTCGGCGACGTTTACTTCAAAAAGTTGTTCCAGATGGGTGTCGACGCAATGATGGAGTCGATCGATCTTGTCCGATCAGGCCAAGCACCGCGTATCGCCCAAGACCTGTCGAAGGGGTCTTACGAGGGCCGGTTTCGGAAACACCAAGCCCAGCTCGATTGGGCAAAGCCAGTTGGTGAGGTCTACAATACAATCCGCGCGGCAAATCCCGCTCCGGGTGCCTGGGCCACCTTTAAAGGCGGCCGAATCGCAATCTATGACAGTGCTCGCGTCGATGGGGCGGGCGCTCCCGGCGAAATCGTCGCGGTATCGACCGACGGGATGATTGTCGCAGCGGGCGGTGGGGCTATCCTCATCAAGCGGGTGTGCGCAGCCGGTGGTAGTAAAATCGCTGCAAGCGATTTTGCGAGCCGGTCCGGCGTTGTTGCGGGTGACTGCTTTGACAGCTTTGTGGCGCCAGTCGTACCCAAGGGTTAAGTCGTGTTTCCCCGACAGAGTTCAACGAGGACGTAGAAACACGCAGGCGCCCTCGTACGTCGGTACTCGATGGCATCACGTGTGCCTACACGGCAAATTCGTCCGAGTTGGGTCAAGCTCGTCTAACGGTAGCCCGCCGAGCACGGTGGGTCTACATTCTGAAGCAGACGCGGACAACGTATTCGGTTCGTCGTTGCGCATGGGGATAAACGCACGCACAATCTAACGCCCTGTTATACTTGGAATATGCCCGAACCAAGTACGACATTGCCGGACACTGCCGAACCTAGCGCGGCAGTGCCGAACCAAATCCCGGCAGTGCCGGACATAGCCGAACCTAGTCCGGCTCGCCTACCTCTCGATCGCACACGGTACCAACTTTCACTCAATGAAGTCGCTCGACGCTTCATGGATGCCGGCGTGCCACGCAGCGAGAAAACTTTGCGGCGCTACTGCATGCAAAGCAAGCTCGACGCCGTACAATCGGATGGGCCGACGTCCCGCGAACAATGGTACGTCAACGAAAACTCAGTCGCGCCGTTGATTGGGGAGCTTCTTCAAATCCACGGACGGATGGACATTGCCGGACATGGCGCGGCAGTGCCGGACCTTGACCGGCCTGATATACAAGAAAATATCCAACCAACTCATACGGACATAGCCGAACCAAGTGCGGCAGTGCCGGACATTGTCCAGCCTGAGCCGAAGAAGGAAGCTATGCAGCCAATTGAAACAATCACCCACAAGGGTTGGTCCGATCTTGATATCTATGAACACCCCTACGTCAA
>JANLYB010000293.1:0-3255 GCA_031365425.1 Hyphomicrobiaceae bacterium
AAATTTTCCGCGTCAATTGGGCCGATGCCAGCCAGCGCGTTCTGATGCGCTCCGGCTCATTGGGCGAGGTCCGCCGCTCCGGCATCGCGTTCTCCGCCGAAGTGCGCGGCCTCGCCCATTACCTCCAGCAGCCCAAAGGCCGCCTGTACCAATACACTTGCGACGCCGACTTGGGCGACGCGCGCTGCACCATCGACCGCACCGCGCCCGCCTTTAGAGGTCTGGGCGTCGTCGCAGCCGTTGCCAGCGCGCGAACCTTCACCGCCACAGGCCTGACCGCCTACGCGTCCGATTGGTTCACGCGCGGGCTTCTTACTTTTACCTCGGGTGCAGCCGCCGCCCAATCCATCGAAGTCAAAGCCCACACCGTCAGTTCATATAACGTCGTCACCATCGAGCTCTGGTCTCCCGCCCGCCTGCCGCTAACCGCTGGTCAAACTTTCACTATCACCGCCGGCTGCGACAAACACCTGACCACATGCACCGCCAAATTCGCCAACGCAGTGAACTTCCGCGGCTTCCCCCACATGCCCGGCAACGACTTCATGCTCTCCGGCCCCACCGGCTGACCACACGCACTGGCCGACTTGTCTTCTCCCCCTGGGGAGAAGGTGGCCGAAGGCCGGATGAGGGGGCTTCACTTTCTTGCGTCGTCCGGCCGAGAGCCGCTGCCACGATCAAACATCTCTCCGCTCAAACTCCGTCACCCCGGCGAAGGCCGGGGTCCAAGCAGCTGTGTCGCTTGGGTCTTGCACCCCCGGATCACCCATGCTCCCCCATCACACCCACCCCATCGTCGCCCTCGCGCGGCGCTGGATCGGCACGCCCTATCACCATCAGGCGAGCGTCTGCGGCATCGGCTGCGATTGCCTCGGTCTCGTGCGCGGCGTCTACCGCGACGCGACCGGCCATGATCCTGAATCCCCGCCCGCCTACTCCCGCGACTGGGCCGAAGCGCGTGGGCTCGAAACCATGCTCGATGCAGCCGCCCGCCACCTGACGCCCGTCCCCATCGAACACGCCCGCCCCGGCCACGTCCTCATCTTCCGCCTCCGTGCCGACACGGTCGCCAAGCACGCCGCCATCCTTGCGACCGGCACCACCATGATCCACGCCATCGAAGGCGCCGACGCCTGCGAAGTCGCCTTCTCCCCCTGGTGGCGCCGCCGCCTCGCCGCCGTCTTTGCCTTTCCACCGCTCTGATTCCCCTCGCCGTCATCGCGAAGCGATGCTCTGCATCGACGCGGGGAGGGGTTAGGGGTGGGGGTACCTACCCGTCGGCTGACGCTCGATCCTCGCGCACAAGGTCCGCTCCTATGGCCACACTCGCCCTCGCCGCCGTCGGTGCCGCCGCCGGCAGCGCGCTGCTTCCCTCCGGCATCGCCGTCCTCGGCGCGACCCTGACCGGCGCCGCCATCGGCACCCAGGTCGGCGCGCTCGCCGGGTCCTACATTGACCAGGCCCTGTTCGGCGCGTCCGGCGGCTCGAAACAAGTCCAAGGCCCGCGCCTCTCCGACCTCCACGTCACCGCCTCCACTGAAGGTGCATCCATCCCGCGCGTTTATGGCCGCGTCCGCAGCGGCGGCCAGGTCATCTGGGCAACCGATTTCGAGGAAGAGGCCGTCACCCAAGACGCGAGCGGCGGCGGCAAAGGCATCGGCGGCGGAGATAGCGCGACCCAAACCCCGTACCGCTACTACGCCAACTTCGCCGTCGCGTTAGCCGAAGGCGAGATTGCGAGCATCGGCCGCGTCTGGGCCAACGGCCAGGAAATTGACCTCTCGCAACTGACCTACCGCCTTTACACCGGCACGCCCGGTCAACCCGCCGACAGCCTTATCCAGGCCCACGAGGGCATGGCCAACACGCCTGCCTTCCGCGACACCGCCTATATCGTGTTCGAGCGCATCCCGCTCGCCGCGTACGGCAACCATCTGCCTCAGCTCTCGTTTGAAATCTACCGCTCGATCGAACCGTTCGCGGACCAGATCAAAGGCGTCGTTGTCATCCCTGGCTCCGGTGAATTCGTCTACGCTACCACGCCCATCACGCTGACCACCGGCTACGGCACCTCCACGTCCGAAAACGTCCACACCCGCCACGGCAGCACGGATTGGTCCGTCTCCATGGACCAGCTCGAAACCACGCTCCCCAACGCCAACGCCGTTTCGCTCATCGTCTCCTGGTTCGGCACCGGCCTGCGCGCGGACCACTGCCAAATCCTCCCCGGCGTCGAACGCCGTGACAAGATCACATCCCCTGACCTCTGGTCTGTCGCAGGAGTTGACCGCGCGGCCGCCTACGTCGTCTCCCAACGCGACGGCCGCGCGGCCTACGGCGGCACGCCCTCCGACGCAACCGTCGTCGCCGCCATCCGCGATCTCGTCACGCGCGGCAAGTCCGTGACGCTAACGCCCTTCATCCTGATGGACGTGCCGCAAACCAATACGCTCGCAAATCCCTACGGCGGCACGCCCCAACCCGCCTACCCCTGGCGCGGCCGCATCACCGTTTCCCCCGCCCCCGGCCAACCCTCATCGCCCGATAAAACCGCCGCCGCTGCAACCCAGATCGCCAGTTTCATCGGCACCTCCACGCCCGCCGATTTCGCCCTTGCAGGCGACACCGTCATCTACTCCGGCCCGTCCGAATGGTCCTTCCGCCGCATGGTCCTCCACCAAGCCATGCTCGCCAAAGCCGCAGGCGGCATAGCTGCTTTCGTCATCGGCTCCGAACTGCGCGGCCTCTCGACCGTCCGCGGCGCGTCGAACGCCTACCCCTTCGTCTCAGCCCTCGTCTCCCTCGCCGCCGACGTGAAATCCATCCTCGGCCCGGGAGTCAAAGTCACCTACGCCGCCGACTGGTCCGAATACTTCGGCCACCATCCAGCCGATGGCTCCAACGACGTCACGTTCCACCTCGACCCGCTCTGGTCCTCGCCCAACATCGACGCCATCGGCGTTGATGTGTACTGGCCCCTCTCCGACTGGCGCGATGGCCACACCCACCTCGACGCCCTCGCAGGCACGCGCCAGATCTACGACCTCGCCTACCTGAAAAAAAACGTCACCGGCGGCGAAGGCTTCGACTGGTATTATGCCTCGGACCCAGACCGCGACGCCCAGGTTCGCACCCCCATCGCAGACGGCCTCGGCAAACCCTGGACCTTCCGTTACAAAGACATCCGCTCCTGGTGGCTCAACGCCCACTACAACCGCACGGCCGGCATCGAAAGCCAAACGCCCACCGCCTGGG
>JANLYB010000306.1:0-8796 GCA_031365425.1 Hyphomicrobiaceae bacterium
GTGTCCTCGATGTTTGAGCGCAATCGCGTCGATAATGCTTCCGTGATGACGGTCGCGGTGGAATTGACGCTGGACGATGGGTCGGTCGTCGCCGGTCGCGCCGCGCTGCCCCAGTCGCGCGCTGTCCACAAGCTCCTCGATGGCCCGGATGCGTTCATCTATATCGACCAGTTCGCCGGGGAGAGTGCCTTTATTCCGAAGGCGTCGATCAAGGCTTTGAAGCTTGTGATGCCGGCGCGGCTCCAGACGCTGCACCTGGCAGTCACCGATGCGGCCTCGTTCGATCCACACAAGGTGCTCGGCATCGCCAAGGATGCAACCTGGGACGAGGTACGGGCCGCCTATCACAGCCTGACAAAGCTGTATCATCCCGATGTTTTTGCAGCCGTTGCCTTGCCGCCGGAAGTTGCGCGCTATCTCGATAGCCGCACCAAACAGATCAACGCGGCGTTCCGCCTCTTAAAGTCGCCGCGTGCATCGACCGCCCCTTAGTTAGCGGATTGCTTGCTGACCTTGGCGGCTTCCTGCCTCAGTCCGTCGAGGATCGGCCCGTAGGCATCCTCGTCGCGCGCTTCGGGATAAATCATGTAGACCGGATAGACGAAGCGCCGGGTCCGCTTGGGCTCGCGCAACCGGCCGCGTGCCAGATGCGCCTTCACCATCCGGCGCGGGAAGTAGGCTGAGGCCTCGTTGGCAAGCAGGTAGTCCAACCCTAACGCGCCCAAGTCGAGGTTGAGGGCCGGGTTGGTCATCTCGGGGTAGGCCGCAGCGTGGTCAAGCTGGAAGTCGATGCCCCAGTCGATGAATACATAGTCCTGGCCTGTGCGCCGGCTCTGCGCCTTGGCGCTGGTGACGAGCACGAACTCCTCGTCAAACAGATGCTCGATGGTGAACCCCGGAAGCTGCACGGGTCGGTAGAGCACGGCCAAGTCGAGCGTGCCTTCGACCAGGCGCTGGGTGTGGGTCACCGACAGCCCGCCGGTGCCGGACACGGCAATGTCGGGAATATTAGCCCGCAGCCAAGAGACCCATCGCAGGAGGAAGCCCTCCCACAGCACGTTGGGGGCACCCACAGACAGATGGTCTCGATGCTTGCCCGACAAGCCGACCTCAAGCTGGGCATGCCGCCAGAGCCGGACGAGAGCGAGCGCATGCTTGCGGAACTGTTCGCCAGCTCCAGTCAGCTCCGCACCCAACCGCGAGCGCTCAAACAGCGGCCGCCCGAGCAGCTCCTCAAGCCCCTTGATCCGGGCTGAAACGGTCGATTGGGTGAGGTTCATCTTCCGCGCGGAATCGATAAACGATCCGGTTTCGGCGACCATGAGGAAGGTGCGGGCGAGGTTAACATCCATGACGGGATCCACGCTGATTGAGGTTGCGATGAGCGGCTGACCGAGACCGGCCGGCGGACGGCTGACACCGACCGCAACGACCGCTGGCCGAGCGCCGGACTCAAAAAGTTTGACCTTCTGGAGGTCGAACCTTTTGCAGGAGACTATGAGACCTATCGAAAATTTCGATAGGGGTCACCGGAAAAATCCGTTTGTGGGCGTTGTTGATTCCAAACATAGTCGCATCAACCGACGGCGAGTCGGCCAAGTGAGAGTGAACCACGTCGCCATCAAGGCGCTCAACAGTCGCCGCGAGGCGCTCAACCGAAGGAACTACGATCATGAAGGCTCCCGCAAAGAAGCCCGCCGCTGCCGCCAAGAAGCCCGCTGCCAAGGCTCCCGCCAAGGCTGCCGCTAAGGCCCCCGCGAAAGCTGCCGCCAAGAAGCCGGCTGCAAAGAAGAAGTAATCAGACCTACTTTGGGAGCTTAGCTTTGCCATGCGTCTCGGGTTTGGTTTGGTTCTGTTCGTCGCCGTTGCAAGTTCCGTTTCAGCCTACGCTGCCTCGGTCACTAACAAGGATGACAAGGAACACAGGCTGACCATCCTGGAGGGCGATGCCAAGCAAGAGCTTCAGTTAAAGCCCAATGGCGTACTCGAAGGTGTCTGCCTCAAAGGCTGCACCATCCGGCTAGGAAGCAGCGAAGACGACGAATACGTCCTCGAAGGTCCCGAAGTCATTTCAATCGAGGACAGTAAACTCTACGACGACGCACCGGACGCAAAGTCAGAGACGGCGCCAGGCATCACTGCCCGGCCTCCCCCGGCTCAAGCTGAAACGCCCGCAACGCCGCCGAAGTAGGACCCATTTAGGCTAAGGCACGAGAGCCCGGCACCTGCAAAGGTGACCGGGCTTTTTATACTCGATCATTACGCTTCTGGTGCGCGGCCCGTCGCCTCCGGCGCGTCGACCAGCCTTACGTCAAACACCGTCTCGAAGGCCGTCCGCAGAGCCGCATCGACCTCAGCCATGCTGGGCGGCCTGCCAAGGGCCGCCAGACTGGTGACACCATATTGGGAAATTCCGCACGGAACGATGCCTGAGAAATGCGTGAGATCGGGCGACACGTTGAGCGCCACGCCGTGATAACTGACCCCCCGGCTGACCCGCACGCCGAGCGCTGCAATCTTATCCTCAACCATGTTGCCGCTGGAATCGCGATGCGCGACCCAAACGCCGACGCGATCCGCTCGCACGTCTCCCGCCACGCCGAACACCGCGAGCGTCTCGATCAGCCAGCGTTCGAGCCGGTGAACATAGGCCCGGACATCCCCGCCGCGCGCCTTCAGATCGAGCATGACATAGCCGACCCTCTGCCCTGGCCCATGATAGGTGTACTGCCCGCCGCGCCCCGTCGTGTGGACCGGGAAGCGCTCAGGGTCAACCAGATCAGCCGGATCGGCACTCGTGCCGGCCGTGTAAAGCGCTGGATGCTCGAGCAGCCAGACCAGTTCGCGCGTTTGTCCACAGGAGATTAGTCGCGCACGCTCCTCCATGAACGCCACCGCCGGCGCATATTCGACCGGCTCGTGACTGACGATCCAGTCAACGCAACCTTTCTTTGAAATGCTGGTAAGCTCGCTCATGTTGCCCGCGTATTTTCGCCACGTCCCATTACACCTATCCCTACCCGAAAACGCGCACCTTGGCGCTTGCGTTCGCAGTCTGGCTCTGTTACTTCGCACCTCTCCAACCACGAGGTCCCTTGCTTCGTGCGGTTCGCGGTCATGGCGGAATTGGTAGACGCACTACCGTGAGGTGGTAGCGGGGAAACCCGTGGAGGTTCGAGTCCTCTTGACCGCACCAACCGTTTTTCAACGGTTAACGCAACATCACTTTCCCCCGATCATCCTCGGTAGGCATAGCGGCCCTCGTTGGGTGCACAGGCCTCGGCTTGACGGGGCTCAAGGTGCGAGTAGTCCGGCCCTGTAATGCAACAGGCTCGCCGATCTTCAACGCAAGGGGCTTCACATGCGCGTCCTCGCACGAGCCGTGGCCCTCGCTGCGGCTTCTTTGACGATCTCGATCAGCGCCGTCGCTGTCGAAGACGTCTCACCTCAGGCGAGCCAACGCGAACGGGGCCGTGTGATTGCTCAAGCCCATTGCAGCGTCTGTCACGCCGTTGGCGAAAGCGATCCCAGCCCGGTGTGGGTTAATTCCAACACTCCGTTTCGCCGCCTTTTCGAGCGCTATCCCATCGCGATGCTGGAGGACGCAGCAACGACGGGCAGGATTTCCGGTCATGACGAGATGCCGGGCTTCGAGTTCCCAATGGAAGATATGGCAGCCCTGCTCGCCTATATCGATAGCCTCGCCCCCGGCAAGCCTGGCTACGTTAACAAGCCCGAAGCGAAATAACAGAATGAGCGCAACGCTCTTGAAAGCGTGCGCTCCGCCCTATCGTTAATAACGATGCGTCGTTGATTACTTGTTGGGAACGACGACCGTCGTGCCCCATTCCCCGGCGGGTTCGGACCGCGCAGTCCAGCCACGAACGGCCGTTTTCGAAGAGGCGACCTTCGTTGAAGCGGGCTTGCCGTCGGGACGCGGACGCGCAGCCGGCGCGATCTCGGTCACGGACAGTTTCTCTCCGGCCATATCGCCTGGCTTCACAAGTCCATAGAAAGGCACGAGAGTTGAAGCCGCTGCAGCCTTCTGCGACTTGGCGAGGATCGGCGCTAGCTTAGCGGCTTGATCGGCCATCGGCTCGACGGCACCCTTTGCACGCATGTGGACGACCTTGTACCCGCGTGCCTGAAGCTCCGCCAGGAACCGCGGCAGCATGCGAGCGGTCGCAGGCTTGATGTCGTGAAAGAGAACGATCCCGCCTTTGTGCACTTCGAGTTCCTTGAGCACGCCAGCCAGCAGCCTGTCGGGGTCGGAAATGTAGCTATCGTTGGAGACGGTATCGACGGTAAACGACGCAATCCCGCGGGCTTGCAGATGTTTCAGCATCGGGCCGCTATCGCTCAACCCCGGAAAGCGGAAGAACGGCGCGACCGGCTGCCCGGCGGCCATCGTGACCGCGGCATGCCCCTTTTCGATCTCCTCGGTGGCCTTCTCAAGCGACAGGCGCTTGAGGTTAAGCGGATGGGACCACGTATGCGATCCGATCGTATGGCCGCGCTCGATGATGTTCTTGACCGTAGAGGGATAGGCGAGCGCCATCCGCCCAACCGAAAAGAACGTCGCCTTGGTGCAGTACCGGTCAAGCGTGTCGAGGATCGAGCGCGTCACCGTGGGCATCGGGCCGTCGTCAAACGTCAGCACGACTTCCTTGGGCTCAAGAAACCGCTGCTCGCGGCTCTGGGTCGAAATCGACCCGAATAGCGCGCCCGTCGATGTGTCGATCTCAACGATGCGCGACACGCCGAGCGCCTGACCAGCAGTGGCGCAAGCCTGCAGCCCGTTCGCGTGAGCTATGCTGGCCGAGCCGATCAAAGCAAGCGCACTGGCCAATCCATTGATTAATCGCATCTGTACAGCCCTGAATCGAAGACTGCCAGACTATACCCCAGTCCGGCTGGTTGCCGTAGACGCTTACGTAAAAAATGAAACAAATCACTAAGTTGTGCTAAGCCTGCGATTGCAGGTGAAGCAGGTAGCCCAGCCTACCGCAGCCGCAGTAGCGGTGATTCGGGCGACGCGCTCAAGGCGAACTCGTGGCCGAGAAAGGGCGATTGCCGGTATTTATCGGTTAGCTGAGAAAAATCCGCCTTCAGGCGCCATCAGAAATTGAACAGCTTGGTCGCCCAATCAAAGTCGCCAGCGGTCGGCGGAGCAACCGGTTTGGGCCGGGCAGCCGGAGCCGTAATCGGCGCGTGTTTTGTCGCAACGACACCCCACGGTAGCATCTCATCAGGGTCGGCAGCCGAGCCCGGTAGCTTGACGGCAGCCTTTTGGGCGGCGGTCCCACCAGTCATCGGCCAAACGATTGACCGGGACGCAAGCGGGTCGGCGCTGGCGATCGTCGATTTGCGCGCCATTTCCTTGTCGGCGATGGCGTCAAACTCGGGAAGCGTTGCGACCTGAGTGTTCGAGACGATATGGACGACCTTGAACCCGCGTGCCTTTAATTCATCGAGCAGCCCCCCAAGTGCGCCCGCCGTCGCCGGCTGGATGTCGTGAAACAGGATGATGCCCTTCTTCGCGTGCTCAAGCTGAGACAGCACATTGCGATGGACCAGCGCCGGGTCCTTTGAGCGATAATCGTTGGAATCAACCTCAATCGAGAACGTGCTGATTTTGCGGCTCCGCACGTAGTCGAGCATCGTGTGGGGCGAACTGAGATACGGGAAACGGAAGAACGGCGACACGGGATGTCCGAGCGCCCTGCTCACCGCGCTGAACCCCAGTTCGATCTCACCGCGCGCCCGGGTCTGGTTGGTCTTGCGCACGTCCATGTGCGACCAGGTATGCGTGCCAATCGTATGACCGCGGTTGGCAGTTTCCTTGACGAGGGCAGGGTCCGCGAGCGCCATCCGTCCGACGACGAAGAACGTCGCTTTGGTACAATGAGCTTCGAGCGCCTTCAAAACCGGCATCGTATAGGGCCGGAGCGGACCGTCGTCGAAAGTCAGCACGACCTCGCCGTCATGCAGGAAATCAATGTCCTTGAACTGCTGGTGGCCATAGCGCGGACCGGTGCTGCTATCGATCACCTGCTCGCGTGTAACTCCGAGCGCGCCGGCGCTGCCGCAACCCTTGGCCGCGAGCGGCGCCGACCGCTTGGGACCGGATTTTACGATCGGCCTTGTGCCAGCCTGTGCAGCGCCGACAGACTGCGGCTTTGCGATGACAGCGCGCGCAGGACTAACCTCTGGGTCGCCGGAAGCGCTTTGTGCATAGGCCGCAATGCCGCCAACGCCGGTCACCGCCGTCAAAATCAGCGCCGTAACGGCCAGCGTCGAACGTCGCTGCGTCCATAACGCTGCTGCAAGCACAGGTGTCAGGTTCAGTTTCATATCGCCTATATAATCCACACCAAGCTGATGGCAAACCCATGCAGCGCAACTGTGGCAACGCGGCACCCCATTTGTCACATTCGAGACGCCGGTTCGGGGAGCCGACGGAGGCGGTTCAACTCGTCGGCGTGTCGAGTTTCCGGGTTAAGTTCTCAAATTCCTTACGCAATTCCTCGTTGCGGAAGATCTGCTCGAAGGTCGGTGCTTCGAGCTTTTGCAAGGCTTCGAACGACTGCGAACTGTCCTTCATCAAGTTGCGCAATTGGAAACTCGCTTCCACCGTTTCAAACGTGTTGTCAGCGATTCGCAGATCGTGGGCAGCCTTGAGACGTGCCTTGGCGAGCTGCTCGCGCTGCTGGCTCAGGTATTTCTTATAGCTCTTGGCAGCATCCTCGGCGAGCTTCTGAGCATCGCGGTTGGCTTCAAGGGCACGCTTCTGATCGGGTCGGTTTTCAGCCCGCATCAACTCGCCGGTCTTGGTCCGCGCGGCTTGGATGTCCTTCAGTATCGCGTCCAACTTGGGCCCGTAATTGGTATCGATCTTCGCAATTGTCGCGTCCTGTGACTGCACGAGCATAGCAAACAGCGCGGCATGCATGGCAAAGTACTTGCGCGAGGCGTTGAGATTGTCGCCGCTTGACGCCATCAGCTTGCCGAGCTGACCGTCGATGACCTTGGCAGCATTGAACACGGCGACCAGACGGACGAGGTCGCCCGACAACACGCTGTCGAGCAACAGATCGACCTGATCGGGCGTCAGCTTCAGGCCGGAGTTCTGCAGCCCGGTAACGATCTCGGCCTTGGCGGCTTTGATCTCAGTCCGGTTAAGCTCAATCTTCTTGCCCAACTCGACGATCTGCGCGCCGAGGCTGTCGACCGTATCGGTCAGCACGCCGGGCAGCATCCCATCCTTGGGCGCGGCGATCTGTTTTTCTTTCGCCTTGGTGATCTGATCTTCAATGTCGCGGATGTTTTTGCGCAGGCCCTCGATTTTCTTCTGCGTCTCGACAACGGGCACATCAGTGACGACGCCAAGCGCCGAGTTCAACAGCGCCTGCACCTTGACGTCGCGATCTTCGCGCGTTTCGGTGAAGAACGGCGGGATGACGAATTCGTCCTTACCGGGCAGCTTCTTGCCTTCACTGCGCTGCTTGGCCGTGTCCTGCAAAATCGCATCGACGGCGGCCATGAGCTTGCGCGCCGCTTCATAACCAGCCTCTCCTTCGCGCGGATCGGCGGCAACGGCAGGGGCCGCAGCAGCAGGCGCACCCGCAGCAGCGTTTGGAGCTTGTGCTTTAGGTTCGGTTTTATTGAGCAGATCCGCGATACCGTCCCGCCGGGCCGTTTGCGCATTCAGCCCGCCCGGCGCCATCAACACAACAGCCATGGCCCCGGCACGTACGGCACTCGACCAATGATTGTTGCCCCAGTTCATGACGTCCAGCCCTTTGCGCACAGCCGGTATTCAAATCGCACCGGCGCGCGAGAAAGCCCCCAATTTGGGGCGAATCGATGGTTTTAACGAACACTTTACACAGCAACTCTTGGCACAAGACTTAATCAGCTGTGTCACGGGCGCTGGCCGCAATCAGGTCCTTCAGGTCCTGGGTCAGTTGCCGGGCGTCCGTCAATACCAGCATATGGGAAAGCGCCGCCAGACTGTCGAGGCCAGGCTGGGGCTTTGTTCGCGACCAACCGGTGGCAGGCGTCCGCGCGCCAAAGGACAGCATCAGTCGAACGTCCTTCGCCCCAGCAAGAAGGGCTGCAAACGGGCGAACGTGACTCGTAACGATATGCCCGCTCAGCGCGCGCGCATCGGCACCGGGAACGGTGCTGAGAATATCGCGCAACACAGCCTGCGCTAACGGACGGTAAGCCTTCCCGGCGGCGAGCAGACCATCGATTTCATCGTCGGACTTAGCGGAAGAAACTTTCGCAGGCGCAATGTGAGCCGATGCTTGCACCTCAACGGGCGCAAGCGCGGATGCAGGCTTCGCGGCCTTGCGTTTGTGTGCTTCGGCGGGTGTTCGCTCGCCGTCGGCGTAGATCAGCCTGCCGCCATTGTGATGGATCCGTTCAATCCAAGAGGCACGAGCGAACGTGAAACCGTTCTGCCGCAACCAGTCGATGATTTCGTTGCGATGGGAAAGGCCCGCCCCAGCAATTGCCGCCATCCAGCCGTCGAGATCGCGTCCCGTATCGGCGGCAAGCCCGCCCACGAACGCGCGTTCCTTCTGGCTGAAATCGATGGACATGACTTCGCGACCTGAATTTTTCCGCTTATTATCGGCTAATAGCTATAGCCTGACTCGAACTCCCAGCGACAGTTGCGTATAGCTTGATACGCAGGCTGACCGGCTTGCATAAGAAAATACAGGGGAGATGCCGTCATGGCCATTTACAAAAACCTCGCCGCAGCCCTGATCGCCTGCGCCATTGCCG
>JANLYB010000344.1:0-3376 GCA_031365425.1 Hyphomicrobiaceae bacterium
GCGCCCCCGGGGGGAAAGGGTACGACCAGACGGATAGGTCGATCCGGATAGGACTGAGCCGCCGATGGGCGGGAAACAATCCCCGACGTAATGGCACCAGCTACCAGCTCAAGAACGTGCCTGCGAGATGTTTGCATGAGATCAACTCAATTCGCGCCTCGTGAAACATAAGCTCACCTCCCGCAGCGTATCAGGTCGTAACCGGGCACGTAAGCCTTTGACCGTTTTCACACGACCCGGGTCAAAGTCCGGACGCTCAATCGGGAAGCCGCTTTGCCCTCAGGCACGGACATCGTCGGCCGGACCCTTCAGGTCCGCTTCGTGCCAATAGGCGACATGGCACGGGCTGATAAATGAAAGAAGCTGCCATCTGAGGCGGCCTCGGAACGTTGCTCTCGGTCGGAGGGCGGCGAGCCGGCGCGTTATTTTGAGCAGCCGGCGCTCATAAGACCTGACGCTCTGCCGTGAGCGCTTGCAGCACCGGCGTGGTCGTCTACCCTGGGTAGCCCAACTCGAAATGTGTGATACCTTGCATGTTATCCGGACGACATTTCCGTGCCGGATTTGGGAAGGACATCTCATGAGATTGTCGTCAAGGTTTGTCGCGCCCTCAGCTGTCGCGATCCTGTCAACCGTATTGTTGTGCGGCCCGATCGGTACGGCAATGTCGCAAACCGGAACAGGCTCCGTCACCGTGCTTCCCACCATCTCGGTCGAAGCGCCGAGGCAGGTGGCGAGGCCAAATCGGTCGAACCAGGTTGCAAACACAGGTGCGTCTCGCCGGACCTCGCCAACCGCTTACCAGGCATCGCCAACCGCTCGAACGCCGTCGCCTGCACCAGATTCAGTATTAGGGAAGATTGCCAAACTTGAGAGAGCCAGCAGCAGTTGCAACGGTGGTTGCGAAACAAGCTTCAAATCCGGCAACGCCCCTTGGGTTGGATGTAGCTATTCGGCAGGGATATTTGGAACTTACTCCGCAACGTGCAACGACACGCTCACCTATAAAACCTACGCGGAGTGCAAAGACACCAAAGTGTTTTTGGGCGGCGTAGAGAGAGAAGCGCGGTGGCATTGCAGCGGCCTGCTCGCCGCGGGGAGGTTGGCCGGAGAGAGGCGTCAAGTCGCCGAACTCAAGCGATCAGGACGTCGCTAGTCCTTCGCCCGCTGGCTACGCCCGACGTCGGATAGCATGTTTTAATCAACGGACCTGGAGCCATGCGGAATGTCCGCTCCGGGTCAAACTTGAGAAGTAAGGCGGGCAACTGGGAAGTCGGCTTCCCCTGAATAACGGACTTTCTCAGATCACTCCCGATAGTCCGCTAAGTGCCATGAGCGGAAGTGCCCCCTTCACTCGACGATGAGGTCTGCGATGGCGAGCAGTATTGCCGGAAATTGTAAGCCGAGTGACGCTGCGGTCTTAAGATTGAGGCTCAGTTCGTAGCGCGTGACTTGTCTAAACGGAACATCACGAGGATTGGTGCCGTTAAGGATTTGAGCAATCTGGTTCCCGGTAGATCGTAGTAGTTCTTTCAGATCGGGCGAATATGACATTAGTCCACCGACCTCAACAAACTCACTATATGGATACATTGCGGGAAGGCGATGTTTTGCGGCCAGTTCGACAATCGTTGATCGATTGGTTAAATGGACCGGGTAACTCAGCACAATGAAGGCGTCCGGTCTGTCTTGCTCAAGCGCGGTAAAGACACGTTGGTACTCCGCTTCGTCAAGTTTTCCGTTAAATATCACGGCGTTCAGCGCTGTGCTGGCGGCCTTGGCTGCTTGACGAACCCCTGAGTTGAATGGCCCTTCCCAGCTCTGTTGAGTTTGTGCGAGGGCGCAGAGGTTGGACAGCTTGGGGAGAGTGTCCTTGAGAAGCCCGATTCGTTTCCCCCAGATATCCATCCCTGCATTAACGGCGGTCCCCGTGAGGTTGCCGCCGGGCTTCGCAATATTTGAGACCAGCCCCTGTGCCAAAGGATCGGACGCGGTGGTGACAATCGGTATTGTCGTCGTGGCCGCTTTGAATGCAAGGCCGACACTACCGCTCATCGAAAAGATCGCGTCAGGATGCGTATCGACTACGTCCTTCGCCAGCTGAGCGTAGCCGTCCGCTTGCCCGGCGGCGGAATACCTTTCGACGATAAGGTTTTGCCCTTCTACAAAGCCAAGGCGGCTCAACTCGTCAAAGAACGCACGGTAAGATGGACTGTAGGTTGGAACAATTGAACCGACCGGGTCGGATGGATGAATCATCGCGAGCCGCTTCATCCTTGCAGGCTGTTGGGCCCGCGCGGCGAGCGGCAAGGCTGTCGCCACACCACCGACCAGCCTGATGAACTCGCGTCGCTTCATTGCCGTTCCTGTGCCCTATGCTCTCAGGCCAGCGTAAGCAATTTTCGGTACAGGTCCAAGGGGCCGAATGACCGTTGTGGGTCAACCGCGACGGTTTGGCGATGCCGCGTTACATCCGCTTGCCCCCCGAAAACCCACATCCGTCGCGAGGTTCGGCAGGTCCGTTTCGTGCCATGAGCGGACCCGAGCAAGGAGCAGCGGCCTTGTGCAATGCAGCTCCTGGCAAATGTCATCTGGCGCGGAAAACATTGCCTGCCGCTCAAAATATCCCGCGCGGCGCCGACTGATATCCTTCATCTGTGACAAACCTGCTTTTCCGTGGCTTTTATAGCGACGTTTCCGCCCCCATTGCCGAGATGTTTTTGACCCTTTAACTTCCGCCGAATCGGCTACACGTTTGGAACAATGGCAACATCTGCCGCATCGATTAGACCGGCAACCTTTAGAACCAAGAAACATGGAGAATAAAACGTCCTCCGCCGCGCTAGGAATGACATCGCCGATCGCAAAGCTCGGCATCGTCGCGCTCGGAGCGTCGACTGGTCCACTCGACATTGCCGTCAACGTCGCGCTGCCGGCAATCACTGAGCATTTCGCGCTCGCTCTCAGCGACGTCCAGTGGCTCGTAGTCTGCTACGTTCTGGTCTACGGCTCACTTATGTTAGTGTGCGGTAAGATGGGCGACCTGGTCGGCCATCGCCTGATCTTTCGCGCCGGCCTCGTAGTCACTACCGTGGGCTGCCTTGCCTGCGCCATTGCGCCGGACTGGCCAATGTTCTTGTTCGCTCGCACCGTTCAGGGTGTTGGAACGGCGCTAACGTTGGCCTGCACGCCAGCGCTAGCGACAGCCGTCTACCCCCAAGAGCAGCGGGTCAAGGCGCTGGCTGGCTACGCCATGGCCATGTCGCTTGCCGCCACGGTGGGGCCGTTCTTAGGAGGCATTCTTGTCGACATGTGGGGTTGGCAGGCGGTGTTCTGGGTGCGCGTGCCGATCGCGCTGCTCGCGCTCACCTTGTCC
>JANLYB010000380.1:0-8303 GCA_031365425.1 Hyphomicrobiaceae bacterium
AAAACCCGTACTTGGCCGGCCAAGCGCGTTGCTTCTAATTTTCGACGGCAGGGTTCCGCCCCTTTTAAAAATTCACGGGTACGGGGTGGGCGGTATCGACCGCGATGGGGGTCAGGATCGGAAATACGTGGGTGAGAAACAGGCCTTCGAGCCAGGTCCGTTCGGACGGACGCAGACCGCCGCCATCGAGGATGTGAATGCCGGCGGCAGCAAGCTCGGTCTTGAGTGCACGCCAGCTCGCCTGCTTTTCCTGGACAAGACTGGCTACGAAACGGTTTATTTCGATAAGTTGTTGAGAGGGCGTCCGCCCGTCCTGGCTCAGCGTTGTCACACCGGCTGCGACCTGGCCATAAATACCGGCGGCGCGCACCATGTAGAATTCATCGAGGTTCGATGCCGAAATCGACAGAAACCGGAGCCGCTCCAGGATGGGATGGTTCTTATTAGTGGATTCTTCCAGCACGCGGCGATTGAATTGCAGCCAAGACAACTCGCGATTGTAGAACCGGGCGGGACCAACGGGCACGCTATCAGCGGAGGCGAGCCCGGACGCGTGATCAGCAGGAGGCGCTACAGGGGGTTTGGCGGGGGGTTTGGAGCGTGGCGTCGTCCGGGTATGCGAGGTCATGATTCAATCCAATGGCGGGCCAGTCCGGGGGAAGGGGGTAGGGGGAGTTGCGAGAAAGACATCAGGAGAGGGGCCCAAACACGTCAAACAAACTGGCAGTCAGTATGCCAGTCTCGCAAAGTCAGGGGATAATGCAACAGCTTGATGACAGTGGTGCGGCAGTCGCCGCGACAACGTCAGTCTGTTCCGTCCAGGCTGCGAGCCCGACCAGCAAGCGCTTCCGCGGCGGTACCACGCGTCACCTTGCGCTGCCGTTCCAGCGCGAGAATATCGATGTCCCCCACGATGTTACGGGCGCTCTCCATAGAACGGTCCATGTGCCGGATCAGGTAACTGATGACCGCAGGCTCGACGGTCAATTGCCGGTCGCAGAACAACTTCACCAGTACCGCGCCGAGCAGCGCGTCGTCAGGTTCGGCAATGGTGATGACCGCAAGAGCACGCAAACGGGACCGCAGATCGGGCAGAGCAATGTCAAGGTCGCCAGGAGCCGTCCGCGAAGTCAGCAGCAAGTGCCGGCCGGTTTCGCGGGCATGGTTTAACAAATGGAATAAAATTCGTTGATCGCCTATGCCGCGATCGATGTCTTCAATGGTAAGCGCGCGGACGTCCTCGCGCTGGAACAGGGCTACTGTATCCTCACCGAGATCTGCGGCTAGAATACTCGCGGCATGCGACTTCGATCGCCAGACAGCAGCCAAATGGCTCTTGCCCGATGCTGGCGGACCCACCAACAAGGCGCTCGGCTGAGGCCAGTCCGGCCAGCTTGCAATCAGGTCGACAGCGGCGCTGTTGGAGCCGCTGATCAGGAAATCGCCAGCACCCGTTGCTTCGTCCAACGGCAAATCGAGCACGAGCTGGCGGGGAGCCGCGTCGTTCATATCGGGGTGCCCTTGCCGATGTAGACCTCGCTTTGGAGGTAGGCATTGAGGCCAAACCGGACCAGGACGCCAATAGCCGCCGCCACGGGGACGGCAACAAGAACTCCGACGAATCCGAACAGGTAGCTGAACACGAACAAGGCAAACAGCAGCCAGACCGGATGGAGGCCAATACGCGAGCCAACGATGGTGGGCGACAGGAACACGGCATCAATCAACTGGCCTCCTGCGAAAACCAGGGCAACTAGGCCGATGGAGCCTGTCTGCGGCCAGAACTGGACGGCGGCGAGCGCAAGGGCGGTGATGAGGCCCAGAGCCCAGCCGACGAAGGGCACAAAGGCGAGGACCCCGGTAGCAATCCCGACCAGCAGTCCATATTCCAATCCAGCCAAGCTCAAACCGAGGGCGTAGAAGGCGGCTAGAATCAGGCACACTAAGCCTTGGCCACGGATAAACGCGGAAACGGCGCTGTTCACCTCAATGCCGAGACGGCGGATCGTCGGCGCATGATCGCGTGGCAGCCAACCATCGATTTTATCGAGCATGGGATACCAGTCAACGAGAAGGTAGAATGCGACAAGCGGGGTCACCAGCAGCAGCGAAATCAGATTGAACAGCGAGCGAATCTGATCCCATAAAGATTTGGCTGCAAGACTTGCGATATTGGTCCAGTTTTCGGTGAGTGACACCACCGTCCGGTCGAGCGCCGCTGCAAACTCTGGAAACCGCGCTCCCAACTTTTCACGTGCGATCGTTTCGATCACGCCGCGCAATTGCTTCAGTTGGTCGGGCAGGGCAAGCGCCAAATTTTGGGCCTGATGGAACAGGATCGGCGCGACGTTGATCAGCAGCACCGTCAGCAGCGCGATCATGACGGCCATGATGATCGCCGAGGAAACAGTGCGCGAAAGACCCCATTTCACAAGCCGGTCGACAATCGGATTCAAGGCATAGGCGATGATCATTGCGACAATGAACGGCAGCAGGATTTCGCGCAGCGCGCCAATGAACAACACGGCGACCGTAAGAGCTGCAAGCCAAAAGAAGACCTGACGTTCCATGCGCATGAGTTGCATTCGTTTATCGCTTCCGGTGCGGGATGAGAGAACTTCGTCAGGCCAGATTAGACCGGTTTAACCGGTTCCGACATATGCCGCAGCCAAGTGTCGAGATAATGCATCAACGATGCGATGGTCAGGAAGGCTGTGAGCCAAATGAGGATATTCCTGAGCAGCGTTAGATTGAGTTTGAACGCTTCGTCAGCAAGAACGACGCTGGCAAGTACGATCTGCGAAACCGTGTTGGCTTTGCTGACGATGGCTGGCTTTATCTTGACTGGATGACCAAGCACCCACGACAAGATGATAGCGCCGACAATCAAAATATCCCGTGATACGACCGCGATGACCAGCCACGCCGGCAAAACGCCATTGAGGCCCAGCGTAACGAAAATACACACGATGAGCATCTTATCAGCGAGCGGATCGAGATAAGCCCCCAGCTCAGTTTCCATGTTGTGATGCTTGGCAAGATAGCCGTCCGCAGCATCCGACAGCCCAGCAGCAACAAAGGCCGCGAATGCCAGCTGCATATTACCCGAAACGAGAAACCAGACGATGACGGGCACGAGGATCAGCCGGCCGAGGGTAATGATGTTAGGAATGCTCAAGTGACAAGTCCGTCAATAGGTTATGGGCTTTTCACCTGTAGCCTATTTTTTGTGCGTTGTCAGAAAGTTGACTGCACGCGCCAAGCGCTGCCACTCGCGCTCATGGTCAACCCATTGGTTGCAAGTGCCTCCGTCAATGCTTGCAGACCGCCCGCGTGGCGCAGACTGACTTCGGCGCTGCGGGCCGAAACCGATCCAACGGCCACATCGAAGGCACCTTCAGTTGCAAGCAAACGTGCGCGGATGTCGTTCCATTCCGGCAACGTTGTAAACTCGACAACGAGTTGGAAGGCGCCGGTTTCGCCGTCTGGGGTGCCGTTGCCACTGTTGCCGCCCGCTGCAATGTCGATGCCGCCGACGGCTCCGCCCTTCCCGGCCTTCCAGCGGCCTTCAAGCACCCCCAGGCCAACGATGGCTGCCAATTCGGCGGTGTATGATTTGTCGGTAGGATTCAGGCGGTAATTGCGCTGAAGATTGAACGGGCCAACAGCATCGCTGCCAACCAGAGTGACGGATAGCTTTTTACCCGTCGCATCAGGTTCGGCAATGGCGACAATGACGCGAGGGCTCTTGTATTCGTCGGAGATGATCTTGCCGGCGCCGTCTTTGTTCTTGATTAGTGACTGGATCGTCTCAGCGGCAATGGCGGGCTTCAACGACTCAAGCTTCAACGGGCTCAGCGTGTGGACGAGATCGAGGCCCTTCCAGGCGTCGTACCAGAAGCCTTGACCACTTTCGAATGGCGCATCGGGCTTAGACCGGTAGATCGGAATCAGCAGCGTCTGGAGCGCCTGACTATCGACAAACGGAATCTGGTTGCGGCGCAAGAAGTCGCGCACGGCGGCCGGCTGGAACGAAAAATCCAGCGTAGCGATGTAGTCGGTCGTGGAGTTGCGTTCGGAGCGGACGGAAACGCCATCCACGAAATCGGCAGCCTTCACCGGCGGCATAGCCTTCAGGCGGCGATAAGCCGTGACCGGCACAAGCCTGCGGAACAGCGAGCGCAAAGCCGCCTGCTGGCCATCGGCAAGCGCCGTATTCTTAGCCGTCACAGCGTCTTTTGCGCGCGCTTCGACAGGATAATTGCCAACGGTAAAGACGGTTTCGGCAGAGCCTGCGGCGTGCGCCTGCGTAAGCGCAAACAGCACGACTGAGGCCGCCATACCGAGCGCCATCGATGGGGTTGCGACCAAGTTGCGTATGCTCACGTTGCCTGCATCCTGTCTGAGTGCGCTACCGCCGCCGATTGCGGGGAATAGGCGTTGCTGCTAGAGCCGCGATCAAGAATGCTACAGCAGCGAGCAATGGGGCGGAATTTGGTTTAATCCAGACCACCCGATCGGCCAGCACCCCATCCACTAGCCTTGAGGCCTCATGACGACGCCGACCAACCCAGTTCGACCCGCTTCAATCACGTACGCCGATGCCGGTGTTGATATCGATGCCGGGAACGCTTTGGTAGAGGCCATCAAGCCGCTGGCCAAGTCGACCCACAGAATTGGTGCGGAGGCCGACCTTGGGGGTTTTGGCGGGCTGTTCGATTTGAAGCGCGCAGGCTTTAAGGATCCGATCCTGGTTTCGACCAACGACGGCGTCGGAACCAAGCTGAAAATTGCCATCGATACAGGGCACCACGCGACAATCGGGATCGATCTCGTCGCCATGTGCGTCAACGATCTCGTCGTGGCAGGCGCTGAGCCGCTGTTTTTCCTAGACTATTTCGCGACCGGCAAACTCGATGTCGCCGTCGCCAAAGAGGTGATTGCGGGCATTGCTGCAGGGTGCCGCGAAGCGAACTGCGCGTTGATCGGCGGAGAAACCGCCGAAATGCCGGGGATGTACCGCGACAAGGACTACGATCTCGCGGGCTTTTCGGTCGGCGCGGTCGAGCGCGGCGAGATCCTGCCGCGCGCCGATGTCGAGGTAGGCGATGTTCTGATCGGCTTGCCGTCGTCGGGTGTGCATTCGAACGGGTATTCGCTCGTCCGGCGTCTGGTTGAGGCGGAAAAAGTGACCTGGAGCGATGCCGCACCCTTCGCGCCTGGAAAGACAGTAGCGAGCGCATTGCTTGAGCCCACGCGGATTTATGTGAGTGCGATACTGGCGGCGTTGCGGGCAACCGGCGGAGGGCGCGGCGCAATTAGGGCGCTCGCTCACATCACGGGCGGCGGTTTGTCGGAAAACTTGCCGCGGGTGCTGCCTGCTCATTTGGCGGCCCGCATCGACCTGTCGTCGTGGACGCCACCTGCGGTTTTCGGCTGGCTCGCCAAGGCGGGACGCATCGATGACACGGAAATGCTGCGCACTTTCAATTGTGGGATCGGCATGGTCGTCGTCGCCGAGAAGGCTCGTGCAGGCGAAGTCATCCTTGCGCTGCAAGCCGCTGGTGAGCACCCTGTCGTCATCGGCAATATTACTGCCGGAACCGGGCAGAAGAGTTCCGCCAAGGGTAAGGGCGAAGCAGAAGCTGTGGTCTATGCCGGGAAACTGGGGTTGGCTTAAAGCGAGGCCAGAACGTCCATGAAAAAGCGCGTTGGCATACTGATTTCGGGGCGGGGCTCCAATATGATGTCGCTGGTCGCGGCGGCGAAGGCTGCCGATTACCCGGCTGAGATTGTGGTTGTGATCTCGAACCGGCCTGACGCGCCCGGCCTTGCCTGGGCAAAGGCTCACGGCATCCCCGCAGTTGCCATCGACCATAAAGCCTACCCGACCCGGACCGAGTTCGAGGAGGAGATGCACGAGGCGCTGATCGCACACGGGGCGGAAATGGTCGCCTGTTGCGGATTCCTGCGGCTGATGACGCCAGATTTCGTCGATGTCTGGCGCGACCGGATGATCAACATCCATCCCGCGCTCCTGCCATCCTACAAGGGATTGCATACTCACGAGCGGGCGCTAGCCGATGGCGTACGGATCGTGGGATGCACGGTTCATGTGGTCCGCGCCGAAATGGACATGGGGCCGATCATCGGCCAAGCCGCGGTTGTCGTGATCGAGGGTGATACGCCGAGCACGCTGGCTAAGCGCGTACTGGCTGCCGAGCATGTGTTGTATCCGCAGGCCTTGGCGCTCTTTGCCTCGGGAAGAGCCCGGATCGAGGGTGAAAAGATCCTCATCGACGGGGCAAGCCACCTCTTCGATCCGCTCTTTTCCCCCGGCATCTAAGTAAAAGCGTTGCTGCAATGCAACATACCGCAGCGCTTAGCTGCTATGCATACCCTCTCGCCGCATAGACAGCACTGAAATTGAAGCATAACAAACCGACTGTTGAAGCCCGTTCGAAAGTGTATTTGCAGGATTAGAGCCTGTTTTCCAGTATCGATTTGTACTGCGCCGCTTGTGGTTCACCCATTCCGCGCCAGGAGACGTGACGTAATGACGATGTCTGCCCCGATTGCCGTGCAACAAGCCGCCGCACCCATTGAAGCCACTCCGGCTCATGCCCAGGGATTGGGCGACGAGAGCAGCATTTGGTTCAAGCTCACGGCCCTGCTGCGCGGCGACAATCCCAATCCGATGAAGGTTCTGCTGCAGATGCAGGACCGCTATGGCCCTGTCATTGCCCTCAACATGGCCAATCAACGTGTCGTGCTCGTGACGGACCCGGAGCTGTTCAAGCACGTGCTCGTCTCGAAGGCTGACAACTACATCAAGTATTTCGACGGCCTCAAGCCGATCTTCGGCAAATCGATGATCACCAACGATGGCGCGCTCTGGCAGAAGATCCGCATGCCGCAGCAACCGGCGTTCCATCCCGACATGTTCGCCGAATATATCCCGTACTTCCTCACCGCCATCGACCAGAAGATGAAGCTCTGGGACGAGCTTGCTCAGTCGGGCGAAACCGTCGAAATGGTTGAGCAGACTTGGACGCTCGCCGCCGACATGATCTGCAAGGCGCTGTTTGACCGCGACATGCCGTTTAATCCGCACGTGGTCTTCAAGTGCGTGAAGACCTACACCGACGTGATGAACCACAAGGAAATCCGCCTCAAGCGTCAGGCTGGCGAAATGTTCGAAGTCACCGACGAAGACGCTGCCAAGGCGATGGAAGTCTGGCATGGCGTCCCGCCGTCGGTCTTTGCCGCTGATCCGCGCGAAGAGCGCGAACGCACGCTGCTGACCATGATCCAAGCCGCCGTCGATGATCCCGACGTGCCCGAATTTGATCAGGCCCAAGCCGTCGATGAACTCAAGCAATACCTGTGGGCTGGCACCGAAACGACCGCACTGACGCTCGCCTGGGCGCTGTATGAAATTTCGCGCAATCCTGAAATGGCCGTGCGCATCCGCGCCGAGAGCGAAGCTGTGCTGGGCGGCCGTGCGCCAACCGCTGCCGACTATTCCGGCCTCGTCTACACCCGCGCGGTGATCCAAGAAACGATGCGCATCTACCCGCCGATCTGGGGTTTGATCCGCGTTGCCGCCCAAGACGACCTCATCGGCGGCAAAGAGATCAAGGCCGGCGATCGCGTCGTGCTGTTTGCCTACGGCGCGCACCACAACCCCAAATACTGGGACGAGCCTGAGTCCTTCATCCCCGAACGCTGGACCGACAAGACCAAGAAGCAGGTCAAATACAGCTACATCCCGTTCGGCGCCGGCAAACGCTCGTGCATCGGCGGCGCCATGAGCCAGGTCGAAAACACCCTCGCTCTGTCGATCCTCCTGCGCCGCTTCCAGCCCGAATACGTCGGCCCGATCCCAGCCGGTATTCATGCCACCGTCACCCTGACGCCCAAAGGCGGTCTGCCGTTCAAGATCCGGAAGCTGGGCTGAGCGCACACCGGTCACCATAATTTGTCATCCTTGGGCCTGTCCCGAGGACCCATTGGCCTGCATTCGCGAAGTCATCATTTGCCCGGCTTGCGCACACCACCACGTAAGGCCCTGATAGCCCCCGCAGTCCTGTTCAGCGCAATGACGTTCTCAGGCTTGGGCGACCGCCTCATCCGCGACTGACTATTCAACTTGCGTCCAAACCGGACGATGCCGAGCGCAGCCAATCTTGCAAAACGGCGACGCATTTGAGCTTGCAGCTTCGCAATGTCTGCACAACGAGTTATCACGAGTCAGTCCTATATTGATTATTGAGGGGGGCGGAGCGTGCGGTGACGCACGC
>JANLYB010000079.1:0-9884 GCA_031365425.1 Hyphomicrobiaceae bacterium
CCCAAGTTCCCCCCACAATCCACAGGGCAACGAAGAGGGCAGCAAGGCGCAAAGCTTCTTGCAACGTTGCAGTAACCAACGTGATGGGACTATGAGCGGTCAACAAATCAACCGTCCCCCCGTCGCTCCCCACCGCGGCAACTGATCTGAGCAAACATGGCGGGCTGTAGCCCTTGCCGGAACGATCCTATGCCGTGCAGACAGTAAGAGGGTTGTCAGTTCCGGGGATGTCGACCCACTATCTCATCTGGACGACGACCTTGCCTTTGGCTCGGCCCTGCTCCAGATACGCAAGCGCCTCCTTTGCTTGCGCGAATGGAAATACTTTGTCGATGACTGGCCGGATGGATCCGTCCTTGAGCAACTCGCCAATTTCGGCGAGCTGACGACCGTCGGGGTGCACGAACAGGAACGAATACGCTACACCGCGCTTCTTGGCGCGGCGAATTATCTTGCGGCTCAGTAGGCCAAACACGCCCACCATGAAGAAGTTCATGCCTCGCGCGCGCGCGAACGCGGCATCCGGTGGTCCGATGAGCGAGACGATGGTGCCCCTTGGCTTAAGAACCCGAAGCGATTTTTCGAGCGCATCGCCCCTGACAGTCCCCAGCACGGCATCGTAGTCGCGCAGCACATCCTCAAATTCCTGCTTCTTGTAATCGATCACCTCATCCGCGCCCAGGCTCCGCACCAGATCCACATTTGCCGTGCTGGTCGTCGTCCCCACCTTCGCTCCAAAGTATTTAGCGAGCTGAATTGCAAACGTGCCTATTCCGCCCGAGCCTGCGGGAATGAATACCTTTTGACCGGGCTTGACGTGTGCGCGCTCCTTGAGCGCTTGCCACGACGTCAGTCCAACCATCGGTATCGAAGCGGCTTGCACAAAGTCGAGATTCGCCGGTTTAAGAGCGGCGGCGGTCTCGGGCACGATTGCAAATTCGGCGAGAGCGCCCGTGCTCATATCGAAGATACTGGCGAAGACAGCATCACCCGGTTTGAAGCGAGTTACGCGATTTCCAATCTCGACCACGACACCCGCCAAATCGCTGCCCAGAGTAGCGGGGAGTTGAAAGCCGAGGATGGCCTTAAACGTTCCCTTTGGAATCATGTAATCGATCGGGTTCAAGCCGGCGGCGTAGACTTGAACGAGAATTTCGTCCGGCTTAGGCACGGGCCGGGGCGTATCGGCGAACGTGACGTTATCGGCTTTACCATAGCGTTTGAAGACGAGCGCTTTCATGCTCCCGCCCTTTCGTCTTTTGGCGACTGGAGCGGCACGCTCAGCGGCTTCACCGTTTTCGTATGAAGCCCCAGGTCCTTTCGAACCCCGGCATCCATGACGCCAGCAGGCGCAAACCTGCGAAGCAACCGAAGGCGGCCCGCCAGGGCACCGGCGGTGTAGCGCAGTTTCGGGTGAGCCGCGCTGGCAGCTTTCAGCACAACATCGGCGACGATACTTGGCTCGTCTCCAGCCTCGACCACCTCCTTCATCTTCTGGGCCATAGCCGCGCGAACTTCGCGATACGCATCGTGCTTCATATCGGGCTCCAGCGCGTTCAGGTCGAATGCCGTCTTCGTGTACGCCGGCTCGATGATCGACACCCGGATGCCCATTGTCCGGAGCTCATGGTCGAGCGATTCTGAATAGCCTGCGATCGCATGCTTGGTCGCGGCATAGAGGGCCATGTAAGGCATAGGCAAAAAGCCGAGCACGGAACCGATGTTGATTATCCGGCCGCTCTCCTGCGTTCGCATATGGGGCACCACGGCGCGGGTCATCCGAACAGTACCGAAGAAGTTCGTATCGAAGATTGATTGGGCCTGCGCAATCGAACTCTCTTCCGCCCCTGCGGGGGCAACACCGAAACCGGCGTTGTTTACAAGCAGGTCGATGCGGCCTTCCAAGCGCATCACTTCCATGACGACGGCTGCGACCGATTCATCGCTGGTCACGTCGAGGGGCAGCATGGCGAACGATTGCCCGCCCGCCTGGGGCCCTCGTCTGCTGGTGCCGTAGACCTTGTAGCCAGCTTTCGCGAGCCGCACTGCAGTAGCTTCTCCGATGCCCGACGATGCGCCTGTCACGAGCGCGACCTTGCCTTTGAGCTTAGCCATGAGACCCTCGAACCCCTTTTTGATTACGATCGTTATGATTGCTTTAGATGACGATCGACACTATAATTGTCAAGACCAATCTGATTCGAGGACTGCGACATGCGCGTCTCCAAAGAACAAGCTGCTGAAAATAGAGAGCGAATCCTGAAGGAAGCCGCGCGCCTCATTCGAGAGCGCGGCATCTCCGGCACCGGCGTCGATGCATTGACAGAGGCAGCTGGGATGACCCACGGCAGCCTCTACAGCCAGTTCGGCTCCAAGGAGCGGCTTATCGAAGATGCAGTGGCCTACGCGATAGCTACCAAAGGGCAGGAAGTGCCTGAGGTGTTTGCTGTCAGCGACTACATTTCCGAATATCTATCTGCGGAGCACCGGGACATGCCGGGAGGCGGATGCCCGATCGCAGCCCTGTGTTGTGAGATGCCACGCCAAGGTAAAGGGGTGCGTGAGCGGTTTACAGCTGGATTGCGCGCCATGATTGCGCAGCTCAGCGGCCGAATGGAAAACGGGCTTACGCAACGGCAGCGCGACGACAAGGCGCTGGCGACCGTCGCCTCGCTGGTCGGGGCACTCGTGCTAGCGCGTGCCGTGAACGATCCTAAATTATCAGAGGATATTCTTCGTGCGACCAAGAACAGGTTGAGCGGCTGATCGCTCATCGCAATTGGAGCAAATAGCATTAGTTACATCGATCGTCTGACAGCTGATATATGCGGCGTTCCAAGCCCACTCTTGGCCCACATCTGCCGTCGAGGCGCGCCAGTCCGCGACTGACCGTATCGAGTGACTACCGGACGCCAGATTGCAAGATCGCTTTGTCAAGCGATCGGCAAATCCGCCCCTGCCCCCCTCACTTCAACAAATCCTTCACGATCCCGCTCGCTTTGCCGAAGTCCATCGCGCCGGCATACTTTTCCTTCATGGCGGCAATGACCTTGCCCATGTCCTTCATGCCGGCCACGCCCATCTCCTTGATCAATGCGCTGGCCACGGCCTTCACCTCGTCCGCGCTCATCTGCTTGGGCATGTAGCTTTCGATCACGGCAATTTCCGCCTGTTCGGCTGCTGCCAGCTCGGGCCGGCCGCCGTTGGTGAACTGCTCGACCGAATCGCGCCGCTGCTTCACCATCTTGGCGAACACCTGCAGAATATCGGCATCCGTTATGGCGTCCTTGCCCGAAGGCCGCGCCTCGATGTCGGCGGATTTGATGGCCGAGTTCATGAGCCGGATGGTGCCGAGCTTGGCCTTCTCGCCCGCACGCATGGCGTCTTTCATATCGGCAATCAGCTTGTCGCGCAGCATGGCGGGTCTCCTGTGAACTTGAAGAGCAGCGGTTTACTCTTCAGATTGATGTGCAGCAAGCGTCCATGTCGCACCGCAATATCGACCCGTTCATTGACGGACGAGCCGGGCTCCCGTAATCACCTGACCTTACAACAACGTCTCATATCTCCCTGCGCCGCGGCGGTTCGTCAAAACCAGCCCGCGCACGGACGCATCTGGAGCCAATCCCTTGAGCACCGCCAGCCCCATTACCGCGCGCACCCCTCCCGCACCCTGGGCCGACCAGCTCAAGACCGCGCGCCTGGTGCTCGCCGACGGTACCGTGATTGAGGGCTACGGCCTGGGCGCGACCGGCTCCGCCCCCGGCGAAGTCTGCTTCAATACCGCCATGACCGGCTACCAGGAAATCCTGACCGACCCCTCCTACGCTGGCCAGATCATCACCTTCACGTTCCCCCACATCGGCAACGTCGGTACCAACAACGACGACAGTGAAACCTCAAACCTCGCCGCCCGTTCCGGAGTGCGCGGCTGCGTCCTGCGCGCGACCGTCACCGATCCGTCCAACTACCGCGACACCGCCCACCTCCACGATTGGCTCAGCGCACGCGGAATCATCGCCATCACCGGCATCGACACCCGCGCCCTGACCGCCCTCATCCGCGAAAAAGGCATGCCCAACGCCGTGATCGCGCACGATCCCAAAGGCAAGTTCGATCTCGCCAAATTAAAGGCCGAAGCCAAAGCTTGGCCCGGTCTGCTTGGCCTCGACCTCGTCCCCGACGTGACCACCGGTCAGAGCTATGACTGGACCGAAATGCGCTGGGCCTGGGGCGAAGGTTACAAAGCCAACACCGCTCCCGAATTCCATGTCGTCGCCATCGACTACGGCCTGAAGCGCAACATCCTGCGCTGCCTCGCCTCTGCTGGTGCGCGCGTCACTGTTTTGCCGGCCACCGCGACCGCAGCCGACGTCCTCGACCGCAAGCCGGATGGCATCTTCCTGTCCAACGGCCCCGGCGACCCGGCCGCCACCGGCGAATATGCCGTGCCCGTCATCAAGCAGCTCGTTGCCTCGGGTAAGCCCGTGTTCGGCATCTGCCTCGGCCACCAGATGCTCGGCCTCGCGCTGGGGGCAACCACCACCAAAATGCACCAGGGCCACCACGGCGCAAACCATCCCGTGAAAGATCATACGACCCATAAGGTCGAGATCGTCTCCATGAACCACGGTTTCGCTGTCGATAGCGCGAGCCTCCCAGCCAACGTCGAAGAAACCCACGTCTCCCTGTTCGACGGCTCGAACTGCGGCCTCCGCCTCAAAGGCAAACCTGTCTTCTCGGTCCAGCACCACCCCGAAGCAAGCCCCGGCCCCCAAGACAGCCATTACCTTTTCACCCGCTTTGCCAACCTCATGCGCGCAGCCAAAGGCACCGCCCCCAAGGCTGAACGCTAGTTCTTCTCCACGCGGCCCCTTTAGGGGCTCAGCTTCCAGGACCCAAAAATGCGCGCCGAAGGCCCCACCTTCGTCCCCTCACACTTCGTCGAGAAATCGCAACGACTGGAACGTGCGGCTCAGCACGTCGAGCGTCGCGACCCGTTCGGCAGCCGGATAGATCGCGGCCATTTCCTGCTGACGGCGCTTGCTAAAGATACGCACACCAGTCGTAAAGCGACCATCGGCGAGCCGCCTTTCCCCGGCCTGGACACCCCGGCACGCCGCGCCGGTTAGCTCTGTGCCGGTCATGCTGAAAAACTCAAACAATTCCGCATTGGCATCTTCCGCGATGTAATCGAGGTTGCTGACGGCGGGCAGCGCGATGTGCGTAATCCCGGTGCCCGCGACTTCCATGATGTTGCGGGGCGCCTGCGCGCTGAGAATGAGTTTGTCGCCCGCAAACCTCGGATTGAGCCCTGCCGCATCGAGCCCGATCCCGAATTTGCCATCGCAATGTCCGCCGAGGGAGCGGGCCGCACGGTGATGCTACCGAGCACAAGATCGGCGGCCTCTCCCCAGCGTGCCACCAGCCCCGTCCCCTGCGGACCTGGCCCAGCTGCCGGTCGAAACACGCTGGTCCCCTGCGGCGCTGCCAGCCCCGTTGTCTCCGCCTGATCGCTAAGATTGCTGATCGAAACAGACACGTCGCCAACCCAGTCTTCGCCGGCCACGACGATGCTTTCGTGCCCGAAGTCCAGGTTGTGTAAAAACCGCAGATCCTTGAAGCGCCGTGCCGAAAATCCGGCAAACTCCGGCGTCCCGGCGAGCGTGGCGCTCGCGTCCTTGTCCCAGAGCGGGTTCGCAGTGCCCGGAAAGTACAACGCCTCCTGGACCCTCACCTGAAACGTGTGATCGGCAGACTGCAGGATCCAGCCGTTGGTGGTGGGCGCGATCCCTTGCGGACGTTGGAAGCCAAGCCGTCCGCCCGGCACGCGATAGGGCGCGCTGGGGTCGGCAACATTCGGCCGGGCCGGAACTGCAAACGCGCGCGACGTTATGAGGCCGGCTCCAATAAGCCCAAGCGCATGCCGCCGCGTACAAGGTGAGATTGTCATTTGGCCAAGCCCCCCGGTATGCCAAGTCTACGATCTTACATCTGATTTTCCGTATAGCAAGTGCCAGCAATGCTCACCCTTCACCCCGCCCAATTCCACGCTATAGTCTGCCCATGCTCAAAATCCCCCACCTACTCCCCTCCCTCACCCTCCATCTCTCCGGCCTTGGATTGGATTGAGGATGGCTTGGCGATCGAGTTCTCGTGTGGTGATTATCCTTGCCGCCCTAGCCTATCCGCTGGCCCATGCCCGCGCTTGCGATGTCCCCGTGCCGCCCTTCGCCGCCAAGCTCGAGTCCTGGCGGCAAACGTGCCCCCATCCGCTCTGCGGCCGCGTCCACGCGACCAGCCCGAACCCCTCGCATGACGCGTCGCTTTGTTCCGCTTACTCGTGGCTACCGCTGTCGAACGAATTGACGGCGCTCAAGATCAGCGGTGGCATAGCGTTGCTGGGTGAGGTCCACGACAATGCAGAGCATCACGCTTTACGCGCCAGCTTGCTCGATGCCCCCAGCCTGCTCGATCCCCGCGGAGCCATCGCCTTCGAACAAATCCGTGCGGACCAGCAACCCGCCCTCGACGCCTTCGCCGCCCTCCTTCCCGAAACCCGCACAACCTTTGACCTGCTCCGCCTGCTCGACTGGGAAAAATCCCCCTGGTCGAAAACCTCCAACTACACGCCCCTCTTCGACGCCGCCGTCGCGAGCAAACTCCCGATCTTCGCCGCCGACCCGCCCCGCGACCTCATCCGCGCCGCAGCCATTTCCGGCCTGTCGGCCATTCCCCCCGAAGAGCGCACCCGCCTTGGCCTCGACACGCCCCTCTCCGACGCCCAGAACGCCGCCTCGCTCGCCGAAATCGAAGCCTCCCACTGCGGCGCGATCCCCAAGTCCGCGCACCCGAACATGGCCTTCGCCCAACGCACCCGCGACGCCCACATGGCCGACGCCCTCATCAAAGCCGCCGCCACAAACGGCAGCGCGATCCTCATCGCCGGCAACGGTCACGTCCGCGCGGACCGCGGCGTCCCCTGGTATCTCCACCGGCGTGCCCCGGATAAAAAGGTCATCTCGGTTCTGTTTATCGAAGTCGAAGACGGCAAAAACGACCCCGCCGATTACGTCGAACGCGACGAAGCCGGAAAACCCACCGCCGGCTACATCGTCTTCACCCCCCGCGCCCCAAGAGACAAAGACCCTTGCGACGAGCTGAAAGCCAAGGCGAAAAAAGACTGAGGGTCCGCGAGCTGTGCTCCCGGTCGGGTGTGGGGCGAGCCCCGCTGACCGCGCGAGCGGTCAACATGACCCAAATTTAAGCTCCCGCTTTCCCGCCTTTTGCGTATAACCCCGCAGTGTACGACTTTAGGAGACCTCCAGATGCGCGCCGCCACGACCCAAATCGCCCTCGTCTTCGGCCTCATCGCTGCCACTCCGGCGCTTGCCGCCGATTGTGCCAGCGAAGTCCAGGCCGCCTTTGAGAAACAGCGCACCCAGCCCGCCTACCGGGTCAACTCCAAATCCCCCTCGGTCCGCGGCGAAGTCGCCACCCAGACCGATTTCCAGCAGCCCGACCGCATGTACAACAAGGTCGAGGTCCCCGGCGAACCCGGTGCGCTCGAAACCATCGCCATCGGCCGCTGGGCCTGGGCCAGCCACGGTGGTGGCTTCCAGGAACTCCAGCCCCAGTTCGCCCAGTCCGTCACCTACGACGTGACCGCCACGCTGACCACGCCCGTTAAAACGTCCGAAGCCTTCACCTGCCTTGGCAAAGTCAAGCGCGACGGCAAAGAGTACGCGGCCTACCAGAGCGAACCCAAAGCCTCCCCCGGCCAGCCCGTCGGCCCCGAAAATCCGCTGATCGCCCGCACAGTCTACGTCGATCCGGCAACCGGCCTGCCCGCGCTCAACATCGTGTCCGAAACCAAACCCGACGCGCCCGCCCTCGTCAGCGCCGCCTACAGCTACCCCGCCGGCATCAAGATCGAAGCCCCCGACGCCATCCCCGCCGGCCGAACCCGGTAAGCACTTCACCCCACTCCATGGCCGGGCTTGACCCGGCCATCCAGGGGCCACACTCGCAGACCAATCGGCAGTCATCTCACCACCAGCAACACCCTGATTGAGAACACCCATGCGCCCCCCCCGCCTCGCCGCCATCCTCGCCGCCCCGCTCGCGCTGGCAACCGCAATCCCCGCCTACGCCGATTGCAAAGAGGAAGTCCTCGCCGCCCTCGACAAACAGCGCAAAGCCCCGGCCTTTCGCATGGAAACCAGTATGGTCAGCGAGCAGGGCCCCGTTAAAATGACTGTCGAGTACATGCCGCCCGATCGCATGCGCCAGCTCGTCACCGTCGCCATCGACCCCAAACCGGTCGAGTCCATCCTTGTCGGCGGCAAAGCCTGGATCAAGGACGGTGACGCCTGGAAAGAACTCGCGCCCGACATCACCGGCGAAATGGTCAACCAGCTCGACGAGACCCTGGGCGATGATCGCGGCACCATCGGCACCGTCGCCTGCCTCGGCTCCACCGCCATCGACAGCCTGGAATTGATGGCCTACCGCGTCGAAAACGACGCCCAGGTCGGCCCCGAAGACCGCAGCCCCGACGCCAAGGAAAAAGCCCGCGCGGCGCTTGCCGACGAAGCCCGCCCGCTCCGCATGTTCTACATCGACCCCAAAACCGGTCTGCCCATGCGCTCCGTCTTCGCCCGCGCCAACAAACTCGACAAACCCATCTTCAAAGCCACCTATACCTACCCCGCCGACATCAAAATCGAAGCCCCGAAGTAAACCCTCATTTCCTCTGACGTACTCCGCGGCAGTCCGGTTCGATTCGCCTGGATCTGCGGAAGATACGTGGATTGCATGGTGGACACGGATGCCAATTAAAGTGGCAAGGAGGCTAGGGCGACTTGGCTTCGGTCCATGCTTTGTAGTCGTCCGGCGAGACCGACGGCAGCTTTTTTACGAAAGCTGCAATTGTCCAGATTTCGCTGTCCTCCACTTTGACGCGTGCGAAGCTTGGCATAGCCGTCATGTTGATACCGTTTTTGATCACCCAGAAAATTTTGGGGACGGACTCCGTTTTGGCAATCTCATTGAGGTCCGCAGCATCCGGCCGGATGCCTTCTGCAAATTTAGCCCAATCCACCCCGGGCGCTCCATGGCATGTCGGGCACCCGCGATTGGCGAAGGCGCGAGCACCGGCTTGAATGATTGTGGGGTCGTCGATGCTGCCTTTGGCGGCACGCGGTGCTTGCCGTGCGATCGAAGCATTTCGAACGTAGCCTAAGGCCCAAGCGACCACACTATTGTCGGGTTCGAGTGCCGCCACATTATAAAATCCGCCAAAAAAAAAGATCATGGCAGCGAGCGCTGCGGCAATAGCGAGGCCGCCAATACCTGCAAGAACTTTCATCAGTACTCTCCTAAGTCGAAGAGCTTCCGTTGCCCGGCTTTACGAAAAACAGTGCCGTCCACCGATTGATAGCACACAGGACGTAGTTAACCTATCACGTCTTAGCCCCCGGTCATTGCGTAGCTTACCCAGCAGCCGCGATCACAAGTCTGCAATCCTCCTGTTTGGTCCCGGTTCCGTGTCCCGTGTCATACGGGCGGCAGCGCGATCGCAAAGCGAAACCGCAGACGCCCCGCGGCGTGGATCCCAAGTTGGCAAAACGCGTTTGACGATCTGATTTTCGATCCACCAAGTGGCACTTTCTGATCTTCGCTGCTGACGTCTCCCTCCAAGCACCCTGCGAACAAACTTATCCCCGCCCCCCGCCCCCAGCCGCATAATAACCGGTTGCTCCCCGCGCCGTCGCATAACACATTAAAAAATATCACAAAAATGCAAATCACCCTTTGACACCGAACCGCTCCTGACGTATAAAAAGATATAACCCGGAACGTATGACAAAAGCCCAGCGGGC
>JANLYB010000060.1:0-15518 GCA_031365425.1 Hyphomicrobiaceae bacterium
AGGGCGGCATTTGTGCCTTCATCGACGCCGAGCACGCGCTCGATCCCGTTTACGCCCGTAAGCTTGGCGTCAAGGTCGAAGACCTGCTGATTTCGCAGCCCGATACCGGCGAACAGGCGCTGGAAATTGCCGACACGCTGGTCCGTTCGGGTGCCATCGACGTGATCGTGATCGACTCCGTCGCAGCCCTGACGCCTAAAGCTGAACTCGAAGGCGAAATGGGCGACAGCCTCCCGGGCCTTCAAGCCCGCTTGATGAGCCAGGCTCTGCGCAAGCTCACCGGCGCGATCTCGAAATCGGGCACGATGGTCATTTTCATCAACCAGATCCGCATGAAGATCGGCGTCATGTTCGGTAACCCCGAAACTACGACCGGCGGTAACGCATTGAAATTCTACGCCTCCTGCCGCCTCGATATCCGCCGCATCGGCCAGATCAAGAACCAGGACGAGGTCGTGGGCAACCAGACCCGCGTCAAGGTCGTCAAGAACAAGGTCGCTCCGCCCTTTAAGCAGGTCGAGTTCGACATCATGTACGGCGAGGGTATTTCCAAGACGGGCGAACTGGTCGATCTCGGCGTCAAAGCAGGCGTGATCGAGAAGTCGGGTGCCTGGATTTCTTACAGTGGCACGCGGATTGGCCAGGGCCGCGAGAACGCCAAGCAATACCTCAAGGACAATCCCCAGGTCGCCGCCACGATCGAAAAGGCCATCCGCCAGAATGCCGGGCTGATTGTCGAGAAGATGCTGGCCGCCCCTGAGGGCAACGAGAGCGACGGCGAGGATGAGGTCCTGCTTGCCCACGCAACTGAGGATGATGCGGCCAGCGGCCGCAAAGGCGGACGCCCGAAGCGTTGATCTGACGGGCCGCGCGCCCCTCACCCCACGGCCGGGCTTGGCCCTGTCAGCCTGGAGTTACGGGCGAGAGCGCTGCGGTTGCTCGAAGATCCCGGATGCCTCAGCGCGTTTCCTGGACAGTTGCGGAAGGCCTCATTACAACGGCGCGTCGGCTCTTCGCGGGGCCGGCGCCACGCCCATCACATTTACTCAATCGTGATGGGCGGGCGGCGATTTTTTTCCTCCTCAGGCCCTGAGAAGACATGACCGGCGTCAACGAAATCCGCAGAGCGTTTCTCGACTACTTCAAAAAGCACGGCCATGAGCCGGTCGCGTCGAGCCCGCTGGTGCCACGCAATGACCCCACCTTGATGTTTACCAACGCGGGGATGGTGCAGTTCAAGAACGTTTTCACCGGCCAGGAAACGCGACCCTACGTCCGGGCCGCGTCGTCGCAAAAGTGTGTGCGCGCCGGCGGCAAGCACAATGATCTCGACAATGTGGGCTATACTGCACGCCATCACACGTTTTTCGAAATGCTCGGCAACTTCTCGTTCGGCGACTATTTCAAGGACGTCGCGATCGAGCTAGCCTGGAACCTCATCACCAAAGAATACGGACTCGACAAGACGAAGCTGCTGGTGACCGTCTATCACGATGACGACGAGGCTTTCAAAGTCTGGAAAAAGCTCACCGGCTTTTCGGACGATCGCATCATCCGCATCCCGACGTCGGACAACTTCTGGCAGATGGGCGAAACCGGCCCGTGCGGCCCCTGCTCGGAAATCTTCTACGATCACGGACCGAAGATCCCCGGGGGGCCGCCAGGCTCGGCGGATGCCGACGGCGACCGCTTCATCGAGATCTGGAACCTCGTGTTCATGCAGTTCGAACAACGCGGTCCCGGCGACCGGGTGCCGTTGCCCAAGCCGTCGATTGACACCGGCATGGGCCTCGAACGCATCTCAGCTGTTCTCCAGGGGACCCACGATAACTACGAGACTGACCTTTTCCGCGCGCTGATCGCGGCGTCGGTTGCGGCTACTGGGGTCGATGCAGACGGAGAAGCGAAGGCAAGCCACAAGGTCATTGCCGATCACCTGCGCTCGTGCTCGTTCCTGATTGCCGATGGCGTCTTGCCGTCCAACGAAGGACGCGGATACGTCCTGCGCCGCATCATGCGCCGCGCCATGCGCCACGCTCACCTGCTCGGCGCCGAAACGCCGCTGATGCATCGCTTGGTACCCTCGCTCGTCCGGCAGATGGGCGACACCTATACGGAGTTGTCGCGCGGGGAGGCGCTCATCACCGAGACGCTGCTGCTTGAAGAAACCAAGTTCCGCAAGACGCTGGAAAACGGCTTGAAGCTCCTGTCGGATGCCTCCGGCGGGCTCAAGACCGGCGCGGTGTTTCCCGGCGACGTCGCATTCAAGCTCTACGACACGTTCGGCTTTCCGCTCGATTTGACCCAGGACGCTCTGCGTGCCCGCGGTATCAGCGTCGATCAGGCCAGCTTCACGGCTGCCATGGAGCAGCAAAAGCAGAAAGCCCGCGCCGCCTGGAAAGGTTCGGGCGATGCCGCCACTGAAGCGATCTGGTTTGAGGTTCGGGAAAAGACCGGCGCCACCGACTTCCTCGGTTACGACACCGAGACTGCCGAAGGCGTGGTCGCAGCCCTTGTCAAAGGAGGTAAGGAAGTCAAATCGATCAAAGCCGGGGACGAAGCCCAGCTCGTCTTGAACCAGACCCCTTTTTATGGGGAATCGGGCGGTCAGGTGGGCGACAGCGGTGTCATCAAGGGCGCGAAAGGCGCGCTGTTCCGCGTCATTGCGACCGAAAAGAAGCTTGGCGACCTGTTCGTGCATACGGGTATCGTTGAGGCGGGCAGCTTTAAAGCGGACGCTGCCGTCGAACTCGCCGTCGATCATGCGCGCCGCGCTGCGATCCGCGCTAACCACTCGGCGACGCACCTTCTGCATGAGGCGCTGCGTCAGGTGCTGGGCACGCACGTCGCCCAAAAGGGTTCGCTCGTTTCGCCCGACCGGCTGCGCTTTGATTTCTCTCACACGAAGCCGATGTCGGCGGACGAGATCGCCAGCGTCGAGGCTCTGGCCAACGCAATCGTTCTCCAGAACGCGCCCGTTGAAACGCGCCTGATGGCTGTTGACGATGCGATTGCGTCGGGCGCCATGGCTCTGTTCGGTGAAAAGTATGGCGACGAAGTCCGTGTCGTCTCGATGGGCAGCCCGCAGGCCGATGCCAAATCCAACAAGGCCTGGTCGGTCGAACTCTGCGGAGGCACGCACGCGCGCCGCACGGGCGATATTGGCCTCATCAAGGTGCTCGCTGAAACGGGGAGTTCGGCTGGCGTCCGCCGTCTCGAAGCGCTAACCGCTGATGGCGCGCGTACGTTCCTTGTCCGTGCCGATGACACCCTGCGAGAAGCAGCCAGCGTCTTGCGCACCCGCCCGGACGACGTGGTCGAGCGTTTGCGCGCTCTGGTGGATGAAAAGCGCCAGCTTGAAAAGCAACTCGCCGACGCAAAGCGCCAACTCGCCATGGGCGGCGGAAGTTCGGGCGCGGCTGGTGGTCCCGCACTGGCCCCCACCGATCTCGTCCGCACGTTCGGCGCGACTAAGCTGTTTTCGCGCATGGTTTCCGGCCTCAATCCCAAAGACCTTCGCGGCCTCGTTGACGAAGGCAAGAAGCAGGTCGGTTCGGGTATCGTCGCCATTGTCGGCGTGACCGAGGACGGCAAGGCAGGCCTAGCTGTGGGCGTCACCGACGATCTCACCAAGACCTGGAGCGCCGTCGATCTCGTGAAGCTCGGCGCGGAAGCGCTCGGCGGCAAAGGCGGCGGCGGCCGTCCGGATATGGCGCAGGCCGGAGGTCCCGACGGTGAAAAGGCGCAAGCTGCCCTCCAAGCCATCGAAGCACGGCTCGCTGGCTAAAAGGGCCAAAACATATCAGCGCGCGCGGCGTGAACGCACTTCATCCATCAACAAGGCGAATGAACATGCTGACCGGCTTTTCGAAACGCTCGACTCTCGCCCTTGCCGTTTTGGCGGTGGCATCGTCCTTGGCCGCGCCCGCCGTTGCCGCTGATTTCTGCGGCCGCGCGAGCGGCGAGCCCGGCGCACTCCAGGCCGAAGTTTCTAACGCGGCAGGCGTGAAGGAAATTTTCCGCGGCCCTGAATACATCGCCTATCAGGATGAGGCGAGCCAAGCGGTGTTTACATTTACCCAGGCAGGCCAGGGCGGCGCGCATCCCACAGCCGTTTGCCGCAAGCCCGTCAAAGACGGCGACAACATTACGCTTCAGATGGTCATCATCTGCAAGGGCGACACGGACTCCTGCCAGCGACTGGAAGGCGACTTCAAGCTTCTCAACGCAAAAATGGAAGCCGCCATTCGCAACGAAGCCGGGCAGGCTGCGGACAAGAAGTAACAGACGGGTGGTGGGCTTGGATGATGGCGATCCGCCTTCCGTTCAGAGTTCCAGCGGTTTAGCCGCCCACTCGGCAGAGCACGTGCCGGTCAAATCGGACAAGCGGGCCGCTCCCTTCAGCGTGACCGCGTTCGATAGATGAGACTTGATACGTCCGATCAGTCCGGGACCTTCGTAGATAAGCCCGGTGTAGAGCTGGATAAGGCTGGCGCCTGCTTCGATCTTGGCGAGCGCGGTTTCGCCGCTGTGGATCCCGCCAATTCCGATCAGGGCAATTCGTCCTGCGGTTGCTTGATGGACGCGTGCGAGCATGACCGTCGAGCGATGGAACAACGGCTTGCCCGAAAGGCCGCCGCCTTCCCGCGATGTTGGCCCGAATAACCCCGGACGCGATAGGGTCGTATTCGAAACCGCGATGCCGTCGACGCCATGGGCCATGAGCTGTGCGCAAATGGGCTCGACTTCATCCTCGCCGATATCAGGCGCAATTTTCACGAACACTGGACGCTTGGGCTTGCCCGCCGCTACCAGCGTCTTGCGGGCATCCATGACGCGGGCCAGCAACACGTCAAGCGAGGCAGGATCTTGAAGCTTGCGCAGTCCCGTGGTGTTGGGGGAGGAGATGTTGACCATGAAATACGAGGCGACATCGTTGAAGGTTTTGATCCCGCTGACGTAGTCGTCGATGCGGTCGGTTGCATCCTTGTTGGCCCCGACATTGACGCCGACGATGCCGCCCCCAGTGCGCTTGGTCAGGCGCGCCAGCGCTGCAACGTGACCTTCATTGTTGAAGCCCAGCCGGTTGATGATCGCGCCATCCGAAACGAGACGAAAAACGCGCGGCTTGGGATTGCCCGATTGCGCCAACGGCGTCACCGAGCCGATTTCCGCAAACCCGCATCCTAACGCCAGCACGGCGTCGGGCACGCGCGCATTCTTGTCGTATCCGGCAGCGATTCCAACCGGATTTGGAAACGAGAGCCCCGCGACCTGGACGGCAAGTTTGGGATCGTGCGTGCCCCTGCAGCGGATGAACAGCCCATTTTCGAGCGACTTGAGGGTCAGCTCATGCGCCTCCTCGGGCGGGATGACGAACAGCAACGGACGCGACAGCGAATACAATTTATCGGGCATGCATGTCTCGTTGTGTTGATGGGCGAAAGCAAAGTCGACGGCGGCTCGGCGTCTCACTCAGGAAGCGGCAGTTTCTTCGTCCCAGAATACTTGGTTGATGACTGGAACGCCCTCCTCGTCGATTGGAACGGGTCGGACCCAGAGTGCCGCGGTTGCCGGCAGAGCACCGTAGAAGTGGGGAAAATTATCTCCTCCCCGTGATGGTTCCCACCGCAGTTCGCGGCCCAGATCGCCGGCGGCAAAGGCGACAAGACAAAGGCCCTCGATTCCGGAAAAGTATTTCTTCGCCGTCCCCTCAAGCTGATGTTGCGCAGACAGGTGGATGAAGCCGTCACGCAGGTCATCAGCCGACCCTGTCAACGCGCCTTCGACAATGGCATTGCTCCACTCATCGAGGGTTGTAAGCTTGAAGACGGTACTCAGATCGGACGGGCTCATCGCGTTGAATTACCTTCGGTTTAGTAAACACAGTTTCTACGCGCTGCGTGTGGTCTCTAAAAGCACAGTCAGGGATTTTTCGTCACGAATCCTTCACCAACAACCAAAATAGGGTAGCAAAATTCCCTATCGGGTTCTACGCCTGAGGCCTTGAATTACGTCGAGATAAAAATGCTCCGCACGCCGTGATCCGTGGATTGCCGCACGCTCGAATATTGACCGGAAAAGTGGTTATCCAAAATCGCATAGTCCAACTTCGAGTGGCTCATATTGAAATAGCGCCAGCTCAAATGTCCTAAACTCCAAAGTAGAGTGTGTGTCTTATGTTTCGTGGACTACCGACAGCATCCCTGCCTCTCGTGAAGCTGTTTGACACGCCGTACCTGTTTACGGTGCCTGCTTATCAGAGGCCGTACTCCTGGACGGTGAAAGAGGCGGGCCAGTTGTTGGAAGATCTGGTGGGCTCCGCCGGCATCGACGACAACGACGCCGCCGGGCCCGACTACTTTCTCGGCACGATTTTACTGCTCGATCCGGAGGCCGACGGCACGGCTGCGCCATCGCCGTCAAGCGGGCCGCGCGTTTACGAGGTGGTGGACGGTCAACAGCGCCTTGTGACGATCTCGATTCTGGCGAGCGTGCTGCGCGACGCCGATGATGCTCAACCTAGCCTGCGTGATGACGAAATTTCGATTGCTGACCGTCTCCATGACATGGTGGCGGTGGTTCCGACGGCGCGGGATATCGCCACCCGCACTGGCCGGGTACAAGTGCGTGACGCCGAACAGGGTTTCCTCGAAAACCATGTTCTGGCGCGCGGCTTCCGGTCGATGCTGCCCCCTGATCCGCAGACGGGCGCTGGCGGCGCCGGCATCAGCGCAATTCAAGCCTATTTCACATCGGAAGTCGCCGCACTGACGCCGGCCGACCGCAGGAAGCTCGGCCTCTACCTGATGGAGTGGTGCCATGTCGTCGTGATCGTGTCGCGCGACATCGATCGCGCCCATCGCCTGTTCACGGTTTTGAACGAACGCGGCAAGCCGTTGGAACGCAATGACATCATCAAGGCCGAAGTGCTGCGCGGTATACCGCCCAAGTCCGCGGCGGCGGCCCTCGTGATGTGGGATGAAGCGCATGCCGCGACGGGGGGAGACTTCGAAACATTCCTCGGCCACCTGAAGCTGATCCACGGTCTGCAGCGACCGCCGATCATTGCAGCTGTGCGAAGCCTCGTGCGTGAACTGGGCAGCGAGCGCTTTATCGAGCAGGAGTTACGGCCCTATACCACGGCGTTCAACCACGTGCGCACGTTCCCGTTGCGCCCGGAAAGCCAAGATTATCCCACGCTGGCAGGTTCCCTTATTTCTCTCAACCGGTTGGGCAAAGGCGATTGGGTTCCCGCCGCTATTCTGGCCATGGCCCAATTTGAAACGTCGCCAGGCACCGCAACCAGTCTGATGCTGGAAATCGAGCGGCTCGCCAACCTGCTGCGCCTGCTCGGCTATGGGGCGGGGAAGCGCCAGCGCCGGTTTGCGCCCGTCGTCGAGGCGATCCGCACCCAGGCTGGGCAGGATCTACTGGCGCGCGCCTTCGAGATTACGCGCGAGGAGCAGCGCACAATCGCGTTCCACTTAAAGGATCTGCACCGCCGCAACGCCGCCATGTGCAAATTGCTGCTGATGCGGATCGAGGATGCGTTGGCAGGTGTACCGCTGGACGTTGATCCGAAGAACCTGACGATCGAGCACGTTCTGCCGATCCGGCCCGCGGCCACGAGCAACTGGAAATCGGTTTTTGCAGACGCAGAAGAACGGGCCGACTGCCAGGCAAGCCTGGGCAATCTCGCGCTGGTGAGTGAAAAACAAAACGATAAGGCCAAGAATAAGGACTTCGGCGATAAGCTGGCCATCTATCGCGAGCCCCAACCAGGCGTGCCCCAGTTGCTCACCAATGCCGACATCCTTAGCGCCTCGTTTTGGGGACCACACACGATCCGGGACCGCGAAGCCAGACTGCTCGGCGTCGTTGCCAAGATTTGGCGGATAGATGTTGGTCCGCAATCCAGCGGCGGCGTTGTCAGGATGTTTGGCTGAGGGAACGTAAAGGGCGCTTCAACCAGCCATCAACTCGCCCTTCAGTCCGCGGGCGATGAGCGCGCGGGTTTCTTCAACGCCATACAACTCGATAAACGAGCCAAAGCGCGGCCCTTGTGTTTGGCCGAGCAGCACTTCGTAGATCGCCTTGAACCAGTCGCGCAGATTGTCCGCAAAGCCGTTGGCCTTTCCGGTTTCGAACACGATGGTTTGCAGTGCTTCTCCCGATGCGCCGGGTGCAGCAGACGCCAGATCGCGATGCAAGGCTTCAAGGGCGGTGCGTTCCTGGGGTGTAGGTGCGCGGAAGGTTTTGGTGGGCTTCACGAAGTCATCGAAGTAGCGGATTGCGTATCCGACCAGTTCGTCGAGCAGCGGATACTTCTCAGCCGTTGCTTCGGGTGCCGCGCGGCGAATGAAGCCCCACAGCGTCGGCTTGTCGTGCGCGTTCGACGCGCTGACCAGATTGAGGAGCAAGGCGAACGTCACGGGCAGGCCGGCAAGCGGCGGCGCGCCCGCGTGGATGTGCCAAACCGGATTGTCGAGTTTGGCTTTTGGCTCCTGACCTGCATAGGCGTCCGACAGTTGAAGGTACTCATCGACCGCGCGCGGGATAACATCGAAATACAGCCGCTTGGCTGTCTTCGGCTTTTGATACATGAACAGCGACAGGCTTTCGGGCGTGGCATATTTCAGCCACTGCTCGACCTCGATGCCGTTGCCTTTGGACTTTGAAATCTTGGCGCCGGTGTCATCGTTGAAGAGTTCGTAGTTGAAGCCTTCGGGCGGCGCTGCTCCGAGCGCTTTGCAGATCTTTGATGACAGCGTGACGCTGTCGATCAGGTCTTTGCCCGCCATTTCGTAATCGATGCCCAGGGCTGTCCAGCGCATGGCCCAATCGGCTTTCCACTGGCACTTGACCGCGCCGCCGGTGACCTTCGTCTCGACCTTCTCCTTCGTTTCGGGGTCAATGTAGACGACGGTCCCCGCAGTCACGTTGCGTTCGATCATTGGTACTTGAAGAACGCGGCCGCTGCGGGGGCAGACCGGGAGAAAAGGCGCGTACGTCGCGCGGCGATCGGGACCGAGCGTCGGCAGAATGATGTCCATCACCTTGTCGTAAGCGGCCAACATGGTCAGCAGCGTTTCATCGAACTGGCCCGACGCATAACAGGCCGTTGCCGACATGAATTCGTACTCGAAACCGAAACGGTCGAGGAAGTCGCGCAGCATGGCGTTGTTATGCGCTGAGAAGCTCTCGAATTTCCCAAACGGATCAGGGACGTGCGACAGCGGTTTGTCTAAATGCTTGGCGAGTTCCTCCTGATTGGGGACATTGGCCGGCACCTTGCGCAATCCGTCCATATCGTCGGAAAAGCACACGAGCCGCGTGGGAACCTTGCCTTGCGTCAGCGCCTCGAAAGCATGCCGGACCATGCTCGTGCGGGCCACCTCGCCGAATGTTCCAATATGAGGGAGTCCCGACGGTCCATAGCCGGTCTCGAACATGACCGGCTTGGCCGGATCGCGCTTTAGCCGGACAATACGTGCCTGCAAGCGGCGGGCTTCTTCAAACGGCCACGCCTTGGCATCGGCAAGAGCGGGCACAAGGGTTGGGTCGAGACGGACGGTCATGGGAGGTGCATTTCGGTTGCGGGCGCACAATCAGTTAGCGCCGGTCGGAAGCAGATACGGATAATCGCAAGCGCCGCACCCTATGGAGGCAGACACGCGACGTCAACGAACGGAAGTGGTTGCCAAATCCATCTGGTATATGGTATGCCAAAATAAGGCACAAAAATATCTTCTGGCTGCTGAAATCTACCAATGTAGCGTGTCAAAACGTTAGCCTACCGCATAAGAAACGTACTTGCGCTGACCGCGCATTATGGCAACAGTAGCGCTGCACAACAACATTGGGGCCTCGTCACATGGCAGTCGACACGTCAAAGGGCAATCCGAACATGGACTATGCCGAGCATACTGCGACCTACAACGGTTTCCTGAAAGCGACGCAGTATGGCATCGTTTTTCTGGCGTTGCTGTTGGTAACGATGTTCATTTTCCTGGTTCCCGCGCCACACTGATACCCGATTCAATTTTAAAGCCCGTTTCTAACAGCTCCCAGCCCGCGCAACTGTTTGCGGCGGGCTGGTCTACAAAAGAAGGCGTGTTGCGATGGTGACGATTGCGGTGACTGCTGAAGGCCACGACGAGCCGCGTGTGGCCATTTCACCCGAAACGGTGAAAAAGCTCGCAGCCTTGGGCTGCACCGTGAAAGTTCAGTCTGGTGCTGGACTGCGGTCCCGGTTCTCGGACGCGCAACTTGCCGCGCAGGGCGCGACGATCGTGCCAACAGCTGCCGAAGCGCTTAGCGGCTCCGACATTTTGTTGGCCGTCCGCCGCCCCAGCAACGAATCGATCGCTCAGTTGAAACCCGGCGCCGTCGTTGCCGCCATGGCCGATCCTTATGGCGACCGCGCCGAACTCGACGCGCTGGCGGGCACCAAAGCCTCAATTTTCTCGATGGAACTGATCCCGCGCATCACCCGCGCCCAGTCCATGGACGTGCTGTCGTCGCAGGCCAACCTTGCCGGTTATAAAGCCGTCATCGATGCCGCCGCGATGTTTGAGCAGGCATTGCCGATGATGAACACGGCTGCTGGTACGGTGCCGGCTGCCAAGGCCTTTATCATGGGTGTCGGCGTTGCCGGTCTACAGGCGATCGCAACCGCACGCCGCCTCGGGGCCGTTGTGACCGCGACAGACGTCCGGCCGGCGACCAAAGAACAGGTGATGTCGCTGAACGCCAAGTTTATCGCCATCGAAGACGACGAATTCAAGCAGGCTCAGACGGCGGCAGGTTACGCCAAGCCGATGTCGCCTGAATATCAGGCCAAGCAGGCTGAATTGGTGTCCAACCACATCAAGCTGCAGGACATCGTCATTACCACGGCGTTGATCCCGGGACGCCCCGCACCGAAACTTATCACGCGCGCGATGATCGACACCATGAAGCCCGGCGCGGTCATCATCGACCTCGCGGCCGAGCGGGGCGGCAATACGGAGCTGACCAAGGCTGGTGAAATCGTCGATCACAATGGCGTCCGCATTTCTGGCCTGCTCAATCTGGCCGGAAAGCTTCCGGTCAACGCCTCGAGCCTCTACGCCAAGAACCTCTACAACTTCCTCGAACCTATGTTCGACAAGAAGGAAAAGACGTTCAAGGTCAACTGGGAAGACGAGGTCATCAAGGGTTCACTGCTCGCTAAAGATGGTGCCCTCGTCCACCCCAGCCTCGCCCCCAAAGCCGCCTGATTTTCAATTTCGACCCGCTTCCGCAAAGGAACCGCCGTATGTCCCGTACTCTCGCACTCGTCAGCCTCATGGCAGCCGCCGTTCTCGCAACCCCCGCCTTTGCCTCCGAAGGCGTCGGTGGCGCGGTCGACCCCGCGATCTACCGCCTGATGGTGTTCGCGATGGCGATCTTCGTCGGCTACTACGTGGTTTGGAGCGTGACGCCCGCGCTGCATACGCCGCTCATGGCTGTGACGAACGCCATCTCGTCGGTGATCGTGGTTGGCGCTCTCCTGGCTGGCGGCGTTGCGGCGATCTCATCGGGGGCGATCATCGCCAAAATCTTCGGCTTCCTCGCCCTCATCATGGCGTCGGTCAACATCTTCGGCGGCTTCCTCGTCACTAGCCGCATGCTGGCCATGTACAAAAAGAAAGAACCCAAGAAAGACGGCGCGAAATAGCCCTCACGCGTCTACTCTTTCTGCCCTTTCCGGCTCGCACAATTAGAGAAATTTTCCCATGACCGCCAATCTTGCAGCCCTGTTGTACCTCGTCGCAGGCATCCTGTTCATCTTCGCACTGCGCGGCTTGTCGAGCCCGGCGAGCTCCCGTCAGGGTAACGTGTACGGCATGATCGGCATGGCGATCGCCATGGGCACCACGCTGACACAGCTCTCTGCCCCCGATAGCGCCTGGACCTGGCTCATCATTCTCGGCGGCGTCGGGATCGGCGGGGCCATCGGCGCATATGCGGCGAAGAATATTCCCATGACCATGATGCCGGAACTGGTCGCAGCCTTCCACTCGCTCGTCGGTCTTGCCGCCGTGTTCGTGGCGGCCGGTGCGCTCTATGCACCGGAAGCGTTCGGCATCGGCAAATTCGGTCAACTCGCCCCGGCAGGCCTTGTTGAAATGGCACTCGGCGTCGCCATCGGTGCGATCACCTTTACCGGCTCGATCATCGCGTTTGCCAAGCTGTCGGGCCGGATGAGCGGGAAACCGATCATGCTGCCGAGCCGCCACCTCATCAACGGCGCTCTCGCCCTGTTGCTCGTCTACCTTATCTATGCGTTCTGCCTCTCGGGCGGTTCGACCGCCCTGTTCTGGGCCATCGTCGTGGTCTCCCTTGTGTTCGGCGGCCTGCTTATTATCCCGATTGGTGGGGCAGATATGCCCGTCGTCGTGTCGATGCTGAACTCGTACTCGGGCTGGGCCGCGGCCGGCATCGGCTTCACGCTCGGCAACATCGCCCTCATCATCACCGGCGCGCTCGTCGGTTCGTCGGGCGCGATTCTGTCCTACATCATGTGCAAGGGCATGAACCGCTCCTTTATCTCGGTTATCGCGGGCGGCTTTGGCGGTGAAACCGCTGGCCCTGCTGGTGGTACCGGAGAACAGAAGCCCGTCAAGCTCGGCTCTGCTGACGACGCGGCCTATGTCATGAAGAACGCGCAGAAGGTGATCATCGTGCCGGGCTACGGCATGGCTGTTGCCCAGGCGCAGCACGCGCTGCGGGAAATGGCCGATACCTTGAAAAAGAACGGCGTGGAAGTGAAGTACGCGATCCATCCCGTCGCTGGCCGCATGCCCGGCCACATGAACGTGCTGCTTGCCGAAGCCAACGTTCCCTACGACGAAGTGTTCGAGCTTGAGGACATCAACTCTGAGTTCCCGCAGTGCGATGTCGTCTACGTGATCGGCGCCAACGACGTGACCAACCCGGCAGCCGAAGATGACAAGACCTCGCCGATCTACGGAATGCCAGTGCTCCAGGTCTGGAAGGGCGCAACGGTCCTGTTCAACAAGCGCTCGCTGTCGTCGGGGTACGCGGGTATCGACAACCCGTTGTTCTACAAAGACAACACCGTGATGGTGCTCGGCGACGCTAAAAAAATGACCGAAGACATCGTCAAGGCCATGGCGCACTGACAACCGTCATCACGGTCCATAGTTTCGTTCAGCCCGGGTGCCACGCTCCCGGGCTGATCTTTTTTATCCCCGCGTCCGTTCAAGCAGGTTAGGCTTGTCATGAAGGCAAGTCATGAGGCCCCTGCATGCGGTACGTCCTGACACTGATCGCTCTCATCTTGAACCCCGCCGCAGCGCTGGCGGATCAGGCGCGCGCGTCGCCCGTTGTTCCCTCACCGCTTCCGCCCGCAGCCGACCGGACCGCCGTCAATTGCCGGGACTTCCGCAACCGCATCGTCCGCACCGTCGAAGTTCAGGCCCTGGGAGACGCGGGCCGGGCCGAATTCATTGAGGGCGGCCCCGTCATCATGCTTGACCCCGTCTTGATGGGGGGGCTACCGGCTAATCTACAGGTCTTCTTCAAGCTCCACGAATGCGCTCATCATGTGCTGGGTCACCTGTTTGCGCCCACCAGCGAAAGCGAAAAGGAAGCCGACTGCTGGGCGATCAAGCAGGAGCGCAAGAACGCCGGTCTCACCCGCGACGACATCACAGCATGGCAACCCAACTTTGCCGCCAGCAGAGGTTCGGCTTTCGGACATTTGCCTGGCCCGCAACGGATCGCGTTTCTGCTTGCCTGCCTGGACGGCCAGGACTAGCCGCCTGCCAGAATTAACCAACCCATCGATACCCCTCCGGAAGTCGCCGTCTCAAACCCGTTTGCGACTGCGAGATGACATGCTATCCGTCCAGAGCTTTCCAAAACGATGAGGCCCTATTTCCATGAAGCATGTGATCGATGAGCTTGAACAGCGCCGCGCCCAGGCCCGCCTGGGTGGTGGACAATCCCGCATCGACGCACAGCACACACGCGGCAAGCTGACCGCGCGCGAACGCATCGAACTGCTGATGGACGAGAACTCGTTTGAAGAGTTCGATACCTTCGTCGAGCATCGCTGCGTCGAATTCGGCATGGAAAAGAACAAGACCCCGGGCGACGGCGTCGTTACCGGCTGGGGCACCATCAATGGCCGCGTCGCCTACGTGTTCGCCAAGGATTTTACGGTGCTCGGCGGGTCGCTGTCTGAGACGCACGCCAAGAAAATCACCAAAATCCAGGATATGGCGATCAAGAACCGCGCGCCCATCATCGGCCTGTTCGATGCCGGCGGCGCGCGCATCCAGGAGGGCGTCGACGCGCTCGGCGGCTACGGCGAAGTGTTCCAGCGCAATGTGCTGGCGTCGGGCGTGATCCCTCAGATTTCCGTCATCATGGGGCCGTGCGCAGGCGGCGACGTCTACTCCCCGGCCATGACCGATTTCATCTTCATGGTAAAGGACACGAGCTATATGTTCGTGACCGGCCCCGATGTGGTCAAAACGGTGACCAATGAAACTGTCACCGCCGAAGAGCTGGGGGGGGCGAAAGTCCACACCACCAAGTCGTCGATTGCCGACCGCGCCTACGAAAACGACGTCGAGGCGCTGTTGCAGATGCGCCGCCTGATGGACTTCCTGCCGTCGAATAACGAGTCGGGCGTGCCGGATATGCCGACCGCAGACCCCGGCGACCGTTACGATTTTTCGCTTGATACGCTGATCCCGGACAACCCCAACAAGCCCTACGATATGAAGGAGTTGATCCACAAAATCGTGGACGAAGGCGACTTCTTCGAAATCCAGGACCAGTTCGCCAAGAACATCATCACAGGCTTTGCCCGCATGGAAGGCCGCACGGTCGGCATCGTGGCGAACCAGCCGTTCGTGCTCGCCGGTGTGCTCGACAGCGACGCGTCACGCAAAGCCGCCCGCTTCGTCCGCTTCTGCGATTGCTTCGAAATCCCGATTGTGACGCTGGTCGACGTGCCGGGCTTCCTGCCGGGCACCGCACAGGAATACGGCGGCCTCATCAAGCATGGCGCCAAGCTGTTGTTTGCCTTCGCTGAAGCGACCGTTCCCAAGGTCACCTGCATCACTCGCAAAGCTTACGGCGGCGCGTACGACGTCATGAGCTCAAAGCACATCCGGGGCGATGTGAACTACGCCTGGCCGACGGCTGAAATTGCGGTCATGGGCGCGAAGGGTGCGGCGGAGATCTTGTATCGCTCGGAGTTGTCGGACCCGGAAAAGATTGGAGCCCGCATCGAGGAATACAAGCGCCGCTTCGCCAACCCCTTCGTCGCCGCCGAACGCGGCTATATCGACGAAGTGATCCTGCCCCACGGCACCCGCAAACGCATCTGCCGTGCGCTGAACATGCTTCGCAACAAACACGTCGAGAATCCCTGGAAGAAGCACGATAATATTCCGTTGTGAGGGGGACTTTAGCGCCAATAAAAAAGCCCGCCTTTGCAATGAGGCGGGCTT
>JANLYB010000104.1:0-8786 GCA_031365425.1 Hyphomicrobiaceae bacterium
GCCAGGACAACAGTCCTCGCGCGTTCCTGGATATTCGGTTCGCAATTCAGCCGTCCGGTTGATGCGTCTCAATCAGCCTTTATGCCGAATTCGTCCCGGGATTCATTTGCGCTATGTCCGGCGGCGTAGAAGTTTTGCGCCGGTTCATATCGTTTGGGCGGCATGAGGATAAAGACCGCCAAAACCGCCAGTAAAAATCTATGACTCATAGTTGCCTCACAATTTTTTGGCTTACGGCTTTGGCGCCGATGGGATCATCGCGCGTCGAAAACACCGTGTGGCGTGATCACCGCGCCATGGCTGATGGCGTCCTTCAAGGCGGGGTCTTGGGTGAACGGATCGGCCTGGGCAAGGCCAGCGCCGGCAACGAGGGACAGAGCGACGAGGAGGGTCGAAAGGGCACGGGTCATGGGTTCATTTCCCTTTGTTGGGTTTGAGAAGATGGCGTGGGTTTTGGGGGGAGGGACGTGATGGGATCAGTTGCCGTTCTGCTGCAAATTGCGGAAGAACTCGGTGGCATAAGTATTTTGGGTATCGGCAGCGGAAGTTTTCGGGGCGGCCATTGCGCTCGTGGCCAATAACGTTCCAGCGATTACGAGAAGTACTTTGGCTTTCATCTTGATGATCTCCTGGGTTGCTTTATTTTCGGAGCGGTATTGCTTGCCGTTTCCGATGAAGCAGTTGTAATTCCGATCGTCGTCAAAGAGAATGTATCGATCCCATAGCAGCAGGGTATGTAACGCGCTGCGCGCTGGGGCCGCCCCAATTCCATTGGAATTGCGGTCGTGATCAGCGATAGTGTGGGCCATGGATCAGGATGTAAAAAAGCAGGCACTCTTGAAGGCTTGGGCGGATGCCGAAGCCTCGCGTGCAACGCTTTTCGAGCAGCTCGAACGCTATGCCGGAGCGTCACGCCAGATCATCCCCGAAGTGCTGGCGAGCTATGACCGGATGGTCGCGCGGCTAATGGCCGGAGAAGCCGGATCAGCGGCTCCCTCTGTGGGCGATGAAATGCCCGATGCGTTGCTGCCCGATTCCGAGGGGCACCTCGTTGCGCTCTCCACGCTCTGGGCGAATGGGCCTGTCGTCGTGAGTTTCAATCGCGGCCATTGGTGCCCCTATTGCCGCCTGGAGCTGACCGCGCTGAAGCACGCCGCGCCCCTCCTTGCGGCCGCTGGCGCTCAGCTCGTTTCCATCGTTCCGGAAACGGCTGAATTCTCCAGCAAGATGATCGAGACAAACGCGTTGCCGTTCCGCGCGCTGAGCGACATCGATCTCGCGTATGCGCTGGAACTTGGTTTGACCGTGTGGACGGGACCCGAAATCCAGGCGATCTATGCCACGTTCGGCATCGATCTTCCGCGCTTCCAAGGTAATCCTGCCGCGATGCTGCCTATCCCGGCAACGTTCGTGATCGCGCCGGGGGGACGTGTCTGTGCCCGGTTCGTCGATCCGGAATTCCGCCGCCGGATGTCTATCGAGAACATCCTCGCCGCGCTCAACGGGGATGGCCAGAGCCAGCCTTGAGCGAGACGTCTGCCGGTGCCGCCCCGCCGCCCTGCAAAGTCACGGTCTGCGCCTCCGTTCGCACGAGCTTGCGCCAATCGGCGGCGCGCAACAATCGAATGAGGCCACCGGCTGCCGGCGAACGCTGCCGTCCTGCAACCGCATACAGGACGACCGGGCGCGTCAATTCGAGATCCTGGATCGATAAAAACCGCAGGGTGTTGGACGAGCGGGCACTTAGCGGCATGATTGCGACACCGACATTGGCGGTCAGCAACGACGTCAGATCATGGTCGGAGCCGACATGATCCTGAGGCGCCTCGCGCAGGCCATGAAGGGCAAGGATTGCGTCAATTTCGACAGCCTGCTCACTATAGTCGCGGGGCAGCAGCCTCGACCCGGCGATCTGCGTCAGCGAAACGGTGTTGCGGCTGGCGAGCGGATGCGCCGCGTTGAGGACCAGCTCGAAGTGTTCGGTGAACAGCACCCAGGATTCGAGCCGCTCCCAGGGATCGGGCAATGGGCAGGCAATTCCCACCTCCGCTTCGCCCGACTTCAGCAGTTCGCTGACTTGGCTCGCCGTGCCGCGGCTGAAGTTCAGCTCAAGGCCGGGGAACGCCTTCACCAGCTCGGTCAACGGCCCGATCAGCAGTTGCAGGTTGACGGTGTGCGACAGGGCGAGCCGCAACGGCGCGCAGGCCCCCTTCTTGTAGGATACGGCAAGCTGCTTGGCGGCCGACGCGCTCTCAAAGCACTGCGTGAGCAAGGGCAGCATCATGCGGCCAAGCTCGGTCAAATGGGTCAGGCCTCGTTCGCGGCGGAACAGATCGCCGCCGAGCTCTTCCTCAAGCTTGATAATGGCGCGGCTCAAGGACGGCTGCGCGACGTGACATTCCTCGGCAGCCTGCGTGAAGTTCAATGTTCTCGCGACGGCGAGAAAGTAGCGAACCTGATGCATCTCCATGGCGGTTACCTGACATCTGCAATGACAACCTGAATGGCCGCAAGCCTCACCCCCATGACAGCGGTCAGCATACTGCACCGCAATAGCAGGACGCTATCGAATTGTGAGCCGGCCGGCATCTACATCGCTTAAATCACGTCTGCCAATTCCACCCGGTTGATCCCAGCCGGCTATGACAACGATAGGAACACGATATTGGAGATGAAAGAGTGGATTGCTTAGCCTGTGCTCATCGAAGCCAAAAGCACCGGCAGAATAAATTCAGTCTCGCCGGTCAAGCAAAGCAGAAATCCGGTCATGTCCACATTGGCAGCTTACAAGACGGTTCCGGTCATCAAAATCCTGCTGTTGATCTGCGTGACGGTGCAGTTCTCGGCAAACGCAGCACCCAAGCGGCCCGCAGGCGTTCGAACCGCTCTCGAATTGCTCGATAGGAAATGGCTGCTCGCAACAGCGCTGCATGGCGAGTCGGGGTCGCTGGGCTCAAGAGTTCAATGCGCATGCGGCATCAATCAATTCACTCTTTGATTTGGACGAGCATCGCTAGGCGGCATACAAAAGCAGCGGTTGAACTCGGTGGCTCTCGCGTGAGCTTCAAATGTACCTCACACTTCAAGCGCAACGCAGAAAGCCCGCATGGCGATGGCCGGCGTGCCAACGGTAGGCGCCGGTCACGCGCGCGAACCGTTATGCGGCTGAATTCCTCACGGTCGTGAAAACGGCTTACACTTTTACTTTCGCGGGTTGACCCCCGAACCGGAGAAACGGTCTTGAACAAATCCATCCACGTCCTGCACATGGGCCTTGCAAAACCCGTCCTGGATCAGGGTGTGGATGCAGCATTCACGTCTCATCGCTTAGCCGCAGGTGCACCGGCCTGTGATATTCCAAACGCCGTCGCCCCGCTCATCCGCGCCGTGGCAGCAGGTGGCGGACACGATGCCATCGACGCGGATTTGATGAACCGTTTGCCCAACCTCGAACTCGTCGCGAGCTTCGGTGTCGGCTACGATCACATCGATGTGCGCGAAGCCGCACGCCGCGGCATCGTCGTGACACACACGCCCGATGTCCTGACCGGCGAGGTGGCGGACGTCGCGCTCGGCCTGCTGCTCGCAACCATCCGCCGTCTGCCCCAAGCCGATCGCTTTTTGCGCGAAGGCCGTTGGCTGAAAGGCGCATTCCCCCTGACCGGCACGCTGCGGGACCGCAAGGTCGGCATTCTCGGACTTGGCCGCATCGGCAAAGCCATCGCCCGGCGCGTGGAAGCCTTCGATGTCGCCGTATCCTATTGTGGACGCACGCAACAGCGCGACGTCGCCTATCCTTACTATGCCGATTTGACGGCGATGGCGCATGCCGTCGACACCCTGATCATCGCCGCTCCCGGCGGGGCAGACACCACGCACCTTGTTGACGCCAAAGTCATGGCCGCGCTAGGATCCAACGGCATCCTGATCAACGTCGGACGCGGCAACATAGTCGATGAAACCGCGTTGGTGCACGCGCTCTCGAACGGGATAATTCTGTCGGCCGGCCTCGACGTATTCGAGCACGAACCGACCGCTCGTCCCGACCTGATCGCGCTCGACAACACCGTGCTGCTTCCCCATGTGGGCTCGGCTTCTAGCCATACGCGCGACGCCATGGCTCAACTCGTTGTCGACAATTTGCTGTCGTGGTTCAGCGGTAAGGGCCCCCTCACTCCAGTCCCTGAAGCGCCAAGGCCCAAACAGCCCGCCGTTTAAGCGTGATTGCCCCAGCCGCCTGATGAATGAATTCGACAAGCTCACGAGGAACACGCCATGGCATCGAAAGCTCCTCCCAAAACCGCGATGCGCCCGCTTTATATTCGTGTGGACGAGGCCGACAATGTGGCGATCGTGGTCAACGATTTCGGCCTGCCCGCCGGAGCGCAATTCGAGAGTGGCTTGGTCCTGCGCGAGCGTGTCCCCCAGGGCCACAAGGTCGCCTTAAGCGATTTGGCCGAAGGCGATCCGATCCTGCGCTATGGCGAAGTCATCGGCCATGCGGCGCGCGACATCCCGCAAGGGAGCTGGATCGAAGAATCGCTTGTCCGCATGCCGGGGGCGCCCGCGCTCGACAGCCTGCCGATGCCAGCCGGCACCCCAGCCGCCATCGAACCGCTCACTGGGTACACGTTCCAAGGCTACCGCAATCCCGACGGCAGCGTCGGCACCAAGAACGTATTGGCGATCAGCACCAGCGTGCAATGCGTCGCCGGTACACTCGATTTCGCCATTAAGCGCATCCGCAAAGAACTGCTGCCGCTTTACCCCAATGTCGACGACGTGATCGGCATCACGCACAGCTATGGCTGTGGTGTCGCCATCAACGCGCCAGGTGCTGCAGTTCCCATCCGCACCCTCCAGAACATCGCCCGCAACCCGAACTTCGGCGGCCAAGCGATGGTGGTCGGCTTGGGATGCGAGAAGCTAACGCCCGAACGCCTATTGCTGCCGGCCGATCCTTCGCAGGCCGCCGCCGCACCCAGCGATCGCCCCGAAGTCCTGCGGATGCAGGACGACGCCTTCCACGGTTTCGGCCAGATCGTCGATGGCATCATGGCGATGGCCAAGGCGCGGTTGGAAATCCTGAACCTCCGACGCCGCGAAACATGCCCGGCCTCCGATCTCGTTGTCGGCCTTCAATGCGGTGGCAGCGATGCCTTCTCCGGCGTCACCGCAAACCCAGCTCTCGGCTATGCCTCCGATCTTTTGGTGCGGGCCGGTGCAACCGTCATGTTCTCCGAAGTGACCGAGGTCCGCGACGCGATCAATCTTCTGACGCCCCGCGCTGCGAGCCTGGATGTCGCCAACGCACTGATCCGCGAAATGGCGTGGTACGATAACTACCTCGATGTTGGCGGCGCAGATCGCAGCGCCAACACGACGCCCGGAAACAAGAAGGGCGGCCTTGCCAACATCGTCGAAAAGTCGTTGGGCTCCATCGTCAAGTCGGGCAAAAGCCCCATCATGGGTGTCTTGGCGCCGGGCGAGCGCGCGACCCAAAAGGGCCTGCTGTTTGCAGCAACCCCCGCCAGCGACTTCATCTGCGGCACGCTCCAACTCGCATCCGGAATCACGCTTCAGGTCTTCACGACCGGTCGCGGCACCCCCTATGGCTTGGCCGCAGCCCCCGTCATCAAAGTCGCCACCCGCACCGAACTCGCCGAGCGCTGGCACGACCTGATCGACTTCGATAGCGGCCCTATCGCCACCGGCGAGGCCACGATCGAAGAGGTCGGCTGGAAACTTTTCAAGCTCATTCTAGACGTGGCCAGCGGCACCAAGAAAACCTGGTCCGATCACTGGGGCATCCACAATGATCTCACGCTGTTCAACCCCGGCCCTGTGACTTGACAGTACGAGAGCCAGACATGTTCCAGGTTACCTTCGATCATATCCAGCTCCGCAGCCCGGACCCCGAGGCCACCGCGCATTGGCTCAAGGAAATGCTTGGCGGTGAGATCACCGGCGGACCGGGGCGAACGAGTGTCAGGCTGGGCGGAGCGAACGTCTTCATCGCGCCCGTCACCGAAGGCGACGGCGTAAACCCTCCGCCCGTGACGCCCTATCAAGGGCTCGACCACTTCGGCCTGACGGTCTCCGGGATCGACGCGGTGGCTGCAGAACTCAAGGGCAAAGGAGTCGTCTTCACGCAGGAGCCAACGACGATCCGGCCCGGCGTGCGCGCGTGCTTTATTCGCGGCCCCCAAGGCATTTCAATCGAGTTGCTGGAACGCAAAACGCAATAGCCGGCAAAGCTCAGGGCGACATGCGCCGCGCAATTTCGATCAATGCGGGCACGAGTGGCGAATCCTGATCGCGCCGCCAGACGGCAAAGAGTTCGACCGGCGATTTCGGTTTGATTGGAATGGCCCGGATCAAGACCCCATCCAGGTGAAGGCTGGATGCGGATCGAGGGACCAGCGCGACACCAAGACCTGCGCGCACCAGGGATAGAATGGAATGAATCTGTCCCAGGTGCTGAACGTACTGGGGGCGTATGTTGGCCTGGGCAAATTGCGCAACAAGCAAATCGTAAAAATAGCGCGACTCGTAAGGCGCATACATCACGAACGGCTGGCCATCGAGGTCTGCAAGACTCACAGCCTTCTTACGGGCCAACGGGTGAGTGGACGGAACCGCGAGCTGAAGTTCCTCCGTGAAGACGCGGACCGCGTCGAGCCCCGGCCGCACAATGGGGGGGCGCAAAAAGCCGATATCGAGCTGCCCAGACCCGATTGCATCGAGTTGATCGCCAGACACCATTTCCTTCAACGAAAGATCGATATCGGGGAGCCGCTTAATGCACGTCGTGACCAGGGTGGGCAAGAAATTATAGGCGGACGCGGCTGTAAACCCGATCTTGATGAGGCCCGTCTTGCCACGGGCGATCCGCTTGGCGACGAGGCTAGCACTTTGCGCCAGCCGCATGATGATGCGGGCCTCGGGAAGAAAGCTGTGACCTGCCGCCGTTAGCCGGACGGTCCGGCTTGTCCGCTCAAACAATTTTGCATCGAGGTGATGCTCGAGAACTTGTATTTGCCGGCTGAGAGGCGGCTGGGTCATTCCCAGCCGTTTGGCCGCCCGCCCGAAGTGCAGTTCCTCGGCAACCGTGACGAAGCAGTGAAGCTGACTGAGTTCAAACATTGATGCCAAACCGGACCTGATGCGACCAGAAGTGGCTCTACGATAGCATGGAACTTGCCGTATGGGATGGTCTCAGGCACGCTTGCCAAACTCAGCCGTGTCGCGGGTCCACGTTGCAACGTCCCCGCTCATACTGACGCCCAGGCCCGGCCGGGTCGGGACGATCATCCGCCCGTCCTTCAATTCCAAACGTTCGTTGAACAGCGGTTCGAGCCAGTCGAAGTGCTCGACCCAGGGCTCGCGCTGCATGGCAGCCCCCAGATGGACGTGCAATTCCATCGAGAAGTGGGGTGCGATCTGCATGCCGGCGAACTCAGCAAGCGTTGCGACTTTCAGGAACGGCGTGATGCCGCCCACGCGCGGAGCGTCCGGCATCAGGAAGTCCGCGCCGTTTTGGCGGATGAAGTCCCAATGCTCGTGGACGCTCGTGAGCATTTCGCCGGTCGCAATCGGCGTATCGAGCTGAGCAGCCAAGGCGGCGTGGCCGGCCGCGTCGTAGCAATCGAGCGGCTCTTCGATCCAGATCAGGTTGAACTGTTCGAAGATGCGGCCCATGCGCATCGCCGTCGGCCGGTCCCATTGCTGATTGGCATCGACCATGAGCGGGAAGGCATCGCCGAGATGTTTGCGAACGGCCGTCACGCGCTTGATGTCGAGTTGCCAGTCGGGTTGGCCGACCTTCAGCTTGATACCGCCGATGCCCTTCGCCCGCGAGATATCGGTATTGACGAGAAGCTCATCGAGCGGGGTATGGAGGAAGCCGCCCGAAGTATTGTAGCAGCGCACGCTATCGCGATGCGATCCAAGCAGTTTGGCCAGCGATAGTCCGGCGCGTTTTGCTTTCAAGTCCCACAGCGCGACGTCGAATGCGCCAATGGCTTGCACTGCTAGGCCGCTGCGGCCAACCGAGGCTCCCGCCCAGCACAGCTTGTCCCAAGCCCGCGAAATGTCGTTGGGATCTTCACCCAGGAGAGCCGGTGCGATTTCCTTGGCATGGGCCATTTGACCCGGTCCGCCGGCGCGCTTGGAATAGCTGAAGCCGAGGCCGCGATGACCCTGCTTGGTTTCGATTTCGCAAAACAGAATGGCGACTTCGGTCATCGCCTTTTGACGGCCCGTCAGAACCTTGGCGTCGCTGATCGGCGTCTTGAGCGGAACGAATACGGAGTGCAGCTTGATCCAGCTTACGCAATCTTGGTGATCAGTCATGGATGGACCCGCTGAGAGGATGAGCGTGCGAACTTCGCCGAGTAAGAAAAGCTATTCTCCACAAGAATGACTGTCTATTCCGTTGAGTGGATTGAATGATCCCAAAAACGCATCAATATGACGGAGCGGCGGCGCTGGCCGGTAGATCGATGTCATTTGCGCATTGATCGATGCCACATGGGAATTGGACCCGAACTATGTCGCACGATAGCCTTAGAGCCTGTCCGGATAGACTTCATATCATTTCATCGCGTTGGAATGGTTCAGATGGCAGAAGCGGCGGCGCAGCCGATACCCATAGGTATCGGCAAGGTGCGCGACGCACCAGATGGGCCGTTCCAGCGCGACCGCAGGCGGCCCGATCCCGGCCGCCCGCGGCGTCGCGATCCTCGGCCGTAGCTACGGCTACGGCCTCCGGTGCGCTTCTGGCG
>JANLYB010000115.1:0-9407 GCA_031365425.1 Hyphomicrobiaceae bacterium
TGGAGATCGTCGCCGCCGAGAAGGTTGCGCTGATGGTCGGCTTCAACCGGCGCTTCGACCCGAACTTCATGGAAGTGCGCCGGCAGATCGACGCGGGTCTGGTCGGCACGGTCGAGATGGTCTCACATGTCACCGCCCATCATCTTGCCATGCATATCCTGCATCATCTTCATCTTCGCGGGGTTCCTCATCCCGCCCATGTCCTTGCCTTTGCCTGGCTCCATCTGCTGCGGCATTGGCGCGGGATCAGCAGCCTTCGGCGCCTCCTTCGGATGATGAGCGTCCTCGGCCAGGGTTAAGCTTGCCCCACTGAATAGGAGAAGTGCCGTTGCAGCGAGAGTTACGCAATTCAGCTTATTCATTTTGTGCTCCTCGAATAATCTTCGATCGTCAACGGTTTCGGGCGTCGATAGGAAAATTTAACTCGATGCCGGTGTCTTTGCGTATCAGCTCGGTTACAAGTTATTTCAGCCGCATCGATCGATTTTTGTTTTTCATTGGAATTTTAAATCGCCCCTCATGCCAACTTCGTAGTGGCCGGCACGTTGCAACCGAACTCGAGTTCCGTTGTCTTGGCGAACGCCCACACGATTTCGCCGGTTTTGCTGGGCTCCAGGAGGACATTGTTGCCGTGCCCGGTGTCGTGCGCGAGTGCCGGCGGTGCATAAAGCACGACGCCGATGAGAAATGCTGTCGTAAATCGCATAAGTAATCCCCGTGGTTCAGAACTTGGCCTGGCCGGTCTTGCCGTCCGGCGCGGTGAACTGGACGGCGCCCTTGACGCCGGCAGACACGGCGACCGGCGCGGTACCGACGAGTTTGGAGCCGTCGGCCGGATCTAAAGCAAAGCGCTGCGACTTGCCGTCGACAACGAAGATGGCATTGGCCTTGAATCCAGCAGCGGGAATGGGTTTTCCTTCCGCATCAGCAAGGAAGATGGCGACTGTCGGCGTCCCGTTGGCGACGAGTTCGGCGTGGTAAGCGCCGGCGTCAACCTGCAGGCCGCCGTTGGGTCCTTTGGCTGGCTCGTGGGCAAAAGCAGCGCCGGCCGCGAGAGTGAAACCCAGCACGACAGCCGCTAGTTTGGTTCGTAGGTACATGATCGTCTCCTTGTCTTGGATCAGAAAGCTTCAACGGTTCGTTGCTCGGCCAGTACCGCCGGGCCGGGAACACGAGCGCGGGCCTGCTCTACGAGCCGCTCGAGGGCTTTGCGGCCGAAGGTCAGAAACAGCACAGGCGTCAGCGCGGTATCGAGCAGCGTGGCGCTGACCAGTCCGCCAAAGATCGTGATGGCGACGGGATGGAGGATCTCCTTGCCGGGCGCATGCGCGTCGATCATCAGCGGGATGAGTGCTACGCCTGCCGATAGGGCCGTCATCAGCACGGGCGCCAGACGTTCGAGGCTACCGCGAATGACGAGTTCCGGACTGAAGGCCAAGCCTTCATGCAGCGCGAGATTGATGTAGTGGCTGATCTTCAAAATGCCGTTACGGGTCGAGATGCCGGTCAGCGTGATAAAGCCGATCATGCTGGCGACCGACAGCGGCTGCTCCGCCCACCACAGCGCCAGCACCGAGCCGATCAGCGCCAACGGAACGCTGCCCATGATGATGCCAGCAAAGAGCGCCGAACGGTAACGGGTGTAAAGGATCGTGAAGATAAGCCCGAGTGAGATCAGCGACAGCGCGCCGATCGTTCGCATGGATTTCTCTTGCGCCTGAAATTTGCCTTCGAGCGTCGCCGAGACGCCCGTTGGAAATGATGCGGCGGCCATCGCGCGGCGGATCTCACTGACAATAGCGGCCATGTCGCGCTTGCCGTCAGAGTTCGCGAGCACCACGAGACGGCGGCGGCCGTTCTCGCGCAGGATCTGATTGGGACCATCGCCCTCGCGCACGTCGGCGATCTGCTTCAAGGGAATCCAGCCGGCTGGCGTTTCGACGAGCAGATCCTTCAAGGATTCAACCGTGCGCTTGCTCTCATCGAGGCGAACGACCACATCGAAGCGGCGATTACCGTCGACAAGACGAGAGACCACCCTGCCATTCGACAAGCGTTCGAGCTGATCAGTCACCGCTGCCGGCTGCACGCCATAGAGGGCGGCCTTCGCGTAGTCGACAATGATCTCCAACTGCGGGATGCGCACCTGACGTTCAATTTGCAGGTCCGCAATCCCGGGAATGCGTGCGAGGCGTTGGCGCATGTCCTCGGCAAGACTGCGCAGTGTGTCGAGATCTTCGCCGAACAACTTCAGTGCGATCTCGGCCCTGACACCGGACAGCATATGATCGAGCCGATGCGAAATGGGTTGGCCGACGTTCGTCGAGACCGGCAGCACCGCCAGACGGCTGCGGATGTCGTTAGTGATATCGGTCTTGGACCGCTTCGACGGTTTGAGGTCGACCTCGACCTCGGAGGAGTGGACGCCTTCCGCGTGCTCGTCGAGCTCGGCGCGGCCGGTGCGCCGAGCGACCGTCTTGACCTCGGCTACCTCCATCATGATGCGCTCGGCGATAGCCCCGACCCGGTCACTCTCGGTCAAAGAGATGCCGGGCTGGAACAGCAGGTTGATAGTTAGCGTCCCTTCGTTAAAAGGCGGGAGGAACGAGCGCGGCAGAAACGCCGCCGCGACGACAGCAATACCGACTGCTGCCGTTACGGTCAGCATGAGAGTGCGCGGATTACGGAACGCTTTGTGAAGCAGTGCGCGATTGCCGCGCTTCAAGGTGCGCACGAGCCAGCCGTCGGGCTCTTCCAAGCGCTTGAGGCTCGGCAGTAAATAGTATGCCATCACCGGCGTCAGCGTGATCGAGACGACGAGGCTGCACAGGATCGAAATGATGTAGGCAAGCCCCAACGGTGCGAACAGCCGGCCCTCGATACCCGACAATGCAAACAAAGGCACGAACACCAGCACAATGATCAGAGTAGCGTAGACAATGCCGGAGCGAACTTCCTGGCTGGCCGAGACGACAACGTCGAATACCGAACGGGGATTGCCCTGCTCGCGGTTCTCGCGCAACCTTCGAAAGATGTTCTCGACGTCAACCACGGCGTCGTCGACCAGTTCGCCGATCGCAATGGCTAGTCCGCCGAGCGTCATGGTGTTGATGGACAAACCCAAGACGTGGAAGGCGATGGCCGTCATCAGCAATGAGACGGGAATTGCAGTGAGCGAGATCGCCGTTGTCCGGGCATTGAGCAAGAATGCGAACAGCACGATGGCTACGACGGCGGTCGCTTCAAGCAGGACGCGCTCGACGTTGTGGATCGAAGCCTCGATGAAGTTCGCTTGCCGGAAGACCAGATTATCGGCCTTGATGCCGGACGGCAACGAGCGGTTGATCTCGGCGATGGCCTGCTCGACATCGGCCGTTAGCTTGACGGTGTCGACTGCCGGTTGCTTTTCGACAGAGACGATGACGGCGGGGCGCCCCATATAGCCGGCTTCGCCGCGCTTGACCTTGGCGCCAAAACCGACGTCGGCAATCTGGTGCAAGTAGACCGAGCGACCGCCCTCCGCCGAGATTACGGTATTCTTCAAATCGTCGAGGCTGAGGGTCCGGCCAATATTGCGGATCAACAGCTCACGCGCCTGTTGGTTTGTGAAGCCGCCGCCGGTGTTGACGCCGAAACGCTGTAGCGCCTTTTCGAGCTGGTCGCTCGTGACGCCGAGCGCCCGCATCGCGGCCGGATAGGGCGCAACGCGATACTGTCGCACTTCGCCGCCCATGGGAATGACCTGGGCCACACCCGGGATCGACAACAGGCGTGGCCTGATTACGAAGTCGGCGATCTCGCGTACTTCCATCGGAGTGGCCGTTTCGCTCGTCAGGGCGAACATCACGATCTGACCCATGATCGAGTTTACAGGCCCCATTTGCGGCGTGACGTTGGGCGGCAACTGCTCGCGCACCAGGGCGAGCTTTTCCGCGATCTGCTGGCGATTGCGGAAGATGTCCGTTCCCCAATCGAACTCGACGTAAATGATCGAAAGCCCCACTCCCGAGGTCGAACGCACCCGCGATACGCCCGGCAAGCCGTTCATCTGCGTCTCGAGCGGGAAGGTGACGAGCTGCTCGACTTCGGCGGGGGCTAAGCCCTCCGCCTCGGTCATGATCGTGACGGTCGGCCGGTTGAGGTCGGGAAACACGTCCACTGGAAGCCGCGTGATGGTGAGGCCGCCGTAGAGCACGAGGACAGTGGCAATGGCGAGCACAAGCAGGCGATTGCGTAGCGAATGGCTGACCAGGAAAGTGAACATTGCGGGGCTCCTGGTCAGCGGATCTGATCGAGCAGTTCGGCCCCTTGAGTCACGATGCGCTTGCCCGGCTCGATCCCGGAGACGACGAGCAAGCGCTCGCCATCCAGCGCCACCGTGCGTACCTCGCGCGGGATGAACCGCTCGGCGTTCGTATGCTCGTAGACGATCGACTGTCCGTTGGCTCCGCGCAGCACGCTGGCACGCGGCAACGCCATGCCCTTCCGTCCATCGCTGGTCTTGGCGAAAACCGTTAGAAATTGTCCGGACCGCAGGCCCTGCGTGTCACCTTGGATTGCGAACTGAACCGGAATGGCTTGGCTGCGGTCGGCCAGCCCCGTGCCGAGATAGGCGAGAATCAGCTGGCGGCCGTCGCCGAGCCGGGCCGTCGCCGCGCTGGTCAGGATCTGCGGCTCGAACGCAAGAGCTTCGACCCAGAGCTTCGCCGGATCGACGATCTGGAAAATGACGGAGCTAGGCTCGGCCATTTGGCCCGCTACCGCGTTGGCCGATGCAATGACCCCGTTCACCGGCGCATAGAGCGGCTCGGGCTCGCGGTTGACGCGATCTAGGTTGGCGCGGCGCTCCTTGAGGCCTTTCAGCTCCAGAATTGCGTCCTCGAGTTGGGATTTGGCGATAACCTGCTGGATCGCACTCAGCCGCTCGACCTTGCGCGTGACGATGGAAATCTGCTGGTCGAGTTCGCGTGACTGCTGGGCCTGCACGGTCGCATCCGCCGACGGCAACGGGGGACGGACATAGGCGAGGATGTCGCCAGCCTTGACGACGGTACCGAGCGCCTTGAACCCGCCTTCGGGCGGCGACAGGCGCCCCCCGGCAGAGGCTTGAACGAGGCCGCTGGCGTTGGGATCGGGAATGACGCGGCCCGGCAGTTCGACGCTGCGGGCATGGGTTTCCTCGGCGGTGAGCAGGGTCTTCAACGCCAGAATGCGTTGCGTCGCCTTGGGCACGAAGATCGCACCGTCCGGCAATCGCTGTGCGACGTCTCTGCTGATCGCGGCAGGAGCCGTGTTGATGAGCGCCGCTTCGGCCTGTGCTCGGGCGTCGGGTGCAGCCAAAAAGGCGAATGCTGGGACCAGCATGGTGACAACAGCATCGGAACGCCGCCGAAACATCATCGCGACCACGAGCCCGGTAAGAAATCCACCGATCGCGACTGCCGCTATTGTCACGTTCGGGAACGCAAATTTGGCATTTTGCTCTCTGGCTTGGGCTAGTGACGGAGCATCCGATCCCCGCTTCGCCCCGTCGGGCACGGTGAGCGTTGTGGTCAGCACGTCGATCTTGTCGCCGGCGGTTACCGTGATCGCCAGGTCATACTTGCCGGCCGAGCCAAGAAAAGGCGCTGTTGTGCCATACAGACCGGTACCTCTTGCCTTTGCCTTGATCAGGCCTGATGGCGTGTCGATTTCCAGCTCCGCGCGGTCAACGGGCTCGTTGCCGCGAAAGGTGTCGAGGGTGATCTCGAGCTCCGTGCCACGGGCGATGGCAACAACCTCGAAGTCTCCGGACGAAGCCTCGGCGCGGGGTGCAACCGTCGTGCCGAGAGGGGCGGAAGGCGCTCCGTGATCGTGTCCGTCGTGGGCAAATGCAGCCCCGGCCGTGACAAGCCCTGCGAGCAGTATCACGCCTGCCAAGTTGGAACGAACGGATGGTGTCATGCTTAAGCCCTCTGGCCATCTCATCGACGACGGCACGTTGAAGACTACGCTGGGGCGTGTAGCTCTGCGTTACGCTCGTGTAACAAATTGTTTCAAACCGCCTTGGGCAACGTCACAGTCACCCTGAGACCGCCTTCCGGGCGGTTCGCAAGGGTGAGGTGCCCGCCATCGGCTTCGATGCTCGCCTTGGCGATTGTAAGGCCGAGCCCCACGCCGCCGGTTTCGCGACTGCGCGAGGTTTCCAGGCGCACGAACGGCTCTAGCACCGTGCCGAACTTATCGGCCGGGATGCCCGGTCCGTTGTCATCGATATGGACGGTCACTCCTGCGGAGCCTGCTTCTGTGGTGATCCCGGCCTCGGTGCCATACTTGACCGCGTTCTGAATGAGGTTGGAGAGGGCCCGCTTGAGTCCTAGATGGCGACCGCGAATGATGAGGTGTCTCGGTCCGGAGAGCTGAACCAGCTGGCCGAGATCAGTCGCCTCGTCGACGAGGGTTTCCAGAAGCGCTGTGAGATCGAGCGCCTTCGCCGGTTCCGTCCGGCTTTCGCCTCTCAGGTAGGAGAGCGTCGCGTCAATCATCTGCTCAAGTTCGACAATATCCGTGCTCATGGCGCGGCCAAGGTCAGGATTGCCTAGATCCTCGATGCGCAACTTCAAGCGTGTCAACGGTGTGCGGAGGTCGTGAGATACAGCTGCCAGTGCGCGGGTCCGCTCGTCGATGAGCCGGGTGATCCGTCCCTGCATGTCGTTGAAAGCGATGGCGAGATCACGTACTTCGCGCGGCCCCGTCTCCGGAATTCTAGTAGACTCGTTTCCCGGGTGCAGGGAGCGTGCGGCTGCAGCCACAGTCCGAATCGGTTTTGTCAGCCAACTTGCGATGAAAATAGACAGCAGCACGACGCCAAGCGCCATGAACGTTGTGGAGAGCAAGGTTCCCTGACTACCCGACCGCGGCTGGATGTAGGCAAACAGGCTGACGTTGGCCCACGAATTGTCGGGAAGCCGCAAGGAGACAAGGGCAACGTGCGGATCGCCTTGTGAACCAGCCGAGCCCACCGACAGGTCGTTTGCCGTGATGTCCGCAGCAAGTTGCATAAGGCGCGCGGGGAGACCGGCCCATTGCTCAAGGCCCGAACCGCCGGGGACGGCGCGCTCGGTCTTGCTCCAATGCACTTCAAGCGGTCCACCCGAGAGCTGATGTGCGACCTCGTCGCGACCGGCCTCGGGGACCATGGAAAGGCTGCGGCGGATCGTGATCAAGCGGTCGGCCAACCGCGCCTCATGAGCAGCCGACAGCTCGTGATCGAGCGCCAGTTCGTAGCTCCACAGGCTCAGGATATGCATCAAGCTGATGCCGATGAGCGAGACAAGGATCGTACGACCGACAAGCGTATCGAAAGCCCGGATCATGCGCGGCCAACCGGGGGAACGAACATGTAACCGGTTCCGCGAATGGTCTTGATCATCGCTTGGCCTTCCTCGCTCGCGTCGATCTTACGGCGCAACCGGCTTACCTGAACGTCGATAGCCCGGTCAAAACCTGTTGCGATGCGGTGTTTGGCGCCATCCATGAGCTGATCGCGGGTCAGCACGCGCTGCGGTGCTTCAAGGAACGTCAGCAGCAGGTCATACTCGCCAGTCGAAAGGTCTACGACAACTCCTGTTGGGCTCGATAACTCGCGCCGTTGCGTGTCCAACGTCCATCCATCAAAAAGTAGAAAGTGGCCCAAGGCCCTTTGCGGCTGATCGGAGGAACGGGCGCGTCTGAGTACAGCATTCACCCGCGCCAGCAACTCGCGGGGATTAAACGGCTTGGCCAAATAGTCGTCTGCGCCTAATTCAAGCCCGACGATTCGATCTGTATCAGCTCCCCGGGCTGTCAGCATGATGATCGGGAGGCTTGAGGTTTTGCGCATCTCACGGCAAAGGTCGAGGCCACCTGTGCCCGGGAGCATAAGATCAAGGATGATCAAATCGATGTTGGCGTCGGAAATCGCTTGGCGCATCTCCCGCCCGTCACGCGCGGTTGTGACACGATATCCGTTCTCGCGTAGGAATTTGGCGACAAGCTGCCGGATCTGACCGTCATCATCTACGACAAGGATGTGATCATCGGTATCGCGGGAAAACTCAGATGGGGTGGCTTCTTGATTATCTGTCATGACACTTATGCTGGCGCACTTATTGGGCTTGGGCAAGGCGGGGATGTTAATCGCTCGCACGTCCCGCAGAGTTCCGACGGCTAAATACTACCCTCTCGACCAACACCCGCTGCGTCGGCATGCATTGAGTTTTTTCTGACATTCCTTCATAGCGCTGTCCTCGGCCGCAGGCTGAGAGGCTGCGCGCGCCCCGGTTACGGTCGACCACGTATTTCTGGGTCCACCATACCCATAGGCATTGCAAATCCAACCTTTCGGGACCTGCCCGCCCGCCGAATGTTCAGATGCCTCGTTGGTAAGAACCGCTGCCGAACCTAGGCTCAGCACGGCAACGATCAATTTCATGCTTGCGTCTGTCATCAGTCCGCTCCCATCTCACCAGTCGTCGGATGCGACGGACCGGATTGCGGATATTCGGATTGGTAGTATGGGCGCACCGCGCTCAATGAACCTAAGTGTATGGCGCTGGCGGTTTCGCTGCGTTACGGGACTGTTACAAAATGTTTCGAATAGCGGCTAGGGCGGGCTCGGTTGGACGGCACCCCGGGCCAATTTCGCACTAATCGTAGCCGGCAAATTAGTGTGGGAGACGCTGCATCTTCCTCTTTGCACCGTCTGAAAAACCGGCGCCGCGCGTAGGCGTTCAAAGACGCCAATTACACGAGCGGCAATATCCTGGTCGCGCTGTGCACTCTGGAGCATCTCCACGATCCGCCCTTGTAGATCATGAGCTTGGACTCCGGAGTTTAGTATCGTGCCATTCACCGTTGATCAAAACCAGACGTCGGCCTGCACACACGATCCGCCCACTTCAAGACCAGCAACGGGTCAACCAGCGAAGTCAATCGATTGCTCAATACGTCCGCTTAACCCAAGAGACCCGAAGCTATTGCGTCTCACAAAGTTTACCTTTTGAGTCATGGACCGCCGTATCAATGATTTCCGTATTGAATGTGTCTCTGTCTTGTCTCATATGTACGGTGTCACATCGTCTAGATGATGTAGGACATAAATTGTTGACGAGAGGAAGAAATCAGCATGGCTGAAATCGCCTACGCGCGAATCTCAACGGCCGGGCAAACCGGTTCGCTTAAAACACAAGTGGAGCGGTTCTCGTCGCGAGGCGTTGACCCCGACCTGATCTTCGCCGAGTACCGGTCAGGCGGGAATACAGACCGACCCAAATTGAAGGACTGTCTGACAACCCTTCGGAAGGGGGACACCCTCCTTGTTACCAAACTAGACCGGCTGGATATTCTCAAAGCACTGGAGAAAAAGGGCGTTGGATTTAAGGCTCTGG
>JANLYB010000137.1:0-9509 GCA_031365425.1 Hyphomicrobiaceae bacterium
CGAGCAAGGCCGCGTCGCCGACTTCGGCCTTCCGTCAGGCGAACTCGACGACATCATCGAGCAGGGTCTCGCCTTCCGCACCTCCGGCTGCCCCGGCAAAGTGCGCACCGATCTTTCCGCCTGCGACCGCCCCTACGGCGACAGCCCGCCAAGCAACATCGCGAGCTACCCCTTCCAACCTCACGCCGACGACATGACCGTCATCCGCCACCAACTGGGGCTGCCAGCATGACGGGCCCCATCCGCATCCTCGATACAGGCTTCCTCACCGCCCGCCGCAACCTCGCGCTGACGGCAGCGCTCGCCGAACTACACCGCTCGGGATCAACGCCCGACACGCTCCGATTTCAAGACTTCCACCCCTCTGCCATCGTCGGCCGCCATCAGTCGCTCGCGCGCGAAGTCCGCCTCGACCGCTGCCGCGAACTGAGCGTCGAAACCGCCCGCCGCATGACTGGCGGCGGCGCAATCTATATGGGCCCCGGCCTGCTCGGCTGGGAACTGATCGCAGATAAATCCCGCCTGCCAGCCCGCCTCGACGACATCGCCAAACATCTGTGCACCGGTCTTGCCACCGGCCTGCGTACGCTCGGCATCGACGCGCGGTTCCGCCCCCGCAACGACATCGAAGTCGACGGCCGCAAGATCTCCGGCACTGGCGGTAACGTCGATGGCCGCACGCTCGTATTCCAGGGTACGGTCCTTATAGATTTCGACGTCAACGACATGGCCGAAGTCCTGACGCTTCCCACCATGAAGCGCGACCGCAAGGGAATCGACGCATTGGCCGACCGGGTCACCAGCCTGCGCCGTTTGTTGGGTACAGCCCCGCCGCGCGAAGCCGTGACCCGCGCCGTCACCCACGGTCTCGCCGATGCCTTGCGTGGAACACCTCAGCCCGGCACACTCACCGGACTTGAACAGTCAACGGCAAACCAAATCTATACCAGCGAAGTCGGCACCGATGCCTTCGTAGAAGGTGCCGACCTTGCCATCCAATCCAGCACCGTCTCGCGCCAGCGCTCCATCCCCGCAGGCATCCTCGAAGTCCACATCGACATGCGCCAGCCGTCAGACCCGCACATCAATCGCATCTGGATCATGGGCGATTTTTTCGTCTCCCCGCCCCGCGCCATCCCCGACCTGGAAGCCGCCCTCGCCGGAGTGCCAGCCCGGCAAGCCGCAGCGTTCGCCGAACGCTTTCTTGCCGAACGCTCGGTACAAGTTCTTGGTGGCACCCCCGCCGACCTCGTCGCACTTATTCAAGAAGCAGCAGAGGCATCACCATGAAACGCCGCCTCGTCATCGTCCTGGTCAACACCGACCCCCGCAACCCCGAAGAATTGGGTGCGCCGTTTTATCACGCAGCGACAGCCGCTGCGATGGATTTCGAGGTCGATGTCGTGTGCACGGCAACCGCCGGCAAACTCATGCGCAAAGGCGTTGCCGACGCGCTGTATGTCAAAGCGGGCAGTCCTATGAGCGTGTATGATTGGATCAAGCAGGCCCACGAAAACGGCGCGAAATTCTGGGCCTGCCCCGCCAACCTGGACCTGTTTGATATGAAGACCGAAGACCTGATCCCTGAATGCAGCGGCCTGATGGGTGCCGCCACCATGATCGGAGCGATCATGGCGGACGATACCCAAGTGCTCACTTACTAAAAAGGAACTCGACCCTTGGCCGACGTGCGTGGCTGCCATTTCCCCGATGACCTGTTGTACGACGTGCCCAACCACGTCTGGTATCAATCGCTCGCCGATGGCACCGTTCGCGCCGGGCTGACCTCTGTCGCAACCGCGCTATCAGGTCCCATGCTCGCCTTCACCCCCAAACGGCCCACACGCGAATTCGAAAAAGGCAAATCCTTCGCCACCATTGAAAGCGGCAAATGGGTCGGCCCCGCCCGCGCGTGTTTTGATGGCGTTGTTGTCACCATCAACGAAGACCTGATGCTGCGCCCCAACATTGCCAACGCCGATCCCTACGTCACAGGCTGGATGCTCACTGTAAAACCGGCCTCCGATAACTGGAATTCCGGCCTTATCACCGGCCCCGCGATAGCGCCCGCCTTCGAAGCCTGGATGATTGCTGAAAACTTCGCCGGGTGCGAACCCGCGAAATGAAACCATCAACTCCCATCAATACCGATCTCGTCCTCCTCGGCGGCGGTCATGCCCATGTCCAAGTCCTCAAGAGCTTCGGTATGCGCCCCGCACCGGGCGTGCGCGTCACGCTCATCACCAAGGACCTGGAAGCGCCTTATTCCGGCATGCTGCCCGGCTACGTTTCCGGCCACTACACTCACGACGACATTCACATGGATGCGATGAAGCTCGCGGGCTTCGCCAGCGCCCGCTTCATCCACGGCGAGGCGATCGGCATCGACCGCACCGAAAAACGCATCCTACTGCTCAACCGTCCCCCTCTCGCCTATAACCTGCTGTCGCTTGACGTCGGCATCCGCCCCGACACCTCCGGCATCGAAGGCGCGGAGCGCCACGCCATCCCCGTCAAGCCGGTCGCAACTTTTGCCGCCCGCTGGGACGACGTCCAACGCCGTGCGCTTACCAAAGACGGCCCGCGCATCATCACCGTTATCGGCGGCGGCGCGGCTGGCTTTGAACTCATTCTCGCCATGGCCTACCGCCTTCGCACCTTGGCGGAAGGCGCGGAGATCGACCCAAAAGCGTTCACGTTCCAACTCGTCTGCGCGCCAAGCCTGCTGCCGAGCAACAACGTCCGCGCCCGCCGGTTGGCGATCCAAGCCCTCGCAAGCCGTGACGTGAAACTCATCGAAGGCCAGCGCGTCGTCGCAATTGCCGATGGTTCGATCCGCCTCGCCGACGGCACGCAGATCGTATCCGATGCAACGCTGCTGACCACCAAAGCCGCCCCCGCAACGTGGTTCGCCCAGAGCGGCCTGCCCTGTACACCCGAGGGCTTCCTCGCCCTGCGCCCGACGCTGCAATTGACAGACGACGACGACATCTTCGCCGCCGGTGACTGTGCGACTGTCCTGGAACATCCGCGCCCCAAGGCCGGCGTGTTCGCCGTCCGCCAAGGCCCCGTCCTCACCGAAAACCTGAGCAAGCGTGCGCGAGGCGAACGGCCCATCGCCTTCAAACCGCAAACAGATTTCCTCACTATCATGGCGTTGGGCGACCGCGACGCCATTGCCGCGCGCGGACCATTCGCGGCCGGTGGAAAATGGGTCTGGCGCTGGAAAGACCGCATCGACCGCGAGTTCATGGAGAAGTTCCAAGTCCTCCCCGCTATGGACGCGGGCGCGGTTGCCTCAGACGAAATGCGTTGTGGTGGTTGCGCCGCCAAGGTCGGCCCCAAACCTCTTGCCGACGCTTTGGCGCGTCTAGCCCCTGCGATCACCAACCCGCAGATCGCCGATAGCCGGTCCGACGACGCCGCCATCATCGACACCGGCGGCCCCACCCTGCGCGTTGAAAGCGTCGACTACTTCCGCGCCTTCTGGAACGACCCCTACCTCTTCGGCGCGGTCGCAGCCAACCACGCCATGAACGACGTCTTTGCCATGGGTGGCACGCCAAATCACGCGCTCGCCATCTGCACCATCCCTCACGGCCCCCGCCGCGCCGTAGCCGAAGACCTGTTCCAACTCCTCAGCGGAGCCCGCAGCTGTTTCGACGCCGAAGGCGTCGCGCTCGCGGGCGGCCACTCCAGCGAAGGCCCCGAAATGGCGGCAGGCTTCTTCGTCTCGGGAGGCGTCCCGCGCGAAAAACTTATGCGCAAATCTGGTCTCAAACCCGGCGACAAACTCATCCTCACAAAGCCACTCGGCACAGGCATCCTGTTCGCAGCCCAGATGCGCGGCCTCGCCCGCGCCACCGATATCGCCACTGTCTTCGAGGCAATGCTGCAATCGAATGCCCGCGTCTCGCAAATTCTAATGGCACATGGCGCATCAGCCATGACCGACGTCACCGGCTTTGGTCTGGGCGGTCACGTCGCCGAAATGCTCCAAGCTTCTGGAGTTTCGGCCGAACTCCAGTTCGCCGATCTGCCGCTCTATCCCGGCGTTCGTCAGTTGGCCCACGAAGGTATCGCCTCGACGCTCCTGCCGGAAAATCGCGCCTCTCCCATCTCGCTCGAATGGTCAGAGGAAAGCGACGAACCCTCCGTTGCGATCCTCTTTGACCCACAAACATCGGGCGGATTGCTGGCTGGCATCCCGCACGACAATGTCCAGGCCTGCTTGACGGCACTTCACGCGGGTCCCGCGCCGGACGCTTGTATGATCGGCACCGTCGCTGCCGGGCCGCCTTGCCTTACGATTGTCCGTAACGGTTAAGCAGATACGACAGAGTTGTCGTAATATGTCCGCCAATTCCCGGCGTCCGACCAGACGGGGATGCCGGTCCCGGCCCCTGCCGCCTCGCCCGCACGCCGCCCATTACTGGCAAACGCCGTCTTGCCAAGGCCAGCCGTTGGCAGTCCGGCGACCGTATACGACTTGAGCGTGATCGCGCCGCCCGCTTCCAGCGGACCTTGCGCAACGGTCGTATCCGCCCCGTTGGCGCGGCCAAGGAAGATGGCATTGGACCGCGATCCCGTTGTGCACGCGCCGATCAGCGTCATGTAATCGACCTGGGTCGTGCTTGACGGGATCGTGTTGGTGCCGATGAACGTATTGTAGTTGCCCGTCGTGATGCAGTTGACACCGGCCAGAAAGCCGCCCGCATTGCCGCCAATGCCGACATTATTCGAACCCGACGTGACGGCCTGCAACGCCGAGACGCCGTAGGACGTATTCCCGCTGCCGGTCGTCAGGTCGCGCATGGCTTCCGAACCGATGGCCGTATTGACCGACCCGGTCGAGGCCGTGGGCATCACGTTGTTGCCCATGCCGATATTTTCCCAGCCGGTGGTCAACTGGCCGAGAACGCCGACGCCGATGGCGGTATTGAACATGCAGCGCAGATCGCTGCCGTCGGATGGATTGGGACGAGGCTGTAAGTTTTCCAATGCAGATCGGCCGATGGCGATGTTCTGCTGCCCGGTCGTCGTGAGCCGCAGCGCGCCCGCGCCGATGGCGATGTTGTCGGTGCCGGAGGTGATATTCTGCCCAGCGGTCCGCCCGATACCAATGGTGTCGTTGGCAGCGCATGACTGGAGCGCCGCCTGACCGATCCCGATCGCGCTAGACGATGTGGCGCCCTGACCCGCAGCGTTGCCAGCGAACACGCAGTACGTGCCCGTCGTCAGCGAAAGCCCGGCATTCTTGCCGAGGCACACGTTGCCGGATCCGCTGCTGAGGCTGATTCCGGCCTGATGACCGGCGCAGACGTTGTCGAACGCTGTCGACGCAAATCGCATCGACAGCAGGCCGATGGCGACGTTGTTGGTCCCGCTTGAAAGCGCAGCGCCAGCGGTCGCACCAACGAACGTGTTGCCGCTGCCGGAGCCCACATTGGTCCCGGCTGAATTTCCAGCAAACGTATTGTTGGTGCCCGAACTGATCGTAGCACCCGCAAGCTGACCGACCGAAGTGTTGGAGGCAGAGGTCCGGCCCTCAAGTGGCGGAACGTAGAGCGTCATGTAGGTTATCCGATCAGCCAGTTCGTGCCGTCGGAAACGACGGGCACCTTGTTGGATCCGCCGCCTGCGACGACAGATAGGAAGGTGGTTGCGGTCGCGTCGGTGACAAACGATCGCGCACCCGGACCGGCAGTCGCTGCAGGCGTCAGGCCTGAGACCGTGGTTGCGTTCGTGATGAGATTGCGGGCTTTGAGATCGCGGAACGCACCGGACGTTGCGTTGTTGACTTCGACGACGCCAGCAGCATTCCGGCTGAGACCGGTATCGGCGGCCGCACTGAGCGTACCCGAAGTCCAGGTCCGGCCCATCGTGGATACCAAACTTGAGGCCGACGAGGTTACCCCCATCGAAGCCGTGCCGCCTGGCAAGAAGGTCACTTGCGCAACGCCAGTCTGCGTCTGAACAGTCGCGCCCCATGCCGCATCGGCGCCGAACAACACTGTCGCGCCGGAGCGCATGCACTGAAAGTACGTGTTGTTGGCACCGCCGTTGATCGTGAGCGGAAAGTTGCCCGAAGCGGTCGTGACGGTAATTGCCCCAGTTGAGGCGACGGCGAACGGTGACGGAATATACATCGGCATGGATCAGGCCTCCGCTGCGGAAAAGGCTTGGCCTGTCGTCGCGCCGAAGATCGAGATGACAGCCGTTGGCGCACACGATGAGACTTCATACATCGCCCCAGCCACAAGCTTGAACGACGGCTGGTTTGCTACAGCCGCCGTTCCTTTGTCGTTGATCCACAAATCGCCCGTCGAGAGGTTCATCACCCGGTAGAACCGGCGTGCTGTGTTTGCGGCGGCCAGAGTCTGGGCCGTCCCGCCAGTGGTAATCGTACCCGAGCGTTCGGCGTAGGCTGCAGCAGGTGACAAAGCCGGCAGGGCCGTCTGATCGCTCGCCACGACGACACGTAGCGCCCCCGCTGCGACGCCTGCCCCGCTCGTGAACAGCGTCCCGATCCAGCGCAGGAGGCCCATGATACCGGTTGACGATCCAGGCAAAGCGGGCGGCGCAGAGCCGATGGTGCCCAGGCTCGCTTCAGATGCCGCCCCCGCCGGGAGCGGCAATGCCGCAGCCGAGACCGCTTGCGTCGCTGGCAGGTTAGCAACCAAGACCGACCCGGAAACTGTTTGTGTCGCCGGAAAGTTCGAGACCGAAACGGCACCCGACACGGGCTGCGTCGCCGGCAGGTTTGAGACCGAAACGGTGCCCGAGATCGCTTGTGTCGCCGGCAGGTTGGAAACCGCTACCGCAAGTGCGCTACCCCCCGATACGCCTTGAACGCTAAGCACGTTAGCCGATGGCGTTCCCGCCACGCCTGCCATATCGTCGTTCGTCTTAATGGTTTGCGTCGCACCCGACGCGTCTTTGACCGATAATGTCATTTACAGACCTGTGATGGCGGCATAGCCGCAGTTGCGGGGATCGGAAAAATCGAGCGACGGCACGAACGCGTAAAGGAAAGCGTTTGCAGTCCCTCCAGGTAGCGGCCAGATCCAAAGGGCGAGACCGAGCATCAGTAGAGCGCCCACAGATTGTCGGCAGTGCCGCCAGTCATGATCCGCAACACGCCGATCGGGTTGTAACCCTGCTGAAGCGGGATGCCGGTGAGCGCATTGCCGGACGCATCCATGAGATTTGCAGTGCCCGGCGTGCCGGCGAGCACGGCGCGGCAGGCGCCATTGGGCAGATCGGCGGTATCGGACTTGATGATGGGTCGAATAAGGGCCGCCGGACCGATGAGGCCGGTTGCTTGGCTGGAAAAGGGGTTGGCTGGCATGATGGCTCCACGCACGGTTGCATTCGCCCGGACAAACCAACATTCCGGCTTCCAAAGGGGCGCGGAAGGCGGACGATCCAGGTAAACTGCAGTATGGGTGGGGTCGCGAGGGCGGGGATAAGTCTGCGTGAAGTTTTTGAGTTGCCCAGTCTGCTGGCGCGCGCGGGTCTTGATTTCGTCGCCAACTATTCGCATGGTCTCGCAGACCAGAACGCGCACAGACATGCGCGGATTGGCGGGCGCGCAATTGCAAAAAGATGATCCATGTCCGTATTGAAAACCGGTTTTCTAGCAGGGCTGACGCGAACGGATGGTCCGCGCCGCGATACGCTGCGCCGTGAACTCGCCCGCGACCGCGTGCGCCTGCAACCCGTTGAAACCCGCCCCAAACTCGTGTTGGCAAGCGCCAGCCCACGCCGCGTCGCGCTCCTGGCCCAGGTCGGCATCGAGGCCGACGCGTATCGCCCCGCTTCCATCGATGAGACGCCCGGGCGCTCTGAAATGCCGCGCGCGCTCGTGACCCGCCTGTCGCGCGCCAAAGCAGAAGCCGCCCGCGACCAGATCGCCAATGACCGCGACATTGCCGACGCGCACATTCTGGCAGCCGATACCGTTGTGGCCGTAGGCCGCCGCATTCTCGGCAAACCCGAACACATTGAGCAGGCGGCCGAATCTCTGCAGTACCTGTCCGGTCGCGCGCATCGCGTGCTGACAGGCATCTGCCTTCTGCTGCCCGACGACCGCGTGCGTATGAAAATCGTCGACACGCGTGTCCGCTTCAAGCACCTGACCAAAGCCGAGATCGAGGCCTACATCGCCTCCCGCGAATGGCGCGGTAAAGCGGGTGGCTATGCGATCCAGGGTCTGGCGGGCGCATTCGTTCAGCGCATCGTCGGCTCCTACACCAATGTCGTCGGCTTGCCGCTGACGGAAGTAACCGGCATGCTCCAGGCCGAAGGCTTTCCGATTCATTTCAATTGGTTGAAAGCCGGACAGCTCGATCCCACGTGACGTAAACTGGAATTGGCAGGAGTGCCCCGCTCTCGTGAACTTCGACGCTAAGACAATCCGCACGCCGCTTTGTTCGATCTGCGGACGCCCCGCTGAGGAGGCGTTCAAGCCGTTCTGCTCGGTACGTTGCGCCAACGTCGATTTGGCGCGCTGGCTCGGCGGCGGCTACGCCATCCCCGGCGGCGTTATGGACGACGACGAAGATGGCGACCCCAAGTTCGGCAGCCCAAACGGCACGTCGCATGACGACCCCAGCGAAGACCCGCGCGAGGGGTGAGGCAAGTAAGCCATTCATAAATACGCGGCTTGCTTTTTGCGCTGCAGCATGAGATATACCCTCCATCGCCACCAACGAGGCGATTTACGGCGCTCCAGCCGCGTGAAACGGTTTTACTAACGGGCACAGTCGCTTAGCGGCCTCCCCATTGACCGTCCTGTTGAGCACCGCCGACCTCTGATCCGATGCCCAGGCCACGCGGGGCATTACCCTACAGGTGACCCGCGTCATTCCGAGGTGATACTGCGTGCGTTCCGCATGCATGGCCCTTTTGCGTTGGTCCATACGAAAGCCATTCAATTGACAAACGCTCCCGTGCGCAGCGATTCCGCGCCCCTTTCGACCTCCGCTTTTGCCGGGCTGGGCCTTGTGCCCGAACTGCTTAAAGCGCTGGATGCCGAAGGCTACACCACACCAACGCCGATCCAGCTCAAGGCCATCCCGAGCGTTCTCGAAGGCCGCGACCTGCTCGGCATTGCCCAGACCGGCACCGGCAAGACGGCAGCATTTGCCCTGCCGATCCTCCAGCGTCTTATGGCTGATCGCAAACCGGCACCCCGCAAGGGCTGCCGCGCGCTTATCCTGTCGCCGACCCGCGAACTTGCCACCCAGATCAGCGAAAGCTTCAAGACTTATGGCCGTCATACCGGCTTGCAGTCCGGCGTGATCTTCGGCGGTGTCGGCTACAAGCCGCAGATCAACCTGCTGTCGCGCGGCGTCGACGTTCTCGTCGCAACGCCAGGCCGCTTGATCGACCTCATGCAGGAAGGCCACCTCTCGCTGTCGTCGACCGAAATCCTCGTCCTCGACGAAGCCGACCAGATGATGGATCTGGGCTTCATCCGCCCGCTCCGCCAGATCGTCGCCAAG
>JANLYB010000196.1:0-3585 GCA_031365425.1 Hyphomicrobiaceae bacterium
TGAGGGGATTGCATCGGTCAACGAGTCAGCGGTGACGGGCGAGTCTGCTCCCGTCATCCGCGAGTCGGGCGGCGACCGTTCGGCGGTCACGGGCGGCACGCAGGTGTTGTCGGACTGGATCAAGGTGCGGGTGACGGCGGCGCAAGGATCGAGCTTTCTTGACCGCATGATTGCGCTGGTCGAGGGGGCGGAACGGCAGAAGACGCCGAACGAGCTGGCGCTATCGATTTTGCTGTCGGGGTTGACGTTGATCTTCCTGATCGCAGTCGTGACGCTGTGGGGCCTGGCTGGGTATTCCGCGACGGCGCTCTCGGTCACGGTGCTGGTGGCTCTACTGGTGACATTGATCCCGACAACGATTGGCGGCCTGCTGTCGGCCATCGGGATCGCCGGGATGGACCGGCTGATCCGGTTCAATGTGGTGGCGACGTCGGGTCGGGCGGTCGAGGCGGCAGGCGATGTCGATACGCTGCTGCTCGATAAGACGGGCACGATTACCTACGGCAACCGGCTTGCGACCGAGTTCATACCCGTGGCGGGCGTGAGTGAGGCCGAGCTTGCCGATGCTGCGTTGCTCGCGAGCCTTGCCGATGAAACGCCTGAAGGCCGTTCGATCGTGGCGCTTGCGAAGGGCAGGTATGCGCGGGTTGAAAAGCGCTTCGATACGGCGAAGGCCAAGGTCGTAGCGTTCTCTGCAGTCACTCGGTTGTCGGGAGTTGACGAGGGATCTGGCAGCGTTCGCAAGGGGGCCGTAGATGCGGTGATCAAGCACTTGGGCGCGACCCTTCACGACGCGCCGCCAGCTTTCCGCCAAGCGGTCGAACGCATTTCGCGGACGGGAGGGACGCCGCTTGCGGTTTCGTCGGCCGGGCGGCTGCTGGGGGTGATCCATCTGAAAGACGTGGTGAAGCCCGGCATCAAGGAACGGTTTGCGGCGATGAGGGCGATGGGCATCCGGACGGTCATGGTCACGGGCGACAACCCGGTGACGGCGGCGGCGATTGCTTCGGAGGCGGGGGTCGATGATTTCATCGCCGAAGCAACGCCGCAGGATAAGCTTGCCTATATCCGGGCAGAGCAAGCCAAGGGGCGGCTGATTGCGATGTGCGGCGACGGCACGAACGATGCGCCGGCGCTTGCTCAGGCTGATGTTGGCGTCGCCATGCAGACCGGGACGCAGGCGGCGCGCGAAGCCGGCAATATGGTCGATCTCGACAGCAATCCGACGAAGCTGATCGAGGTCGTCGAGATCGGCAAGCAACTTTTGATGACGCGCGGATCGTTGACGACGTTTTCTATTGCAAATGACGTCGCCAAATACTTCGCGATCATCCCAGCGTTGTTTCTGGTCACGTATCCCGAGCTTGGCGCTTTGAACGTGATGAAGCTCGGCACGGCGCAAAGCGCGATTTTATCGGCGGTGATCTTCAATGCGTTGATCATCGTTGCGCTCATTCCGCTCGCGCTCAAGGGCGTTGCGTATCGCCCGGTGGGCGCTGCTGCGCTGTTGAAACGTAATTTAGCGATTTACGGTCTAGGTGGGCTTGCTGCGCCGTTTATCGGCATCAAGCTCATCGACATGATCGTCGTCGCGTTACATCTGGCTTGAGGATCATCACCATGCACACACACATCCGCCCTGCCGTCGTCATGCTGGCGCTGTTCACCGGGTTGACCGGCATTGTGTATCCGCTGCTTGTGACTGGAATTGCTCAGGTCGCCGCGCCCTATCAGGCTAACGGCAGCCTCATTGCGAAGGATGGAAAGACCATCGGTTCAGATCTGATCGGGCAGCCGTTTTTGGCTGAGCGCTATTTCCATCCCCGCCGGTCGGCAACGAGTGCACCTGATCCCAAGGACGATACCAAGACCATTGATACGCCTTATAACGCGTCGAGTTCATCGGGCTCGAACCTTGGGCCGACCGCCAAGGCACTGGTGGAGCGCGTCAAGCTCGACATAGAGGCACTGAAGGGGGAAGCCGGTGCTAGTAACCTTCCGGCCGACGCGGTGACGGCGTCGGCGAGCGGGCTTGATCCTCATATCTCGCCGGCGTTTGCCAAGTTGCAGGCACCCCGCGTTGCCAAGGCGCGCAATCTGCCGGAAGATCAGGTACGTGGCTTGATCGCTACGCTGATCGAGCAACCTGCATTGGGGTTCTTGGGCGAGCCGCGGGTGAATGTGCTACGTCTCAATCTCGCGCTCGATGGACTATCCAAGACCTGATGAACAACCAGCCCGGCCCTCGCGATGGACGCCCTTCCCCCGACGCCCTGCTCAAGGCCGCCGAACAGGAAGGGCACGGCAAACTCAAGATTTTCCTGGGCGCGGCGCCAGGCGTGGGCAAAACCTATGCGATGCTTCTGGGCGCTCAGCGGTTGCAGAATGAGGGCGTCGATGTTGCCATCGGATTGGTCGAGACGCATGGACGTGCCGAGACGGCGGCGCTGCTTGAAAAGCTCGACGTGCTGCCGCGTAAGCCAGTGTCGTATCGCAATCGAACCCTGATGGAGTTCGATATCGACGGGGCCATTGCGCGACGGCCCAAGCTGCTCATCGTCGATGAGCTGGCCCACTCAAATCCGCCCGACAGTGCCCACCCCAAGCGCTATCAGGATATCAAGGACATCCTGAAAGCCGGAATCGATGTCTGGACCGCCGTCAATATCCAGCATCTGGAAAGCCTGTCTGATGTCGTGTCCCGTATCACCGGCGTCAAAGTTCGCGAGACGGTGCCCGACACGGTGATTGAGGATGCCGACGAAGTCGTCGTCGTCGACATCACGCCCGGCGAACTGATCGAGCGGTTAAAGGAAGGGAAAGTCTACCTGCCGGAGAACGCGCGCAGGGCCATCGACCGGTTCTTTACGGCGAGCAATCTCACGGCGCTGCGTGAATTGGCGCTGCGCCGGACTGCCGATCAGGTCGATGATCAGATGGTGGGGTTTTTGCGGCGGAACGCGATCGAAGGGCCTTGGCCGACGGCGGAGCGCCTGCTGGTGTGCGTTGGAAGTGATGAACTGTCATCGGCTGTGGTGCGCGAAGCGGCCCGGTTGGCAACTGGGCTCAAGGCAAGCTGGGTCGCCGTTCACATCTCACGGTTCGAAGGCGCAGACCGCGATCCCCTCGTTGCGGCCCGTATCGAGGAAACCATGCGATCGGCCGAGCGGTTGGGTGCGGAGACGGCCTATCTGATCGGCGCGGATCTGCCCGCCGAATTGCTGCGTTACGCCAAGCGCGAAAACATCACGCAAATTCTGTGCGGCCGCTCGCGGGGCAACTGGGCGACGCGGGTATTGAAGCGCTCGCTGTCTGACCAAATTCTGGCGCGGGCCGATGACATTGCGGTCCATGTCATTGCGGGCAGAGCAGAGCCCCGGAAGATTTCCGTGAGATTGCCGCCGGTGCTGACTAATTTATCGAGCCGGGCGTTCTACGTTGCAGCGATTGCTGTCGGCGTTGCTATTGTTGCGGGTGAGCTGCTCGTGCAATCGCTGGACTTGCCCAACCTGTCGATGTTGTTTCTGACGGCGGTGCTGTTGTGCGCCGTGAACCAGGGGACCGTTTCGGCAATCTGGGCTGCAG
>JANLYB010000206.1:0-3018 GCA_031365425.1 Hyphomicrobiaceae bacterium
GGAATTTGACGAAGGTGGCTTCCCCCTTGTTGTTAATCAGCCGGAAGGTGTTTACGCCGAACCCTTCCATCATACGCAACGAGCGCGGAATGGTGCGGTCGGACATTGCCCACATGATCATGTGCGTGGATTCCGGCATGAGCCCGATGAAATCCCAGAAAGTGTCATGCGCCGATGCGGCTTGCGGATAACCACGATCAGCCTCCATTTTTACCGCATGAATGAGATCCGGAAACTTGATCGCATCCTGGATAAAAAACACCGGGATGTTGTTACCGACGAGGTCCCAGTTGCCTTCGCTCGTATAGAACTTGACTGCAAAACCACGAACGTCGCGCGGGGTATCGACCGACCCGGCACCGCCTGCGACCGTTGAAAACCTGACGAACACTTCCGTCTTTTGTCCAACTTCGGTCAGTATTCTCGCGCTGGAAAATTTAGCGAGTGATTCGGTCAGTTCAAAGTAGCCATGGGCACCTGATCCTCGGGCATGGACAATGCGTTCGGGGATGCGCTCGTGGTCGAAATGCTGTATTTTTTCGCGAAGAATCATGTCTTCGAGCAATGTGGGACCACGTGCTCCCGCTTTGAGTGAATTTTGATTGTCACTCACCCCCACTCCATGATTGGTGGTCAAGCGGTTTGCGCGCTCCGAAGAGTGTTGATGGATTTCTCCCCCGTTACCCACCACAGTCGTCTGATTGTTTCGCTTAGCCATGTTGAGTGCCCGAGCCCTTCTAAAGGAGAAATCGAATCGTGACTTGTCGCAACGTCGAAGGTGCCTCGCCTGTCATCGGAAACGGCGTAAGCGTCGATTTGTTAAGAGTGCGTACCATTCAGCGGTTTGAAGTTCGCGACAGGTGCAATGGATTCATATGACGGCTCGCGGATTGGATCGGAAATGTGCGCCGATTTAATTGGGGTCGTCGACGTGCGCCCGAGCGTGATATTCTTCCCCGCACGGATATCTGGATTTTGAAACGTCCAACATTCCCCTGTGGCGTCAATGAAGACGGTCCACATCAGGTGATGTTCGGGCCCATAATCGATCATGAAATGTGCCAACCCTTTTCCGCGGGGCGTTTCGAGCGGAAGTGGAGGATTCAGCTGTGTGACTGTCATAAAGAGTGACCCAGCTCCAACGTTCGAATGGCTCATCGGAGTACAACCACCGCCTCACCACAAGGGTTCCACGCCCATGTCTCGAGGCGGCATGCAGAGTCGTTTTCATTCACGAATCATCAGCCTTAAGGAATAACCACCACAAGGTGTTTTGTTGCTAAATTCGCGACTGCCCGCTAATGTTCCAAGAGTAGCTGTCATCAACAAGCGGATTTCAAGCCATTGTTTTGTTGACGAAAAACCGCATCACGGAGATTCAATGATCCGCCACAGTAAGAGCCCCGAAGTATGGGATCTAGAGCTATCGCTGAATCTTGGTGACGGCCTGATGGATCAGGCGGCGGCTTTGGGCTGACGATCAGCAGTGCCGATCACTTCCAGCCCGTCAGTGAACTTGGCACCAAGTACAAGCTTGGGCAACTGGTTGTGTCCGTCGAGGCGGCGCCAGCTTTTCTGTGCGGCGTCGACGAGCTTGAACACCATCGCCAGCGCCGTCTTGTTGGAGAGACAGCCCTTTGACCTGATCGTGCGATGGCGCACGGTGGCAAAGGTGCTTTCGATTGGGTTTGACGTCCGCAGATGTTTCCAATGTTCTGCCGGGAAGTCGTAGAAGGCGAGCAATGCTTCGCGATCCTTGGCGAGGCAGTCGGCAGCCTTTTCGTATTTCAGTTCATAGCTGGCGATGAAGGCGTTGAATGCGGACACGGCGTCGGCCCGCGTTTCAGCCATCCAGATCTCCTGCAACGACCGTTTGGCTTTCGGCTGTTGGCTTTTGGGCAGCTTGTTCAGGATGTTCGCGGTCTTGTGGACCCAGCAGCGCTGTTCCTGGGTTGTCGGCCACACCTCGCCGAGCGCCTTCCAGAAGCCGAGCGCGCCATCGGCGACGGCGATTTGCGGCGCGATGATCAGGCCTCGGCTCTTCAAGTCGAGCAACAATTCGCGCCAGTCTTGCGCGCTCTCGCGGGCACCGTCAGTGAAGCCGAGCAGTTCCTTTTTGCCCTCGGGCGTCGCACCGATCATGACCAGGATGCACTGCTTTTCGTCTTCGAGCCTGGCTTGCAAATGGATGCCGTCCGCCCAGACATAAACGTAGCGCCGGGCCGACAGATCGCGCTTCTGCCAGCGCGCGTGCTCGTCGATCCAGACTTCCTTCAGCCGCGCAATGGTCGACGCTGACAGCCCCGGCGCATCCTTCCCGAGCAGGGCGGCCAGCGCCTCCTCAAAGTCGCCGGTCGAGATACCCTTCAAGTAAAGGATGGGGATCAGCACATCCAGACTTCGGGAGCGGCGCGCATAGGGAGGCAGGATCGAAGGCGTGAAGCGAATGCGGTCAGGATCGGCGGCACCGCCGTCGCGATCACGGATGCGCGGTTGGCGCACGGCGACCGGACCGATGCCGGTCAAGACTTCGCGCTCGGGCAGGTGCCCATGGCGAACCACCCTTTGATGGCCCCCTTCCGTTTTGAGTGCAGCATGCTTGGCGAGGAAATCTGCTACCTCCGCCTCGACAGCCTGCGTCAGCAGGGCGCGAGCCCCGTTGCGCAGGATCTCAGTGAGCGGATCGGCGAACGACCCTGGCTGAATCAGTTTGGTAACGTTATCGTTGGGCACGGCATATCGCTCCTTTGCTGGAGAAGTGAGGTCGTTAAGCAACCCCACGATATGCCGCCTTCACCGATTCACGCTGTCACCAACTTCTGGCCATAGCTCGGGTGGTGGTCAGCAAAATCAAGGCGTATTCATCCGGTGACAGACGCTCGCAAGACGGCTAGCTTGCTGGAATACTTCTTCAGTACCGGGGCGGACATGCCGGGCAAGATTTTCGTGAATTACCGGCGCGATGACAGCGCAGCGCACGCGCTGAACGTCGCCCAGTACTTGGAGCGCACGTTCGGG
>JANLYB010000225.1:0-32853 GCA_031365425.1 Hyphomicrobiaceae bacterium
GCCAACGACGAGACCGTTGGCGTCGATCACAATCCACTTCTTGTCCACCTCGCCGGCCTTGGCGGAGTAGGTTTTCATGAGGCTATGCTCCAAAGGGAGGTCAAACGAACGATAGATGGCCCCTAGATGGTTCCCTGGGGGGCTGATATCGAAGCGGCGTGTGTATCTGTGTGGCAGCGTTGTGTCAACCGATAATAAAAAACCGTTTAGAATCAATGGTATTATGGTTGTGGTATCATGGAACCGCACGAAAGGTAATTTGTTACCGCAACTTTTCGGGCATCTGATCGTTGCTGTCGGACGAGATTAGTGGCAACCGTGTATCTATAGTGCTCGATTTACCAGGACGGATGCCGGTGGTCCTGTTTGTCTGCCCGACGGGATTGGACGGGTGCTGCGTTGTAACAAAATGAATTGGAACTTAGGCGGTTGTCTTAGTATTGACGTTTATATCTTGAGAAGATGGTCACGGTTCGGCTGGTCTTGCTGGCACGATGAACGGATAACAGGGGAGTCGAGAATGTTAAAGTTGACGCAAACGCTGGTGGCGATCGCAGCGCTTTTACTGGGCGCCCTGTCGCTGGGCAGCCCGGTCAACGCGCAGGATATCAAGCAGATCAAGCTGACCGAAAAGCAGGTTTCGGGGTTCGTTGCCTCGCAGAAGGATCTCGCGGCGATTGCTCCCAAAATCCAGGCGGCCGGCGACAAACCGGATGCCGCGCTGCAGACCGAGCTTGAGGCGATTGCTAAGAAGAACGGATTTGCCAACTTTGCAGAGCTTGATGATGTGGCGGCCAATATCTCTATCGTGATGGCGGGCCTTGATCCCCAGACCGGGAACTTCACCGACCCGATCGAAGCGCTCAAGAAAGAACTCGAAGATGTGAAGGCGGATGCGACGATTCCGGATGCCGACAAAAAGCAGCTGGTTTCGGAACTCGAAGAAGCCATCAAGACCACGCCGACGCTGCAGAACAAAGAAAACATCGACATCGTGAAAGCGCATCGCGCCGAGATTGAGAAGTCGCTGCAGTAAGCGACTACACTTCACAGTGGATTCAATCCCCAGGTTCGCAGCGCGAACTTGGGGTTTTTATTTGGCTCAACGATAGACGTAAGTGACGCGGAACTGGCGGTCGAGGGCCGTCAGATTGGTTGCGGGGATCGGGAAATTGGCCTGCTTCACCGCGAAAACGACATTCTGGTCCAAGGCTGCGTCGCCTGAGCTGTGGACTAGTTCGACTTCCACGAGGTTGCCGTCCGCTGACAGCACGAAGCGGACCGTCGCTTGGGCTATGCGGTTGTTTGGGGGCATGGTTTGGCGGAGTGCGCGGATGACGCCGCGGCCAAACTCGTCGTTGAGGCCCGAACGCGTGATGCCAGCCGGACGCGATAGTCCTGCGCTGCGGCCTGATACATCGTTCGACGATGTGAACGACGGGGTAGGCACCGTCATGCTCAGTTGCGCCGGCTTGTCCGGCTTTTCGGGCTTGGCTGCCTTGGTTTGTTTGGCTGCCGGATGCGGTTCGGGTTTCGCTTCGGCCTTGGGCAGGATTTTGAACAAGCTGGGGTCGAGATTATCGAGCGCGGTGGCGGGGCTCGGTGGTGGTTTGGCCGGCGCTGGTTCTGCCTTGGCGGGCGTGGGGGCTTCCTCGTGCGTGGACGGCTTGAGGTCTGGAGCGGGTTCGGCGGCGGCCTGCTGAGGGGCGGCGGGCTCGGGCGGGCTGGGTGCTGCTTCCGCTGCAGGAGGCGGTTGAACGGGCGGTGCGGCGGGTGGTTGGGCTGCTTGGCTCGCGAGTTCGCTTGCGTCGACGATCTCGACCGTCATTCCGTCCGGGCTGCCGGTCTCTTCGCCCATGCGCTGGGTCGTGGGCGTGTAGAGGCCGATCACCAAAGCGGCGAGGTGAAGCGCCAGGGCTGCGATGATCGCTGCCCTAAACCGGCTGTTCTCCTGGGCTGCGGGGGGCAGCGCTAGGAGCGGGTATGCCGCTGCATCTTCCATCGCTTGTGATTAGGCGGGTTTGGTGCGCGGCGGGAGGGGCGCATTGTCGCTCTCTTGCTTGCGCGCCGTGCGTGAGCGCGCAAAGCGTGACGCCGCGTCGATCTGAAAGATCACCATGCGGCGAGGCAACCCCGCGCGCGGGCGACGGGTCAGTTGTCAAGCTGTTTGGCGGCTTCTTTCACGCGGCGGATTTTGCCGTAAATCCAGATGAAGGAGATGATGATCCGTAGCAGGGTCAGGCCGAAAAACATCCTGAATACAAAGGCGTACCAGACGAAGGCCCAGTTTTTGCGGTTCATCCAGATATGGGAAATGCCTAGGTCGAAGTGCTGCATGAAGTCGAAAAAGCCGCCGCGCAGGACCAGATCGGCGGCAAACAGCATGACGAGGATGGGGTTGGCCCAGGTGGGTTTTGCGCCGATGGCGTTGCTTTCGGCGAAGATCTGATAGCCGTCCCATTGCAGGTGGATACAGCTGACGACGAACAGGACGTAGGCGCCCGCCATCGAGTAACCGATCAGGCGGTAATAGATGAACGCGCTGCGCAACGACTCGCGGGAAAACGAAAAGTCGATGCTTTGTTCCAGGTCTTCTTGTGTGCGGTCGTGGGTGAATAGCAGCGTTACGCCGACAACCGTCATCGCCACGCTGAGCGCGAGGGCGAAGATGATCGACAGGGACAGGGGAGGGAGCGCGAGCATGGCGCGTGGATGCCGTGTGGCGCGGTCGGCGTCAAGGTGGCGTGGTGGAGCGGGGGCGGCAGGTTGGATCGCGGGCGCTGCGCGCGTAGGGCTGCCGCCCTACAACCCGCTCGGAGGGACACCCTCCGAACCACCCGCCTTTTTGGGGACCAAGAGTGACGTGCCGGAACGGCATGGAATTTTGCGGTTGATCGTGCACGCAAATGCATTGAGTTTTCTTGCGTCAGGACCAAAAGTTCGAGCTTTGTTGATTCGTCCGAATCGGATCGAATGGGGCACAGCATGGCACGCGATCACTACGTTTCTCAAGTGCACTTGAAGAATTTTGAGTCGCCGGAGTTGGGTCGTCGATTTTATGCGATACGCAAATCCGATATGAAGGCGTTTGCTCCTCATTCCAAGGACGTGTGTTGGTTGGATGATGGTAGCACTAACGATTACCTGGTCAATCCTAGTGCCATCGAGGATTTTCTCAAGTTAATCGAGCGCTTTTACAATCGCTCTCTTGATAAGTTGCGATCCGGTCAAATTGACGAAGATGCCATTTATGTCATCGCTGGATTTGTCGCTTATGTTGCGGGCTGTTCGCCTGCAGCTATGCGGATTAGCAGTCTTCCGCTTAGAAATATGGTGGAGGCTTCAGCGGAATTTCTGTGCGAGACGGGAAAAATTCCGAAGCTGTCCACGCCTGAAGGTGACAGGTCTTTGCGAGATATGATCTCAATGGGTGCTTTGTCTATGGATGTTGATGAAAAGTATCCACAAGCACTTGGTATCAGTAACATTTTTAGGCGAGTTGGCCTTTTTGGAAACTGTGAGTGGGACGTGATCCTAAATCGCGACCCGCAAAGTCCATTTTTCACTAGCGATTTTCCCGTTGCGATTGAACGCGATCTCCACCAGCAAATGTTCAATAGAATCGTGCCGCTGGCACCAGACGTAGCTATTCGCATTAAGCGCAAAATCGACAGCGACCGTGTTGACGATTTGGGCTTTCCGAATTTTCGCTATCGTCGTAGCGAAGCGAATGGCGCAAGTGTTCGCGACATTAATCGGTTAATCGTCCGTAGTGCGGAGGATCTTGTTTTCTTTAAGCAGGATGCATCATGGGTAAAAAAGTTCGTCGAGCGTAATCGGCACTTTCGAATTGAGCCGACCGCCGAAGCTGTGCGTACTGAACAAGGTGTCGTATTTTTTCATCAACAATCCATTGCACGGCGTAAGTGCAATTAGCCCTTACCCGCTAATTCCCCCACCAAGCGTTGGCGTGTCGAGCAGCGAGAAGCCGTAGTGGCTGAGCCAGCGGGCGTCGGCAGCGAAGAATTGGCGCAGGTCGGGGATGCCGTATTTGAGCATGGTCAGGCGGTCGAGGCCGACGCCGAAGGCGAAGCCCTGGTATTTTTCGGGGTCGAGGCCGCAGTTGCGCAGAACGTTGGGGTGGACCATGCCGCAGCCGAGGATTTCGAGCCACTGACCGGGCTTGCCGATGGCCTCTGCGCCGATGTCGACTTCCATGCTGGGTTCGGTGAACGGGAAGTGGCTGGCACGGAAGCGCATCTTCACTTCGTCGACCTCGAAGAAGGCTTTCGCGAAGGCTTCCAGGGTCCACTTGAGGTGACCCATGTGGGTGACTTCGTCGATGACGAGGCCTTCGATCTGGTGGAACATCGGCGTGTGCGTCATGTCGCTGTCGCAACGGTAGACGCGGCCGGGCGCGATGATGCGGATCGGCGGCTTCTGGCTCAGCATCGTGCGGATTTGGACGGGGCTCGTATGGGTGCGTAGCAGCGGGCGTGAGCCGTCGGGCTTCGTTGCGAAGTAGAAGGTGTCGTGTTCCTGGCGCGCCGGGTGGTCGGCGGGGACGTTCAACTTGGTGAAGTTGTTGTCGTCGCTCTCGATATCCGGGCCTTCCGCGACGGCGAACCCGAGGCTGGCGAAGATCTCGATGACCTCGTCGAGCACCTGGCTGACCGGGTGGATGCGGCCTTGCGCCTCCGCGCCGGGGCGGACGGGGAGGGTGATGTCGGAGCGCTCGTTGGCGAGGCGTGCGCTGAGGGCTGCGCCTTCCAGCGCGGTCTTGCGGGCGTCGAGGGCGTCGCTGACGCGGGTTTTGAGCGCGTTGACGGTCTGGCCGAACCCTTTGCGCTCTTCTGCTGGCAGCGAGCCGAGTTTCGACATCAGCTCGGAGACCGAGCCCTTTTTGCCGATGGTGGCGACGCGGACGACGTCTAGGGCTGATAGGTCGGATGCGGCGGTGATTTGGGCCAGGACGGCGGATTCGAGAGTGGCGAGGTCGGTCATGAATGGATCCACCTATAGCGCGTTAATGGCGCTGCGCGGTGGGCTTTCGCCCACACCCAAGTGGGGGAACGTGTTCCCCCAAACCCCCTTCCTTTTTGCGACTTAGTGAAGGGGGCTGGAAAGAGGGGCGGACGCGAGCATTGAGCCTGATGCCGCCCCTCACCCTAACCCTCTCCCCATACAGGATGGGGAGAGGGGACAGTTCTTAAGCCACGGCCTTGGCGGCGGGGGCGGAGATGTGTTTGGCGGCCTTGTCGACGACGGCTTTGAAGCCGGCAGCGTCGTGGATGGCAAGGTCGGAAAGGACCTTACGGTCGATCTCGATGCCAGCCTTGGTCAGGCCGTCGATGAAGCGCGAGTAGGTCAAGCCATGTTCGCGAACGGCGGCGTTGATGCGCTGGACCCAGAGGGCGCGGAAGTTGCGCTTGCGGGCCTTGCGGTCGCGGAACTGGTATTGCAGAGCCTTTTCAACGGCCTGCTTGGCGACGCGGATGGTATTTTTCCGGCGGCCATAATAGCCTTTGGCGGCTTTGAGAACTTTTTTGTGCTTGGCGTGGGCGGTTACGCCACGTTTAACGCGTGCCATGGGATTGCTCCGCTAAAATTGCGATCAAGGTTTTGGGTTTGGCTGAATGCGAGTGAGCAAATCAGCGGAAATAGGGCATGTACTTCTTGACGAGTTTCTGGTCGCCGTCGGCCAGCACCATGCCGCCACGCGCGTTGCGCACAAACTTCGCCGTCCGTTTGATCATGCCGTGACGCTTACCAGCGGCATATGCAATGATCTTGCCCGTACCCGTAATCTTGAAGCGCTTTTTGGCGCCGCTTTTGGTCTTCTGCTTGGGCATTTTGCTCTCCATTTATGTGCTCACGGGCCGCACCGTTCAACGCTCTCGCGTTGAACTGGCCCTCCGCAGGGGCGGCGCTAGCGCCGGGTCACCTTGTGGCCCTGGCCCTTTCGGGCCGTGGGTGCCACTGTGTCCTGCCGCCCTTGCGGGCGGCCTCCAGAGAGGGGTGCTTTTTGAGACGACCCGCGTTTGGGTTTTTTCAAAGCATACGAACCGCCACGGCATGCCCTGCCGGACGGTTCGAGGAGCGGTGTATAACGTGGTGAGCCCCCATATGCAACGGGGAAAGGCTGCTGATGGCGGCTTGGCGTTCGGGTATCCCACCTGTAGAGACGGGGTATGGCGAAAAAAGTCACTGGGCCGGAGATTGAGCGGCTCATACAACTGTTGGGGCGGATGCCCGGATTGGGGCCGCGTTCGGCGCGCAAGGCGGCGCTGGCGCTGCTGAAGCGGCGGCATGAGCTGCTGGTGCCGCTAGCGCTCGCGATGAATGAGGCGGCGGAAAAGATCGTGTCGTGCGGGATTTGCGGCAACCTCGATACGGTCGAGCCGTGTTCGATCTGCCGCGACGAGGGGCGCGACGGCAGCCTGATCGTGGTGGTTGAAGATATCGGCGACCTTTGGGCGCTGGAGCGGGCGGGCGTGGTTTCGGCGCGCTATCACGTGCTGGGCGGGGTGATGTCGCCGCTGGACGGGGTGGGGCCGGATCAGCTCAATATTCCGCGGTTGCTGGAACGGGCGAGCGGCGGTGCGGTCAAAGAGGTGCTGCTCGCTCTGAATTCAACGGTCGAGGGGCAATCGACGGCGCATTATGTGACCGAGCAATTGGAAAGCTCCGGCGTTGCGGTGTCGAAGCTCGCGCAGGGCGTGCCGATTGGCGGGGAGCTGGATTATCTGGACGAGGGGACGCTTGCTGCGGCCATCAAGTCCCGGCGGCGGATGTGAGGCTCTTTTCTTGCAAAATTTCTGACACGAAGGAGGTCATAAATTTTGAGTCCGGCGCTCGCGCCGGCGCCTCTTCGGCGCTTCGGTCTGCGAAGGCGCAGACCGCTTTGTTTCTCATGGTAAGGCAGCGCATGAAAATTCAAGATACGCCGCTGGTAGCTAAGGTTGCGACTGCTGGGCCGGTGCCGAAGTTTGCGACGGGCTCGCTGCTGCGCCACATCTTCGTGATGACGGGTGCTGGTGCGTTCGGGCTGATGGCGATTTTCATCGGCGATCTGGCGAACCTGATTTTTCTGTCGTGGCTGAAGGACGAGGCCATCGTGGCGGCTGTCGGCTACGGCAGCTCGATCCTGTTCTTGACGATTTCGATTGGGATCGGGTTGTCGATTGCTGCGACGTCGCTGGTGTCGCCGGCCATTGGAGCGCGCGATCTCGACCGGGCGCGGCGGTTGTCGATCAATTCGTTTCTGACGACGCTGATCGTGGCGTCAGTGTCGAGTTTGATCGTGTGGCTGTTGATCCCGTGGGCTTTGCGCACGCTGGGGGCCACGGGGCGGACGCTCGAGCTGTCGAAGATGTATCTCAGTATTCTGGTGCCGTCGTTGACGCCGTTGGCGCTGGGGATGACAGCTTCGGGGGTGCTGCGGTCGGTGGGTGATGCGCGGCGCGCGATGAATGTCACCCTGATCGGGGCAGTGTTGAATGTAATCCTCGATCCGATCCTGATTTTCTGGATGGGATGGGGGCTCGAAGGGGCGGCGATTGCCAGCGTGATTGCGCGGTTCGGCGTGATGGCGGTCGGGTTTTACGGCGTGATTGCCGTGCACAAGCTGATCGACCGGCCACACTGGGGGATGTTCGTCAACGACGCGGTGCTGATTTCCGGGATCGCGGTGCCGGCGATCATGACCAACATCGCGACGCCGGTTTCGAATGCGTATGTGACGTATGCGATCTCGCAGTATGGGGATAGCGCGGTGGCCGGGTGGACGACGATCGGGCGCGTGCTGCCGGTGGCGTTCGGGGCGATCTATGCATTGTCGGGGACCATTGGGCCGATCCTCGGGCAGAATTATGGGGCGGGCGAGGGCGCGCGGATGCGCGAGGCGTTCGGGCTTGCATTAAAGGTGATGGCGGCGTTCACGGCGATGGCTTGGGTCGTCATGGCGTTTGCGGCGCCCGGAATCGCGTATTTGATGCATGCGACCGGGGATGCGGAGCGGCTGATCGTTTTGTATTGCCGGTGGCTGACGCCGCTGTTCGTGTTTCTGGGGGCGCTGTTCATCGCGAATGCGGCGTTCAATACGCTGGGGCGGCCCAAGACTTCGATGATTCTGAACTGGGGGCGGGCGACAATTGGGACGGTGCCGTTTGTGACGGCCGGTGGGTATTTCGCGGGGGCCGCCGGGGTTTTAGCCGGTCACATGATCGGCGGCATCGTGTTCGGTGTGATCGGGGTCGTGATGTGCTACGCGATGATTGATAAGCTGGCTGCTAATGTTGCGGGTAACGTTTCCGGGGAATTGCCTCTGGAGCGATAGTGTGCGGAGCAGGGTTTGAGCTGGTTTGCACGGGAAAGAGTTGTTGGGTTTCGCAATCGCCCAACCCAACCTACGGGCTGCGCAGAGGGATCGGGTGTGACCGAACGGCAACGTTTTCAGGCGTCTGAGGTGAGCAAGTCGCTGATCGAGCTGCCGCGGTTGCACAAGCGCGTCATTCTCGTGCTGAGCGATTTGCTGCTGCTCGCGTTGGTGATGTTTGGAGTCGTGTGGCTCCGGCGATTTTCGTTCGACGAGACGACGTTCGCCGGGCGCGTTTTGATGGCGGTGGCGCCGGTTATTACTGTGGCGACATTTGCGATGGCGGGCCTTTACCGGCTGGTGACGCGCTATATCGGGTATCGAGGCACGACGAAGATCGCGGGCGGGGTTGGGCTGTCGGCTCTCATCTGGGCGCTGCTGGTGTTCATGTCGGGCCAGGAAGGCGTGCCGCGCTCGGCGATCATGCTGTATGCGCTGTTTGGGACGCTGGCGATTCTTGGGAGCCGGCATGTGTCGGCGTGGATGCTCAAAACTGCCGGTGTGCCGATCCCGTATCTGCCTGAGGAAACGCCGGTTAAGCGGGTGCTGATTTATGGTGCGGGGCAGGCTGGCGTTCAGTTGCTGGGGGCGATTGCAGGTGTTGCAGACCGGAAGGTGGTCGGGTTTGTCGATCCGCAGCCGTCGATGTGGGGACAGTACGTTGGAGGCGTCAAAGTCTACCGGCCCGAGAAGATCGTGTCGCTGGTCGAGAAGCGGTCGGTGAACGAGGTGCTGCTGGCGCTGCCGTCGGGGCAACGCAGCGAGCGGCGGCGGATCATCGAGCAGCTCAAGGGGCAGCCGGTGCTGGTCAAGGTGCTGCCGGCACTGGAAGACATTGCGAGCGGGCGCATCAGTTTTTCGGACCTGCGGGCGATAGATGTGGATGATCTGCTGGGGCGCGATCCGGTGCCGCCGCAGGGCGATCTGCTGGAGCGCAATATCAGAGACAAGGCGATCCTGGTCACGGGTGCTGGCGGGTCTATCGGGTCGGAATTGGTGCGGCAGATCTTGCGGCAGAAGCCGAAGCGGCTCGTGCTGCTCGACAATAGCGAAATCGCGCTGTTCAATATCGAACGGCAGGCGCGGGACATTATCGAGGGGCTGTATCGCGGACGGGTTGCGCCGGTGATTGTCGCTGTGCTGGGGTCGGTGTTGGATGCAGCGCTTGTCACGCAGACGTTGTGCGATAACAGGATCGAAACCGTGTTTCATGCGGCGGCTTACAAGCATGTGCCGATCGTGGAAGCGAACCCGATTACGGGACTTGAGAACAATGTATTTGGGACCGGTGTGCTGGCTGAGTGCGCGGAAGCGTGCCGGGTCGAGCGGGTGGTGCTGATTTCGACTGATAAAGCGGTGCGACCGACCAACGTGATGGGGGCGAGCAAGCGGCTGTCGGAGTTGATCCTGCAGGCGCGGGCGAGCGAGCCAGGGTGCCGCACGGTGTTCACGATGGTCCGGTTTGGTAATGTGCTCGACAGTTCAGGGTCGGTGGTCGGGTTGTTTCGCGGGCAGATCCGGGCTGGTGGACCTGTGACGGTGACGCATCCGGAGGTGACGCGGTATTTCATGTCGATCCCGGAAGCGGCGGCGCTGGTGATCCAGGCAGGCGCGATGGCAACCGGGGGCGAGGTGTTCGTGCTGGAGATGGGCGATCCAGTCAAGATCAACGATCTGGCCATGCTCATGATCCGGCTGACGGGTCTGGAAATGAAGACCGACGAGCGGCCCGATGGCGATATCGCGATTGCCTATACCGGGCTGCGCCCGGGCGAGAAATTGTATGAGGAGCTGCTGATCGGGGCGAATACGCAAAGCACCGAGCACCCGCGTATCATGCGGTCGGACGAGCCGCATCTTTCGACGGCGGACTTGAAGTGCGAATTGGATGTTCTGCATGCGGCAATGGGGTTGCGCGACGTTGCGGCGATCCAAGCTGTGTTGATGCGGACGGTCGAAGGCTACCGGCCCGATCAGATGCTGCTTGAGGCGGCACATCCAGCGGTGACGGCAGCGGCACCGTCGCGGACATTACATTGAGAGCGGGGACCGGCATGGCTGAGACGCAGGGTGTGACGGCATTGCAGGGTCCGGGGGCACGGATTGCAGCGCTCCCACGGGTTGCGGGCACAGGCACAGGCGCAGCGTTGCGGCGGGTCGCTATTGTTGCCGGGTCGGGTCAGCAGCTGTGGCGGTTGCGCGGTGGGTTGATCGGGGCGATGCGCGCCAACCGGCATGCGGTGACGTGCTTTGCGCCGGTGTTTTCCGGTGATAGCGAAACAGGGCTTGACGATCTGGGCGTCGAGCGGCGGGTGCTGGCCCCTGAGGAGCCAGGATTTCATTTTTTCGGCGAGCGGCGGCGGGTGGTTGCGCTGGCAAGGGAATTTGAGGCGTTGCGGCCTCATGTCGTGCTGGCGGTGTGCGGGCCTGACGGGCTGCGGGCGGTGAAGGCCGCGAAGCGGGCTAAGGTCGAGCAGGTTGTAGCCATCGTCAGCGAAGTGCCTGCCAAGGGCATGAATGAGGCGCTGGTGCGGGTGACGGCGAAGACGATGGAGCTGGCCGATTTGGCCGTGTTCCATAATGCCGACGATCCCAAGACGCTTCGGAGCCGGGGGATGCTGCCTGCCGATCTTGCTTATGTGATTGTCCCGGGGGCGGGTGTCGATCTTGCGTATCATGGCGTGCAGCCGTTGCCGCCGCTGGGCGAGGGGCTGGTGTTCTTGATGATCTCAAGGCTCGATAGCGTGAAGGGCGTGCTCGATTTTTGCGAGGCTGCGCGAATTTTGAAGGCGCGTGCGCCATCCGCACGGTTCAGACTGGCGGGGCCCGCCGGCGACGGGGCGACCGGTGTGAGCGTGGCGGCGGTCAGGGCGTTTGGTGATTGCGTCGAGTATCTAGGGGCGCTCGACGATGTGCGTCCGGCGCTGGGTGGGTGCCATGTGTATGTGTATTCCTCGCACGCCGAGGGGATGCCGCGTTCGGTGCTTGAGGCGATGGCTGCCGGGCGGCCGGTGATCACGAGCAATCTCGCCGGATGCCGGGATACGGTCGATGAGCGCATTAATGGGTGTCTGGTGACGCCGTCTGACCCGAACGAGTTAGCGGCGGCGATGGAGAGTTTTCTCAAGCGGCCCGATTTGATTCCGTCGATTGCACGGGCGAGCCGCGCCAAGGCCGAACGGCGGTTTGACGAGCGCGATGTGCATGCGACGCTTCTGGGTGTGATGGGGTTGGGGTGAGAGTACGGTTTTGTAGGTTGGGTCGAGCCACCGTGCGAAACCCAACACTTTGGACATGGGAAGTTGTTGGGTTTCGTAGGAACTTAACCCAACCTACGGGTGATCATGTTTGGGGTGGCAGTAGCTTGCGGTAGATTTTGTGGCTGCGGCGGGGGTGAAGGAAGGCGGCGGTGGGGTCGACGAGCATGCCGGGTTGCAGCGCTTGGCGGCCGATGAGCATGCGAAAGCGCATGCTCTCGCGGTTGGTGAGCGTAATTTCGATGGGCCAGCGGCGGTCGCCGATTTCGATGCTGGTCGTGATGACGTAGCGCAGTTCGGGTTCGCCGTTGGAGCTTGTGACCACGCGCTGGTCTTGAATCGGGGCGGCGCAGTCGATTTCGATGGCCGGGCGGCGCGGGACCGGGTGGACCTTGAAGCGGACGTGTTCGATCCCATTTTGAGTAAATGGCTCGATGAGGCGGGCGTGGAGCGCGCTGGTTTTGGCGCCAGTGTCGATTTTGACCTTGAGCGAGGGAAGCCCAAGCAGGGGCAGCCCCACCCATTCTTCCCAGCCTAAGATGAAGGTTGCCGCTTGATCCATTCGCTACCGGTTTTGATTGGTGAGCCCTGTTCCGCCTAACGTTTAATGGCTGGCAATTCAACCCGTTGCATTGATGTGAGGTGAACGGTGTTGCCGCTATTATGGCGGTTGGGCTTGAGAAGCGGGGCTCCGCCGTGCCATGAAGACCCAAATTCGCAAATCACAAAGCTGATACGTCCATGTCCTTGCTGCCAATCATTACTTTGCCCGATCCTGCGTTGCGGCTCGTTTCAACACCGGTCGAGCGGTTCGACCACGAGATCAAGACGCTTGCCGCCGATATGCTGGAGACGATGTACAAGGCGCCGGGAATTGGGCTTGCCGCGATCCAGGTCAATGTGCCTAAGCGTTTGCTGGTGCTTGATGTTTCCGATGAGGACGAGGGCGAGGCGAAGAAGCCGCTGGTGATGATCAATCCCAAGATCCTCAAGCTTGGAGATCAGACTGCCGTTTATGAGGAAGGGTGTCTTTCGCTGCCTGACGTGCGGATCGATATCGAGCGGCCCACGACGCTGAGGGTTACCTATCAGGATCTCGATGGGACGCCGCATGAGCTTGAAACCGGCGGGCTGCTGGCAACGGCGATCCAGCACGAGATCGATCATCTCGACGGGAAGCTCATTATCGATTTTTTGACGCGATTGAAGCGGGACATGGTCATTCGCAAGTTCAAGAAGCAGGCGCGTATTGGTTGATGTGAGAAGGGCTGGCCCATGACGTTGCGCTTGGTTTTCATGGGCACGCCGCAGTTTTCGGTCCCGGCGCTGGCGGGGATACTCGGGGCGGGGCATGAGGTGTGCGCGGTCTATTCGCAGCCGCCGCGGCGCGCTGGGCGGGGGATGGCGGAGACCAAAGGACCGGTGCATGCATTTGCCGAGTCGCGCGGGCTGCAGGTATTCACGCCGTTGAGCCTTAAAGGGGCGGATGAGCAGGCGGCGTTTGCGGCCCATAATGCCGACGCTGCGGTGGTCGTGGCGTACGGGCTGTTGTTGCCGCAGGCGATTTTGGATGCGCCACGGCTTGGATGCTACAACCTGCATGCGTCGGCATTGCCGCGCTGGCGCGGGGCGGCACCGATTCACCGGGCGATTATGGCGGGGGACACTGAGACCGCGAGCGTTGTCATGCGGATGAAGGCGGGGCTCGACACTGGGCCGATGTGTCTCGTCGAGCGGATGGCGATTGGCTCGGATATGACGACGGGGCAGTTGCACGATGCGTTGAGCACGGCGGGGGCAGCGCTCATGGTGCAGGCGCTGGCGGCGTTGGAGCGGGGCGAGTTGATCGAGACGCCGCAGCCTGCTGGGGGTGTGACGTATGCGGCCAAGATCGACAAGGCCGAGGCGCGATTGGATTTTTCGAAGAGTGCGGGTGAGGTTCACAATCGGGTGCGCGGGCTGTCGCCGTTTCCGGGGGCATGGGTCGAGGCGGGGCGGGAAGGCAAGCGTGAGCGGATCAAAGTGCTGGCTTCGACGGTGGTGGCGGGACGCGGCGCGCCGGGCGAGGTGCTGGACGGGGAATTGACGATTGCGTGCGGAGACGGCGCGGTCCGGTTGCTTGAAGTGCAGCGGGCGGGGAAGAAGCCGCAGATGCCGGATGAGTTTTTGCGCGGATTTGCGTTGAAGGCGGGCGACCGGGTTTGAGCGTTTGGCCGCTGAATTAAGGATGGCCGGAGATTGAGCCATTCAGCGGCGTGCCGTCGCGATACAGTCGGTAAGGTTTGGTCAGATCAGGAAATTTGCCATGCGTTTGATGCGCTCCCTGCTTTCGTTTTCGTTCCTTGGGCTTGCTGCGACGTTGGCTGAGGCTGATGGCGCGAGAACCAAGGGCGTTGCGTTGCCGGCCCCCCAGCCGAGTGTGGCGGTGACAGTTGAGCGCGGCGTGCGGGTTTGGCGTCCACTGGGAACAGATGGTGGTGTCGCGTACTATCCGCAAACGGCCAGCGTAAATTCAGGATCCGAGCCGCAGGTTCAGTATGTGACGCCTAATTCCTATGGCGCGACCGGGGTTTATGGCGGCTTTGGCGGCTTCGGGCACGGTCAGAAGCATGAGCGGCGGAACGGCATGATGTTAGGGCCGAAGCACGTCAATGTGACCATTAAAGGCTGGCCGTCGCGTCCGTTTGGGCCAACGACGGGTCATTTGGGCGGGCATCATCATGTTGGCATGAAGGGCGGTGGGCCTAAGCATGTAGCGTTCGTCGTCAAGGGTGGTGGCGGAAAGCCGCACGGGATGGGACATGGGCGCGGGCACCATTGAGGGCGGGGGCGCTTCGCGAGCGGGCTACGGCAGCTTTTCTTGGTGCCGGCTGCGTCTTGGCCTGCTTTGGGGACACGTGTTTCCCTAAGTCTCCTTCTTTATCGGGTAGAGGAAGCGGGCGATTGTTGAACTGCTTCCCATGCCGGTTAAACCGCTTTAGGCAGACGGGCTGAGTTGAAGGGCCCGAGGCTATGCCGCGCTACGCGATTACCGTTGAGTATGATGGGACGCCGTTCGTCGGCTGGCAGGTGCAGGCGCATGGTACGTCGGTACAGGGCGAACTAGTGGCCGCAATTGCCCGGTTTTCTGGGGAAACGGTGTTCGTTCGCGGGGCCGGGCGGACGGATTCGGGGGTGCATGCGCTGGGGCAGGTGGCGCATTTCGATCTTTCCAAGACTTGGAAGCCCGATAAAATTCGTGATGCGCTCAACTATCATTTGAAGCCCCATCCAGCAGCGGTCGTGATGTGTGCGGAGGTGCCGGAGACATTCGATGCGCGCCATAGCGCGGTGCAGCGGCAGTATCTGTACCGGATTTTGGCGCGGAGGGCGCGCCCTACGCTGGACGAGAACCGGGTGTGGTGGGTGCCGCAGCGGCTCAATAGCGACGCGATGCACGCGGCGGCGCAGGATCTTGTTGGACATCACGATTTCACGACGTTTCGCGCCAGCATGTGTCAGGCGCTTTCGCCGGTGCGGACGCTAGAGCGGCTCGACGTGATGCGGGCTGGCGACGAGGTTCACATCTGGGCGGAGGCGCGGTCGTTTTTGCACAATCAGGTGCGCTCAATGGTGGGAACGCTTAAGCTGGTCGGCGAGGGGCATTGGCCGGTTCAAGACGTGCGCCGGGTGCTGGAGGCGCGCGACCGTAAGACGTGCGGCACGGTTGCGCCTCCAACGGGGCTCTATTTGACTAAAGTGACGTATCAGGAGGGCGTGTTGGGTCAAGTACGTGCTTGACCCAATGAGGTTTAGTCCTCGATCATCGACAGGAATTCCTGGCGGGTCATGGCACATTCGCGGAACGAACCGGTCATGTGGCTGGTGACGAGATCGGTGCCTGGCTTCATGATGCCACGGGTCGTCATGCAGTGGTGTTCAGCCTTGAGGACGACGGCGACGCCGTCAGGTTTCAAGACGCGTTCGATCGCGTTGGCGATCTGAGCGGTCATCTTTTCCTGGATTTGCAGGCGCTTGGCGTAGATTTCAACGACGCGGGCAAGCTTGGAAATGCCGACCACGCGACCGCGCGGGATGTAGGCGATCCAGGCCCGGCCGATGATCGGAGCCATGTGGTGTTCGCAGTGGCTTTCGAAGCGGATTCCGCGCAGGACGACCATGTTGTCGTAACCGTCAGTTTCTTCGAAGGTTTTCTGCAGGATTGCTTCGGGGTCTTCGCTGTAGCCCTTGAAGTATTCTTCATAGGCGCGGGTGACGCGGGCGGGGGTTTCGTGCAGACCGTCGCGGGCGGGATCGTCGCCGGCCCATAGGATAATCGTACGGACGGCGGCCTCGACTTCGGCGCGGGTCGGTTTTTCTGCCAGTGTGGGGACCGGCTGAGCGAGCGCAACTGGTTTGGCCGTCGGTTTGGATGACATCTTGTTCTCGTGGCTCCTGTTGGATCAGGATTGGACTTACGGGCGATCTGGGGGGCTGGATCGGCGAAGGGTGAGGTTTAGCCCGGTTGGCGCGAGATTGCGAGAGGCGGCGGCGTTCCGGGTGATGGTGCGACGATGGGTGCCCTCGGGAATGAGAGATCGTGACGGAAGGGATTGATCGGCGTCAAGAAAGGTGTGCCTTAATCGGGCGATACTTGACCTATGACAATCAAATGTGCCGTCCATCGTCATTCTGCAAGCCGTACCGGCAAGCTTGATTGCGCGTATTGCGGCGTTCGCGAGACTGCGGCATGCCGCGGGTTGTCGGAAGCGGGGCAGAGCGAAGCTAACGCGGTGTCCTATCGCAAGGCCGTACGCCAGGGCGGTGTTATTCTGCGTGAGGGCGATCCGGTTGCGTGGTGCGGCGTGATCATGTCAGGCGTCGTGAAGTTGGTTAAGACGTCATCAGATGGACGCCAGCAGATTGTCGGGCTGCAATTTGGGACCGAATTTCTGGGGCAACCGTTCGAGCAATCCTGGCGGTTGAGCGCGGAAGCGGCGACCGATGTCGATCTTTGCTGCTTTTCGCTAGGCGCATTCGACGGATTACGGGGACGCAACCCCGGCTTCGAAGGCGCTCTGCTGAAGGACGCGATGGCGTCGCTGGACGCGGCGCGCGATTGGATGTTTGTGCTCGGACGCAAGACCGCCGAGGAGAAGCTCGCCAGTTTTCTCGTGTTTATTGCCGAGCGATTGGGGTCGGGGCAGGCAGCCGTCAAGTACGAGCCGCCGCTTGCCGGTGGAATCGCGTTCGATGGCGACTTGCCGTTGTCGCGAACGGAGATCAGCCAGTTTCTCGGGCTTCGAATCGAAACGGTCAGCCGGCAGTTCAAGAAACTGAAATCTCTTGGACTGGTGGATACGAGCGGCAACCGGGGAATTCGAATTTTCAATTTGAAACGTCTGCGGGAATTGTCCGAGTCTGAATTGGCTTGAGGCTGGGCGGCTTCGCTGCGCTTAATTTCTTTCATATATATTTGGATTTGTTGGGTCTGCGCTATGTGCTTGGCCCAACTGGTTGATGTGTTTTGTCGGGCTGAACATGCGCTGTTGTGTCCACTCCATATGCTCGTATATGCGGCAACGCGCGCAGCCCGATTTTGACTAAAGTCAAGCTGGGCAGTCCCGGTGTGCCCTAGCCAACGGGTGTGTTCGCGAGGATGGCGCACACCTGTTGACCAAGGAAAAGGGACCGACGCATGACGAGCGAAGCTCAAGCCTATTCGCAGACGCTCGGTCAAGAGAATTCCATCTGGTTTAAAATATCACCCTTCGTCAATTCTTCAGATCCGATGGGTATTCTGAAGCGATTATGTTCGAAGGCTGGCGGCATTGTTCCGGTCAATCTCAAATCAGAACGTATTTTCTTTTTGAGCGAGATCGAACACCTGCGGCATGTGATGGTCGAGAAGGTCGATAATTACGCCAAGTATTTCGATGGTCTGACGCCTATTTTTGGTGGGGCGATGATTACCATCGACGGCGAGCTTTGGCAGAAGGTTCGCCAACCGCAGCAGGGGTATTTTCACCCTAATGTTTATGCAGGCTATGTGCCCCATTTCAATGTGGCGGTGAATGCGAAGAAAGTCGAATGGAGCAAATTGGCCAAGGCCGGTGAGCCTGTTGAAATGATCGAGCAGACGTGGGGGCTGGCGGCAGATATGGTGTGCCGGGCGCTGTTTGATCGCGAGGTGCCGTTCAATCCCAAAGCGGTATTCGGGGCGGTGAAAGCATATACGGACACCTCGGAGCATCGCAATATCCGGCTAAAAAGGGTCGCTGGTGAATACACCGAGGTGCCTTCGTCGGAGGAGCCTGCGGTGCAGGCGATCGGGGCGTGGTTGACGCTGCCGGAAGCGGTGATCGGCGCGACGCCGTGGCAGAATCGCGAGAACACGCTGTTGTCGATGATGAAGGCGGCGGAAGCTGATCCTTCGAAGTTGGAGTGGGACCATCAACAGGTGCTGGATGAGATCAAGCAGTACCTGTGGGCGGGTACGGAGACGACTGCGCTGACGCTGGGCTGGGCGTTCTATCTGTTGTCGCAGCATCCCGATGTGGTGGAAAAGATCCGGCGCGAGGGCGAGGACGTTTACGGCGATCGCGAGCCGACTGCGGATGACCTCGACAAGCTTGTCTATACGCGTTCGGTCATTCTGGAGACGTTGCGGCTTTATCCGCCGGCCTGGGCGTTTATTCGCTCGGCGGTAGCGGATGACGAGATCGGTGGGCATAAGATTAAGGCTGGCGACCGGGTCGTGGTGCTGCCGTATCTCATCCATCACAGCGAAAAGTACTGGGACAATCCGGAAGAGTTCCGGCCCGACCGGTTCGAGCCGGGCAGCATGAAGAAGCGCGTAAAATACAGCTACGTGCCGTTCGGTGCGGGCAAGCGGTTCTGCGTTGGCGGGCAGATGGCACAAATGGAAGCGGCACTCGCGCTGTCGCAGCTGGTTCGCCGCTTCCGGGTCGAATATGCCGGCGATGTGCCGCCGCAGATTGCAGCATCGGTCACGCTGATGCCGAAGGGCGGTTTGAAGTTCCGCCTGCACGAACTTTCTTGATTTGGGGGACGGCGATGAGCCCGAGCAATAACGAAGCGACGCCGTTTCAGGTTCAGCTCGTGGAGGGTGCGACGTACGAGTGGTGCAAGTGTGGGCGTTCCAAGAAGGGGCCGTTTTGCGATGGCAGCTCGCATGACGGCACAGGCTGTCGGCCAGTCGTATTCGTCGCGAAAAAGACGGAGGTCGTGAATTTGTGCGGCTGCCGCGAAACGGATGATCCGCCGTTCTGTGACGGCACACACAACATTCTTTGATTTCTCTGGTTTGAGGGGAGGATCGGCTTTGATCAATCTTGATGCGATCTCGAAAGCTGTGGTGGCGCGCGAGCCGTTCTCTTTTTTTGCGGCGGACAAGGTTTTAGCCGATCAGGATCTCGACGCTATTCGAATCGATTTTCCAAAAATTGAAAAACCGGGAATCTTTCCACTTTCGGCACTTGAATATGGTCCCGCGTTCGCAAAACTGGTGGATGAAATTCGTTCGCCGGAAATGGCCGAGGCTTTAGGGAAGAAGTTCGGCGTCAATCTCAAGGGATTGCCGGTGATGATCACGGTGCGCGGACATGCGCAGGCTAAGGATGGCCGGATTCATACCGACACCAAGGACAAGGTCGTTACGTGTCTGCTGTATCTCAACGACAAGTGGGACGAGGGCGGCGGGCGGTTGCGGTTGCTGCGGAGTGGGGACAATCTTGAGGACTATGCCGCCGAGATTGCGCCGAATGGCGGGGCGTTTGCGGCGTTCAAGGTCGCATCCAATTCGTGGCACGGGCACAAGCCGTTCGTCGGCGAGCGGCGCTATGTGATGTTCAATTGGGTGCAATCGGACAAGGCGCTGTCGCGTCAATTATTGCGTCACAAGATCTCGGCGAAAATCAAAAAGATGGTTCCATTTTTTTATAAGGGGCACTGATATGGTGGCGACAGCACGAGTTCAAGACAATGCTCTCGATGGCGATCAGGTGGCCGACGCGTTTATTGCCTGCTTGGAGCGCTCTGACCACGTGACGGTGCCGTTCGATTATTGGCTATTGATGAATGCGTTGCCCAAGGCGGACCTGGAAGAAATTGCCAATTTGCCGTTGCCGGCGCCGAAAGATATTGTCTTTGATGGCCGGCGGGAAACGAACAATTCGACGCGGATTTTCTTTTCGCCCGAGAACCAGGACGAGTTTGCGGTGTGCCGGCGGGTGGCGACGGGCTTCGATAGTCCGCGGGTGCGGGCTGCGATTGAGAAGGCGACGGGGGCTCATCTCGCCGGGACGAAATTGCGCATTGAGCATTGCCAGGATGGTCCTGGGTTCTGGCTTGAGCCGCACACAGACATCAAAGTGAAGAAGTTCACGATGCTGGTGTATCTGCTGGATGATCCCGAGTTGACGACGGCGGGCACCGACATTCATGAGGGGCCGCCGGATTTCAAATATGTGGGATCCGCGCCATATGGGAAGAACTTGGGGGTGATCTTCATTCCGGGTGCGAATACGTGGCATGGGGTTGGGCATCATCCGATCACAAAGGATCGGAAGTCGATCATCATCAATTTCGTAGCGCCGGAATGGCGGCATACGTTTGAGTTGTGCAACCCGTGAGGGAAGCGGGCGCTGCGTCTGGGATGACAACTGAGAGTTGAGCCAAGCAAATCGGTCGATTTGCTTGGTTTTTTGTTGGTTAGTCCGCTGCCGAAAATTGTGGTTCGGGGGTGGTTTCGACTGGGAAGTCGTCGATGGTTTTGACGCGGGGGGGGCGGACGACGGTGACGGAGCAGGAGGCTTCGGACATGATCTTGCCGGCGACGCTGCCGAGGAGGTGGCGGATGCCGCCGCTCTGGCGGGCGCCGATGACGATGTGGTCGACCCGGTTGTTGTTGACGAAGTCCAGGATGGCGTTCGCCGGGTCGATGGCTTCCAGGACGTGGATGGTCAGCCGCTCTTGTTTCAGTTTGAGCGGTTCGGCCCAGTGGCGCAGCGCGACCATGCGGTCGACGTGTTTGTTGTGGCCCTCGTCGTTGAGCGTCGAGTCGATGGTGAACATGCCGAGCTTCAAGACATTGATGCAGGCGAGGCGCGCCGAGGGCAGGCTGGCGAGCAGGCGTCCTGCGGTGACCCGGACAGCTTCGTTAATGGCGTCCGCGCCTTCCTGGAGGTCGATAGCGGCGACGATGACGGGGGCCGAGGAGATTTGCGCGGCGATGCGGGGAAGGGCTGCGCTTTCCTTGGTGATCTCAGGATTGAAGCGGCGCTTTAAGACGGTGGTCCAGGGATCGCGGGTCAGCCGCCCGGATCGGGCGGTGAGCTTGACCTGGCTCGGGTTGGCTAAGTCGAACGCGAGTTGGGCGGCGGTCGGGTGACGCCAGCTTGGCTTGACTTCCAGGCAGCGGAGCACGATTTCCTGGAGCCACGGCGGATAATCTGGGCGGAGTTTGCGCGGTGGAACGGGGTCGCGCCAGAGCCGGCGTTTCATGCCATGGAGAGTGTCGGCCTGGCCGAAGGGGCGAACGCCGGTCGAGAAGAAATAGAGCAGGGAGCCGAGGGCAAAGAGGTCGCTGCGGGGATCGTTGCGGACGCCGAGGATCTGCTCGGGGGCCATGTAGGGGGCAGTGCCGTAAGGGAGGTGGAATTCTTCCTGCATGAGGTCGGGCAGCTGGTCGTGGTGGGCAAGGCCGTAGTCGATCAGCACGGCTTCGCCTGACGGGCGGAACATGACGTTGCTGGGTTTAATGTCGAGATGAATGATGTGCTGGCGATGCAATTCGTCGAGGGCGGTGGCGATCTTTGTGCCGATGGCGATGACCTTGTCGTACGGCAAGGGCAAGTCGGGAATGTATTGGAGCAATGTCTTGCCCGGGATCATCTCCATGACGATGTAGGGTTGGGCCGAGAAGTCGCCGGATGCGATGTAACGCGGGACGTGGATGCCCTTTAGGCGGGGCCAGATCATCTGCTCCATTTCGAAGCTCACGATGGCGGCCGGATCCTCTCCCTCGTGAAGATGGGGGACCTTCATGAGCATCGGGACGTGGTAGTCGGGGTGCGTAACAGTCCATAGCGAGGCCATGCCGCCGCGGTTTTTCAGGTCACCGATTTGAAACCCGTCGATGACGGAGCCCTTGTGCAAGTCTGGTCGTGCCAATGCCGTTATCTCCCAACGAATAGGCGTTCGGCAAATTTTACCGGTAAGCCGTTTTTAAGAATGGCTGCGGCGGACGCCTCGATGTCGTAGGCGACGCGGCAAAAGGTGATTTCGCGCTTGTTTGTATTGTAGATCGAGTAGGCGGCAGCGGGGTCGCCGTCGCGTGGTTGGCCAACCGAGCCGACGGAGATGAGCCACCGCCTGCGGGGCAACAGGGGCACGGGTACTCCGGTCACAGGCGTGAAGCCGGTCAGTTTGGCGGTGACCGACATGGAGTAGATTGCGGGCCTGTGGACGTGGCCGGTCAGGGTGACTTCGGCTGAGGTCGCGTTGATCGAACGGGCGGCGTCTTCGGGGTCGAGGATGTAGCGGAATTTCGCGGGCGCGCTCGCATCAGCATGGACGAAGAGGCGGTCGCCATCGGGGATGGACAAGGGCAAGCTGGCAAGGAAATGCTGCTGGTTCAAGCTGAGCTGAACGCGGGTCCAGTCGATGACGGAGGCAGCGCTCGGATTCATGCCTTCGAGCCGGTCGGTGACTGCGGAGTCATGATTGCCAGTGATCGCGCTGGCCCCTTTGCCGACGAGCTCCATCACTTTGTCGACGGCCCACTCGGGCGAGGCGCCGTAACCGACGTAGTCGCCCAGCAAGACGATCCTATCAACATTGTGGTTGCGGGCGTCAGCAAGGCAGGCCTCGAAGGCCTGCCTATTGGCGTGGATGTCGGCGAAAATGGCGATCAGCACGGTCGGTCCCTCCAGATGCTTGCAAGTTAAACAAAAAGAGGTGGACGTCAGTAGAAATTCGAGAGGCTAGCAGCAGTGCTATGGGGGCTGGTTTCCCGGTCCGTCTGATTTGGTGACGGCTTGGGCGGTGCGCACGAAGATATATGCGACGGCAAGCGAGATTGCGATCAGGAAGGCGAGGGGGAGAATGCCTTCCTCGATGCCGGATCGGGCCACGAGGATAAAGGCGGCGATTGCGCCTATCATGCCGCCCAGGGTGCCCATTGCGATGTTGACGAGGCCGCGAGCGGACAAGCCATAGATCGCGCCGATAAAGAGGCCCGGGTAGATGGACGGCCAGAAGTGATCGTCGATGGGGACGCCGAAGAGGGTCACGCGGGATTCCTGTAATCTAATGATTTCATACTGCCAGGGCAGCAATTGCGCCGGCGGGTTGGAAGTAGCGGTCGAAGGCGGTGCAGATGGTGCGGACGAATGGGCGGCCTGCGGGCGTGATGGCAAAGCCGTCGCTTGTGCGGACGATGAAGCCGTTCGTGTCGGCGGAGATGAGATCGCCGGCGATTTTGATAACGGGGGTGGCTGCATTGCCGAAGCGTGCGACGAGTGGGGTTTGCGCAAATTCCATCTGGCACATCAATTGTTCGATGGCGGCACCCCGGGCCCGATCATCGTCCGTCAACGCGACGCCGCGGACGGCCGCCAATCTGGATTTGCCGATCTTGGTGATGTACTCGCCGGTCGCGGTGGCGTTTTGGACAAAGCCTTGGGGCAATTGGCCGATGGCCGAGGCACCGAAGCCCAGCAGGGCGTCGGCCTGTTCAGTAGAATAGCCTTGGAAGTTTCGTTTTAGGGCTTTGCTGGCGAGGTGGTCGGTAGGCAGGGCGAAGTGGTCCATGCCAACGCGGAGATAGCCGGCATCCGTCAGGAGTTTGGCAAGCAGCTGGGATTGAGCGAAGCGTTCGAGGGCGTCAGGCAGGGTTGCGTTGTCGATCAGGCGTTGGTGGACCAAGCGGCTTGGGAGGTGGGCGTAGCCGAAGGTTGCGATGCGGTCGGGGCGCAGGGTGAGGACTTTTCGAATCGTGCGCGAGGCGCTGTCGCAGGTCTGATGGGGCAGGCCGTAGACGAGGTCGACGTTGATGGAGGCGATGCCCTTGTCGCGAAACATGCTGATCGCGCGGTGGGTCATCTCAAAGGATTGCTCGCGGTTGATCGCGGCTTGAACGGCGGGGTCGAAGTCTTGGACGCCGACGGAGATACGGTTGACGCTGGCGTGCTCGAACGCGGTCACCTGATCGGGAGCGAGGTGGCGTGGGTCGATTTCGACAGCGAATTCCGCGTCAGCGGCGACGCGGTACAGGCGGCGAATGGTGCTGGCCAGCCTAGCGATGTCGCGGGCATTGAGGATGTTGGGCGTGCCGCCGCCCCAATGGATGTGGGTGACCTTGTGGTCGACGGGCACCAGAGCTGCGACGTTTGCAAGCTCGGATTGAAGGGGTTCCATATAGGTGGTGATGGGATCGTAACGGCGCAGGGCTTTCGTAGTGCAGCCGCAGTACCAGCACAACGATTGGCAGTAGGGGATATGGCAGTAGATCGAGAGCTTTGCGCCGTCTGACAATTGCGCGAGCCATTCCGCGTATTGGGTTGATTGGACCGCAGGGCTAAACTGCTGCGCCGTCGGGTAGCTCGTGTATCTGGGGGCGGGCGCGGAATAGCTCTTCACCAGATCGGGATTCATCGTTGCCTCGTGTGCAGGTCGCTTGATTTCGTAGGGTGAAACTTACGATTGGGCGCTCACGAAGCAGTTGACGCAAGTCAAGTGCGAGTGTCCCAGTTGATCTTGCGCAACGAGGGGGCTCAGCGCGTGTGTGATTCTTCTGATTGTTAAAAAAGTTTAGATCAGGAGCACTGAATGAACCACCGTCATCGTAAGATTTTGCATGCGATCTTTGCCCATCCCATCAGCGGGAACATCAGCTTTAAGGATGTCGTGCATGTGTTCGAGGAACTCGGTGCGGACGTCGATAATAAGTCGGGCAATCGCATCGGCGTGACGCTGGGCGGGCATACGGTCGCCTTCGCGCACGGCGCGCATGAGCTGCCGAAAGAGGAAATCGTGCATATCAAGAAGTTCCTCGTTACGTGCGGCGTCGATCCGGAGGCGTATCCGGTTTGAGGGGCGGTCTAAGTTGGGCCTGCGGCGCTCGTGTCTGGGTCCCGGGTCAGGCGCTTGGCTGCGCCCCGCTGACCCGGATTGGGCCGCAAAATAGATCAGCTGCGCTTGGGAGTTGCCCGAGCGCAGCTGATTGAAGGCTTAGTGATTGGAACCGGATTACTTCAAGGGGGCGGGAGCCGAGCGCGAACCAAAGAGATCTTCCAGGTTGAAGCGGTAGCCGACGCCAGCCGAGATGATCAAAGGATCGATGTCGACGTTCGAGCGGATCGAAGTGCCGGGGCCGAGCGGATCGCGCCAAGTCACATCGGTGTCGAGCCAGATCTTCTTGACGTCGAAGTTGGCGTACCAGCCGCCGCCAAGCTGATAGTCGACGCCAGCCTGCAGTGCGACGCCCCAGCTGTCAGAGAAATCAACCGAACCAGCGACGTTCTTGCCCGGCTTTGAGTTGAAGTAATGGATATATTCGACGCCAGCACCGACGTAGGGCTTGAAGCCGGCGACCGGATCAAAGTGATATTGCAGCGTTAGCACTGGCGGGAAGATCCAGGTGTCGGCGACTTTGCCGAACGGAGCCAAACCGCCTGTGCCCTGAACATCAACCTTGGCGAAGCAGCAGAAAAGTTCGACAGCGACGTTTTTGTTGAGGAAGTAGGTCAGTGTGGCCGAGGGAATGAATGGGTCGCTGACCGAGGCGTTGTTGCCCGGTGCGCTGTTTGCGCCGCCATTGATGCTCAGCGAGTTGACGTTGTCATCGGTGACGACCTTGGTGCCTTCAAGACGGATCATGAAGTTGCCGTTGTTGTCGCCTGCCAGCACTGGGCTGGCGGCGCCAAGGACCAGGGCCGCAGTTGCGATGGCGGCGACTTTAATCGAACTGAAATTCATTGAGGATCCCCCTGTTTGCTACCGGGCGGTAAGTGTGTTCAACGGCGCTCATGGCCAAACCCAGTTGGCTGCACATTTGAACCACAAGTGAGTCGATACCACCGGCAAGACAGGCGGTTTGCTGATCCAGATCAGGTAAATTATCCGTCTGTGTGCGCTGTTGCCCAATGGGCACGGATAAAATTGATCTCGATCAAGTGATTGCATTGTCCAGTCTTCGGAGGATGATCGAACGAGACCGGCTGTTCCGCTCACGTGTCTTGGATCGTCGCCGCCCGGGCTGCGCTTTTTTCGCGCATTCGACCCGTTTTTTGACAGGCATCAACGCGCTCCGCCCGTAACAGGGAGATCAAAGCGAAGCAGACACCAATTCCGGCGTCCGCCCAGCAGGTACAGCTCAGTGCACATGACCAACGATGTTCGGCAGAGGATGGGGCAGCAATTGGTGCCGCACGATGCTGGTGATCTAAACGGCCAATCCAGCGCTTTGCGGGCGATTGAAGACATCGCCACTGTTGTCAGGTTCAAGCGTGGCGATAAACTCGATCTGGGAAAGGATCGCGCCAAGCTCGTATATGTGGTGCGCAGCGGATATTTGATTCTTCAAACCGATCTTTCCTCGTCGCGCCGGATCGCTGTGACGCTCTTTTCGCCCGGTAGCATTCTGCGTCTTAACGACCTACCTGCATTGAGGCCGCTCGCTTGTGTTGCGACCGCGACGTGTCAAATCCTGCGCATGGGTGAAGCGGCGTTTGACCGGCTTTGCGAACAATCGGCAGAGGTCAGGCTCTATTGGGCGCGGGAAAGGTCAATTCAAAGTGCTCGCGACAAAGCCCACATTGTGTTGCTCGCTGGCTTTTCGGGACAAGAGCGGGTTGCCAGTTTTTTTGTCGATATGGCGTTTCGTATGGGACGGCGCCACGGCGATGTTGTCACTGTGGAACTTCCTTTCTCGCGTAGAGATATCGCGAACTTCCTGTCGCTCAATCCGGATACGCTGAGCCGTATCTTTTCGGGGCTCAGATCAATGGGGCTGATCAGGACAGCGGGCCGCCGGAGTGTCGAGATTTTGGATCTTAAAGGGTTGGCTAGAATTTGCCCGTCAGATCTGGCTCATCGAGAAGCGGATATCGAAACGGCACATTGGCCGATGGGTATTCCGGCGGATGAAAGGCAATAGAGAGGGTATAGAGGGCACTTTTTCAACTGGCTCGTGGTGAAGGTCATGTCTTTACGAGCAAGCAATTCTGATTTCCCTGCCCATATGCAAACTTATCTAGGGTTTGTGAGAGGTGTTTGGCGCTTTATTGCGCTTGGTGGCGGCAATCCTGATTTTCCTGGCTTATTTTACGGTGTAATGTTCCGCCCTATGGGAGGGATGTTAGCCGAAAAACCGGCTCAGTCCGGATTGCAGTTTTTTCGACTTGCTTCTTTCGCGAGGGCGTCGACCGACGATTTCTCGATGATGGCCGGTTTGCGATTAATCGGCCGGACGGGCGTTTCGTCGGACTGGTTGGTTGAGGCTGGATCGCTCGCAGGGAACGACTGCTCGAGCGCTTTGTTCAAATCACGATCTTTTTCCTGCTTGGTTTTGGCTTCGGTCATGGGCGGTCCTCCGTTTGGATGGAAACGCACTCTGGGCTGCCGGGTTCCATGGAAGGCGAGACTGAGATGTTTTTTTGCCTAGAGCCATTGTCCGACGGTCGGCCCAGCGTTAGCGTTGAGAGGCGCTGGCTGGGGGCTGCTCTTTAGCCCCTCGGTGCTTGGCGGCTGCGTCAACCGCTCGAATGCCGATCTGACTTCGGGATCCGTTACGGCCTGCGTGAAGGCATCGCTGTCCCACCACGTGAAGCGGCTGTTTTCGATGCGCGCATAGATCTGGCCGGTTTTGCGGTTCGCGAAGTTGATGACCTGAATTCGCCGGACGCATTGCTTTAGGAAATCACCACCTGGTCGCGCGTTCAAGCGTGATGGGGTTGGATAGACGGCTTGCGGGCTGCGTGCTTCGATGTTGATGTTTTTGTAGCGGTCGATGTCGAGGATGCACTTGAGATCGAGAATGTTCATATGGCCATTTACGCCGAATGCGACCGTTGCCGGCTTCTCGCCCTCCGCGACGCTATTGTCGAGAAACTCGAAATGCACTTTTTTATCTGCCTTGTGGACCCAGGTGAAGAATAATCCGGGAATGCCGGAATAGGCTTCCACGTTGTGGGCCAGCAGATCTTCGACGGCCTTGTAGCGGCCGACCTGTTCGCCGCGTGTCCAAGCCCGTTCGACCGTCGCTTCGGGCGGTGTGATCATGAAGAACATGTAGATTTCGTGGCCAAAACGGGTGAGCAGCCGGCTGCCGTCGGATTCGTCGGGACGCTCCGAGAAGCTATCAAAGCGGAACCGGTCAATGAGCAGATGCGACATGCGCCCGGCTTCCGCTTTGCGGCTCATATAGCCATCCAGCTTCTTGTCGATGATTTCGATTTCGTGCCCCGTCAAAGTGCCGGCATAGCGCCGCGCCGTCCCCAGCGTTTCATAATCAAGCAGCTGCTTTCGCCAGATGTCCGGGCTGATGAGCGCAAAGTCGGTCCAGTCGACACCGAGCCGGCCCGCAAGCTCCTTCTGCAACGGGCGCATCGTGCTCTTGCCCGACGCCGATGCGCCCTTGACGTTCATGATAAGGGGGCGCTGCTTCACAGGTAGCAACCGGTATCCCTCGGTCAGGGCTGCATTGCGGAAATGAGGATCAATCGTCTGCCCGATCATCAGGCTGCCGTAGTCGTTGCTGACCAGCCGGGTTGCCAGGGCCGTCATCAGCGAGCGATCGTTGACCAATCGGCCTCGCTTTGCAAACATGGCATCGGCAATCGTGACAAGCGCCCTGAGACAGGCTTGCTCGAAGGGCAGTTGCGATGCCGCGGCCCGCTTGCGCCAACCCGCAATCGTCGCGAGGTCGGCCGCTTCGGGGCTGGCGGCGGGCGTCTTGGCGGCGGGTTTGCCGCCGCCTCCGAAAGGATTCCACCACCGGTTACGGCCACCATCATGCGCAAGACCATTGGGGACCGCCGCGGCGCCCTCCGTCTGCGCGCGATCGATGAAAGCGGCCGCGTCTTGGGTCATCTGTTCGAATGCCCGATGGATCTGAGGCATGACCGGTGCAACATGTTTGTCAAAAATCGTTGCAGTCATCGCGCGGAAATTGACGCCTAGAACCTCATACTTTTTCCCGTCGGGTACGGTGAGGTCCGCCATCACGCGGATGAGCACTTCGTGCAACGCCAGCCGCTCAGGCCGGAAGGTCGAAAGGCGTTCGATGGAAATGCCGCAGAGATCGCTGAGGCCACGAAGTTCCTTGATGCTGGTCGAAGCATTCGCCGGGTGGAAGATAGTCGATATTGGCAGCAGTGCGTCCGGCAACGCCGACTCGATCCCGGGGTTCCACGGACCCAGTTCTTGGATTTGATCGTTCGACACGTGCCGCACTCCAACTTGTCATCTAGTGAAAACTATATGGCTATCGCGAATTTCCCGCAGGCGTATCATTAATCTTTCACCTGAACGGCGGCGCGGGCAACAGAACTTTGTTGGTGGCCGGGCTACCTGCCGACTATAAGGTCCGGCGTCTCGGGGAAGACAGTCATTCTAGGGCGAAGCTGGTCAGCGGGGATTTATCTGCCATGCATGTCTGTCGCCGTCTCGTCGTTGCTGTTGGGGTGATGCTCGTTGCCGCGGGTCTTGCCTACAGTGCTGATGCCGCCACCGCTCGGGTTACGTTCGTGCTCGTCAGTGACTTTTACCAGATGAGCGAACAACGCATCAGCGAAGGAACCGCCCGTGGCGGGTTTGCCCGCCTTGCCGCAGTGGTGAGGGCCGAACGGGCCAAGGGTGGGACCGTCATCGTGGCCCATGCCGGAGACACGCTCTCGCCCTCGCTGATGTCGGGCTTTGACCAGGGCCGCCACATCATAAGGCTCACGAATATAATTGCTCCCGACATCTTCGTGCCGGGCAACCATGAATTCGATTTCGGCAAGCAGGTGTTCCTTCAGCGCATGAGCGAGGCAACATTCCCGCTGTTTGCGGCAAACCTGCGCGGACCCGAAGGGCAGTTTTTGCCTGGCTTTAAGGACCGCACGATTGTAACCGTCGACGGTGTTAACGTTGGGATCACGGCTGCGACTTACGACGATACGCCGCGTGTATCTGGTTCGGAGGATCTGCGATTTTCACCGACCATCGACACACTCAAGACCCAGTCCGCGGAACTTCGCCGCGAAGGCGCGGATTTCGTCGTCGCTGTCATACATGCGGGCCGTGGTCAGGACTATGCACTCAATGCTACCGGCGTGTTCGATCTTATCCTGACAGGACACGACCACGACTTGTTCATTAATTTCGATGAGCGCAGCGCTATGGTCGAATCGAGCCACGACGCGCATCGCGTTGTGGTCGTCGAGGCGACGATCGAGGTAGGCGAGCGCGACGGAAAGCGCGCAATGACATGGTCGCCGCAGTTCCGTATCGTCGACACCGCAACCGTTGTGCCTGATCCGGAGATGGCCGGGGAAGTGGCCGCGTACGAGCGGGAATTCACCCGCGAGATGGATGTGCCGGTCGGGATCACGGCTGTCGAGCTCGACAGCCGTAACTCTGCCGTGCGTAAGGGTGAGGCGGCGATCGGCAACTTATTTGCGGACGCTATGAGAGCTTCGGTCAAGTCCGATGTGGCGATCACCAACGGTGGAGGAATCCGTGCCGGCCGGGTCTATGCGGCTGGATCGCAAATCACACGGCGGGCCATTCTTGAAGAACTGCCGTTCAGCAATCGCGTCGTTACGGTCGAACTCGTGGGTAGGGAGCTGAAGCGCGCAATCGAGGTCGGCTTGCGGGCGCTGCCCGTTGCGGCCGGCCAGTTTCCGCAGGTGTCGGGGCTGACCATCGAGGCCGATCCGTCGCGCCCGGCGGGAGATCGCGTCACGTCGATCAAGGTAGGCGGGCAACCGCTTGACGAGGCCAAAACCTACTTGGTCGCGACGACGGATTTCCTCGGGCGCGGCGGGGACGGCTACGATATGTTGCGCGACGGCAAACATCTTCTGCCGGATGACGATGCGCCGTTGATCGCCAATGAGGTTATGGTTTACGTGCGCAGCATCGGCACCGTGCGTACGGGCGTCGAGGGGCGGATCGTGCTGAAATAGCCGGGGGCATCGCCCGGTAACCTAGCGCGATCATTTGACCTTTCCGTGGGCTTGAGGGAAAACACCTCATGACCAAAGATGCACGCCTCTACGCTCCAGCGGCGGCGCGCAATAAGGGCGCGATCCAAGCGGTGTTGCGAGACCATCTGCCGAAACGCGGGCTGGTTCTTGAAATCGCGAGCGGTACTGGGGAGCACGTCGCCCACATTGCCGCTTCGTCCGGTCCCGGCCTGATCTTTCAGCCGAGCGATCCTGATCCGCATGCTCGTGTGAGCATCGACTGCTGGGCTGGAGCGCTTGGCCTCACCAATGTCCGGCCAGCTATTGCGATCGATGCCGTCTCGCTTGACTGGCCTGTCGCGACCGCAGATGCCGTCTTGTGCATCAACATGATCCATATCGCCCCTTGGGTGGCAACAAACGGGCTGCTGCGCGGTGCAGCGCGACTACTACCGGCGGGCGGATTGTTTTACCTGTATGGGCCTTTTCGCCGGGACGGGCGCCATACCGCCTCGAGCAATGCTGATTTTGACGCTGGCCTTCGCATGCAGGACTGCGAATGGGGCGTGCGTGACCTGGAAGCGGTCGTAGAGGTCGCCGCGGCCAACGGCTTTGCGCCGCCGCAGATCGAACAGATGCCAGCGAACAATCTGTCTCTCATTTTTCGTAAGTAGGCAGGAACGTTCCTGGCGCGCGCATTTCGGCGCTGTCCCCGACGTCTGGTTTGGCCTACGGTGTCATGAGCCTGGCTTAATGCTGAGCCGATGCTGCTCCTTCGGGGCGGCGGCAGATTGAAGGCAGTATGGCTGAGGACAATGAGGCGTCGCGGATCGAGGCAGGGGTCGAAAAACTCGGTGCGGTGGGCTTTTCAATCTGCTCCGGCATATTGCCGCTTGAACTGGTACTGAGTCTTGTCGCCGAGCAGCGGCGGAGAGAAGACGGCGGCGAACTAATTTGGGCCGGGGTTGGACGCGGCATCACGCCCCGCGTGCTTGCGCACGACGCGCAAATGCTCGGAGCCAGTCAGCGGCAAGCGCGATCAAGCTGGTTTAACGACCAATCGGCTGCCGAGCGGCACTTCCTCGCGTTCGCGGAACGCGTGCGGCTCGTGATCAATCGCCGCCTGATGCTGGGGCTGTTCGAGTTCGAAGCGCAGTTTCTGCACTATCCGCCCGGCGGCTTCTACCGGCGGCATATCGATGCCCTTCACGGTGAGCGCAACCGCGTGGTTTCGATGGTTGCTTATCTGAATGAGGAATGGACGAGCGAAGATGGCGGTGCGCTGGCGGTGTGGGCTGCGGGCGGCGAGGGGGAACCGGTTGCGGAGATTGTGCCGTTGGCAGGGACGGTGGTGCTGATGTTATCGGAGGAAATTCCGCACGAGGCACGGGCCGCGCGTCGCGAGCGCCGCGCCATCGCCGGTTGGTTTCGTGTCAATAGCTCCTCGGCGCAACGCGTCGATCTTGCCCGGTGAGCTTTGCCTCCGCTCGCATGGCGCGAACACGATGAGTGGCGCGCCCTGTTCGATTGAACGCTAGCTACGAAACATGCGTCTCACATCCCGCCCGGGACGAACACTATCTGCTCGATCCGGCTCTCAACGGATTTTACACCGTCAATGCCATGCACAAGCCGCACGACTTCCGCGATCATCTGCGCATCGCTGCAAGCGCCAGTTAGAACGACCCTGCCTTCCGATACTGCCGGCTCGATCCCAACTGCAGTTCCGGTCGACGAAAACCGCTCGCTGAGCTTATGGCGGACGCGCGCTGCGACGAGCCCATCCATCAGATGCGTGCGCGATTGCCCAGTCTCGGCGAAAGCCGGGCTTTGGGCCAACTGTACGATATGGTCGATGCAGTCGCCGACTGGTACGCGGGCGGTATTGAGCACGACCGCGTAAAGCCAAGGGGCGCGCCAGTTGGTACCGAACAACCGCTGCATTACAGCGCTATGGGCCGAGTCGTTACGGTCGATCTCGCGGCGGGCGGTACCCCGGTCGCTGATACGCAGGCGCTCCATCAGCACCTGTTCGCGAAATTCG
>JANLYB010000255.1:0-1795 GCA_031365425.1 Hyphomicrobiaceae bacterium
TTGGTCTTCAGGCTGTCGACCACATAGCGGTTATGCACGATCTCGTGGCGGACATAGACCGGGGCGCCGTAGATCGCGAGCGCCCGCTCGACGGTGTCGATGGCCCGCACCACGCCGGCACAGAAGCCGCGGGGGGAACAAAGCACGATTTTCAGGTCTGGCTTGGCTGACGCCGATAAAGAGGACGCTGATATAGAAGACATGGGGGCTATCTCGGGGACCGAATCACCCCTCGCCGGCGGGCGGGGAACGGCCAATTCGTATAAGGACTTGGGGCTGCTTTTGGGCGCTGTCAAGGCACTTTAGCAGGCCATTGCGCCAATGCCCCCTCAGGGCGTATATAGGCCCGAATTCCCGTCATCACCGATGACCGCAGACTTCGCCTCCCAAAAAGAGGTGGGCGAGGACCAAAGGAGATTTGCCATGAGCAATGCACCGCTGATGCCAAAGGCGACTGCCGTGTGGCTGGTTGATAATACCGCCCTGACCTTCGACCAGGTGGCCGATTTCACCAAAATGCATCCCCTCGAAGTCCGCGCCATCGCCGACGGCGACGCCGCCCAGGGCATCAAGGGCATGGATCCGATTTCGACCGGCCAATTGACCCGGGACGAGATCGAAAGGGGCGAAAACGACCCGAATTACCGCCTCAAGCTCGGCGAGAGCAGGGTTGCCCTGCCGCCGGCCGCCAAGAAGAAGGGCCCGCGCTATACCCCGGTGTCGCGCCGCCATGAGCGGCCGAGCGCGATCCTGTGGCTGGTGCGCAACCACGCTGAATTGAAGGACGCCCAGATCATGCGCCTGGTCGGCACCACCAAGACCACGATTGCCTCGGTCCGCGACCGCACCCACTGGAACGCCTCGACGCTGACGCCGATGGACCCGGTGACGCTCGGCCTGTGCTCGCAAATCGAACTCGATTTCGAAGTGCAGCGCGCGGCCAAGGAAAAGCCGGTCCCCGCCGCCTACGGTGGCGCCACCCTGCTGCCGGCCTCCGAGACCACCAAGAAGGAACCGGAATTCGAGCCGAGCGAAAAACAACGCGACGACCTCAACGTCGACGCCGTATTCGCGAAGCTGAAGGGGATCGGCGGCAAGAAGCAGGACGACGAGGAGTAAGGCTCCCGTTTCATTTGTGGATTTTGGAACGCGGCGGGGAAACCTGCCGAGTTTTTGTTTTACCTAAGCACGCGCGCTCAGCCGTATTTCAGCTTCATCAACAAAATTCCGCCGGCCAGCACGATCGTGATGGCATTGGCGACGATCAGCGGCCCATCCCCGGAAAGCAGGCCGTACACCAGCCAAAGCAGGATGCCGAGCACCATGACGAGAAACATTCCAAGCGAAATGTCTTCCGTCGAGCGGGTTCGGTAGACTTTTACGAATTGCGGGGCGTAAGCGAGGGTCGTACACGTGGCGGCCGCAAACCCCAGCAGCTTGATGGTGATCGGTTCCATGATTTTTCTTATAGCATCGATTCGAAGGCTTTCTTCCTTCTCCCCTTGTGGGAGAAGGTGGCGCGAAGCGCCGGACCTGTCCGCCGAAGCTTTAGCGAAGGCGGATGAGGGGTTTGTATCCGAGGAGAGAGACCCCTCGCCCGTCTGCGATGCTCTGCATCGCAGTCACCCAAGAGCGAGCTTCGCTCGTCTCTATCCCACAAGGGGAGAGGGGAAGAAAGGTCGCAGCGCTCGATCTCAACCCAATTCGATCTCGCCGGAGATATCGTGGGTGAAGCTGATGCCGCCGAGCGTGAGCGTCATCCTCGCCGGCAGTTTTTCGTTGCCCTTGAGCTGGC
>JANLYB010000280.1:0-14071 GCA_031365425.1 Hyphomicrobiaceae bacterium
CCAGACCCTCGACACGATTGTCGCGACCAACCTTCACGCGGATGTGTTGTCCGATCTTGCCGCCGCACTCGCAGGGTCGCTCGGCATCGCGCCGACGGCTAACCTCAATCCTGAGGGAACATTCCCGTCGATGTTCGAACCAATCCATGGCTCGGCGTTCGACATCATCGGCAAAGGCGTCGCCAATCCGGTCGGCACATTCTGGTCAGCCGTCATGATGCTGGACCACCTAGGTGAAAAGGCTGCTGCTGCCCGCTTGATGAAGGCAATCGAGCGCGTTACAGCGGATCAGAAGTACCATACGCCCGATCTCGGCGGCAAAGCCCGGACTGAAGACGTCACCGCCGCCGTCATCGACGCCATCCACGGAGCCAACGTCTGATCTGAAACTACTTCTCCTGCCTGCGTGACGACTTAGGTGGCCGGCCATTCAACACCGGCCACCGCTTTTCAATATACCAACTCAGATGGATTGAACCCAATGCGTCGTCATCGCCGTGCGAAAATTGTCTTCATGGGGGATTTCGACGCCCAAGCCGCCGCGCGCGACCACGATGGCATCAGACAACTGGATGATGTCAAAAGCAGCTACCAATTGATCTAAACAGCTAAAACTGAAACATCAGAGAGTTGTGCATGTCCCCAAATTCAGAAACGATTGCGATAGCAAAATTGCGGGCGCCACTCTTGATGCTGAGCCCTGACGCGGTCAATCTCGATGCCTGCCTCAACGATTTGACTGAACAACAGATGCAGGTTGTTATGTTGCTGAGCCAGGGTCATTCAAACAAAATGATCGCTCATGCACTCGCCAGATCCCAAGCCACCGTCAAATCGCATGTAACGGCGATTCTCCGGGTGCTCGGTTGCACAAACCGGACTCAAGCTGCGTTGCTCATTTTCCAATGGCTGGCGAAAAGAAGCAATCAATCGGCGAAACGGTAACATCGGCCGGTTCCTCCGCGCATTGCGTATCAGAGCAATATGGATACGACGTTCACCGGCGCGATCGGCTCCGGCGCAATCGCACCAGTGCTTTACGGTCTATTGGGCGACGTGACCGACCTTCGCCGTCGTAGCAACGGCCATCACTGCGCTTGCCACCATTCCTTTCGCCTATGCACTCGCACCTTATTTGTCGCGTCTATCAGCCTGATCGAGGTGAATTGCCTTTCTATGCCGGCTTTTTGGCAATGTGCTCATCCCAAGCCACTGCAAGCTCGTGCGGCTGATCCTCATTCCAGCAGTGTTCCCATCCATCCTGACGGGGCTCAAGGCCGGCTGAGCCGTTGCTAGGCGCACGCTGCTGTTGAGGGGTGCCGCTGATGCAAGTGGAATGCCCGCTTTGGGTCAAATCCTACGGTCCCTGCCGGAGCAGGCGCATGGCGTAGGAATAGCGATCGGCGGGGTGAAGGCTGATCGAGACCATGAAGGCTTCGCCGGCACCGTCGAGATAGCTGCGCGTGATTTCCAGGGCATGACCTCCCGGCTCGGCTTGCAGTTTGGCCGCGATTTTTTCAGGAACTCCGGTCGCCGAAATGACTTGTTTGATCTCCGCTATCCTCCGCCCGGTGCGCTCTTCTATGAGTTCACCGAGCGCACCTGTGTATGTTCGCGCGTGCGCCCTGATGAGTTTCGCATACTGCTCGTCGATGTAGTTGTCGGTCCAGCAGATCGGCGCGCTATCTGGCTTTTCGGCGTCGATCCGGATGCTCGACACCCGTAGCCAACGGCGCCCGGGCTGGCATTTGAGCCGCACTGCAAGCTTACGATCGGCCACCTCATCCCCGATGTCTTGAATACATCTGCGTGTGTCCGCAGCGTACTGGACGACATCGTCGACTGTGCCGAGCGATTGGCCGTAATTGGAAGCTCGCGTGAGCGGCTGCGACGAGACCACGCGTGTTCCCGCATTCCGGCGGCGCGCGATCAATCCCAGTTGCTGGAGTTCGTTCAACGCCGCGCGCACGGTGCCGCGGCTCACCCCGAAGTGTCCGGCAAGCTCGAACTCGTTGGGTAACACCGAGCCCACGGCATGGCTGCCGCATGCGATGGCTTCGGCGAGTTGGCGGGCAACAAAAGCGTAGCGGGTTTCCAAAGCATCCTCATGGGGTTCCGGAGGAAGGAACTCGATTTGGACCGCTGACGTCAACGGTCCATTGACTCCGGTCTCAGATGATTATATGTACAAACATATCATATGTACAAACATATTGGGTGAAACGCATGGCAAGCACTGTAATCGACTCAGCCTTGTTCCGGGACATGTTCGGAACGGCCGAAATGCGCAGTATCTTCTCCGATGAAGCCTTGGCCGGGCGATACCTGGAAGCCGAAGCGGCGCTGGCGCGTGCAGAGGCCAGCACCGGCGTGATCCCGGCCGAAGCGGGAGCCGCGATCGACCGGGCCGCCGCGACGCTGAAGCTGGATTTCGACCGGCTGCGGCGTGAGACCGAAAACGTCGGCTATCCGATCCTGCCGCTGGTCCATCAACTCGCCGACGCATGCGGCGACTTCGGCGGGTTCGTGCATTGGGGCGCGACTACGCAGGACATCATGGACACAGCGAGCGTGCTCCAGATCCGGGCCGCATTCGTCATCATTGAGCGGGATCTGCTCACCCTGCGCGCGACGCTCGCAAGCCTTGCCCAACGCCATCGCGACACCCCAATGGCGGGGCGGACGCATCTCCAGCAAGCGCTTCCGGTCACGTTCGGCTACAAGGTTGCGATTTGGCTTTCCATGATTGACCGCCATCTCGAGCGTATCGAGCAGGCCCGTCCCCGGATGCTGATGGGCCAGTTTGCGGGCGCTGCCGGTACACTCGCATCTGTCGGCTCCAAGGGGTTGGATATCCAGGCCGCATACTGCCGGGAACTCGGCCTCGTGCAGCCGCCCATTACGTGGCACGTCGCGCGCGACGGAATTGCTGAAGCGATTGCGCTCCTGGGTCTGGTCACGGGATCGCTCGCCAAGATCGCGACGGACGTCATGCTGATGATGTCGACGGAATTTGGTGAAGTCGCCGAGCCGTTCGTGCCGGGGCGCGGAGCCTCCAGTACAATGCCGCAGAAGCGCAATCCGATCTCGTCGGAGTTGATCCTGGCCTGCGCCAAGTCCGTGCGCCAGCATGTGGCGCTCATTCTCGATGGCATGGTGCAGGACTTCGAGCGTGCGACCGGTCCGTGGCACTTGGAGTGGGTGGCTATCCCTGAGGCGTTCATCATGACAGCCGGGGCGGTAGCCAATGCAAACTTCATGCTCAGCGGGCTGGTCGTCAATGCGGATCGTATGCGCAGCAATCTCGATCTGACCGGCGGACTGATCGTTGCCGAAGCAGTGATGATGGCGGCTGCTCCGGCCTTGGGGCGTCAGCATGCCCACGATGTGGTCTACGATGCATGCCGCAAAGCAATCGAAACCGGGCAATCCTTCCCGGCTTTGCTGTCCGGCATGCCAGAAATCGTTTCAGCGTTGGGCAGCGCCGAAGCGGTCCAACACCACTGCGATCCGGTTAATTATCTCGGCTTGTGCGGGCTGATGGTCGACAGAGCGCTGCAGAAATAGCGGCGCCTTCGCGAACTAGGATTTGAAAACAACAAAATCAACATGAATTCAGGGAGGACTCCATGCGCAATATCGTACTTAGCCTGACACTTGCCGCTGCCATCGTCACGTCGGCGCAGTCGTTTGCAGCCGACCCCATACTCATAAAATTCAGCCACGTTCTATCTCCCGAGACCCCGAAGGGAAAGGGGGCAGACCGCTTCAAGGAACTCGCTGAAAAATACACAGAAGGTAAAGTCAAAGTCGAAGTCTATCCGAATTCGCAACTCTATAAGGACAAAGAAGAAACCGAAGCCCTCCAATTGGGCGCCGTGCAGATGCTGGCACCGGCGCTTTCGAAATTCGGTCCGCTCGGCATCAAGGAATTTGAGGCCTATGATCTCCCGTACCTCTTTGCAGACCGCACGGCACTGAGAAAAGTGACCGAAGGACCTATCGGCAAGGCGATGCTGTCTAAACTGGAGGCCAAAGGAATCATCGGTCTTGGCTACTGGGACAACGGCTTCAAGCAGTTGACTGCAAATCAGCCGCTAGAAAAGCCCGAAGACCTGCTTGGGAAGAAGATGCGTATTCCATCGTCGAAGGTTATCGGCGCGCAGATGACCGCACTCGGTGCGTCTCCGCAAGTGATGGCCTATTCGGAAGTCTATCAAGGATTGCAGACTGGCGTGGTGGATGGAACCGAGAATACCGCATCCAACATTCTCACCGGCAAGACCCATGAAGTTCAAAAATTTTTGACAGTAACCAACCACGGCTATCTGGGTTACGCGCTGATCGTGAACAAGCAGTTCTGGGAAAGCATTCCCGCCGAATTGCGTCCGGCCCTTGATAAGGCGATCGCAGAAGCGACGGCATATGCAAACGATATCGCGGAGAACGAAAACGAGAAGGCGCTTGAATCCATCCGTGCATCGGGCAAAACCAAAATCATTGTGCCAACGGAGGTCCAACACAAGGCCTGGGTCGCAGCTTTGAAGCCTGTCCATGACGAAATGGCGGGACGCATCGGCAAGGATTTGCTGGAGTCGATATATAACGCAACCGGTTCGGCCATGAAAAAGTGACCAAAGCCCGGCGGGCATAGCATCGAGACGGCTGAAGGAAAAAACTGATCATGCGCATTACAGCCATCCGTGAAATATCGGTGCCTCTGGAAGGCAATGTTTCGAACGCGGTCGTCAGTTTTGCCGGTCATGATGTCTCATTGGTCGCGGTCGAATGCGATGTCGTGCGCAATGGCAAGCCGGTCGTTGGATTTGGCTTCAATTCGATAGGCCGGTTTGCCCAGGGCGGTATCCTGCGAGATAGGATCATCCCCCGTCTGCTGGCCGCCGATCCGCGTTCGTTGATCGATGACGGGGGCGCGCGTTTTGATACCGCGAAGATCGCCGCGACGGCCATGCGCAATGAAAAGCCGGGCGGTCATGGCGACCGCGCAGGAGCAGTCGGAGCGGTCGAACTCGCCTTTTGGGATCTCAACGCCAAGCTGAATGATGAGCCGGCCTATGTCACGATCGCCAACCACTTCGACCGCCCGGTCGAGCGTGGCGGCGTGCCCGTCTATGCCGCGGGAGGGTACTACTACCCGCAAGGTGCAGCCGTGACGTTACGCGACGAATTGAAGGCCTATCAGGATCTGGGGTTCAGCGCCTTCAAAATGAAGATCGGCGGGGCGACGCTGCGGGAGGACATGGCCCGCATCGAGGATGCCCTCAGCATAGCCGGGGCTGGCTGCAATCTCGCCGTCGATGCGAATGGCCGTTTCGATCTCACCACAGCGCTGGACTATGCCCGCGCCATCGCGCCGGTGGGGTTGCGATGGTACGAGGAAGCCGGCGATCCGCTCGACTTCGCACTCAATGCCGGTTTGGCTCGTGACTATTCCGGCGCCGTGGCTACGGGTGAAAATCTGTTCTCCGTCGCCGACGTCAAGAATCTCGTCACCTTCGGCGGCATGCGACCGTCAAAGGATATCTTTCAGATGGATGCGGGCTTAAGTTATGGGCTGACCGAATACGCACGCATGATTTCGCTGCTTGAGGCGCATGGATTTGACCGGCGCTTTGCCCATCCGCACGGCGGTCACCTGATTAATCTCCACATTGCGAAGGGGCTTGGCCTGGGCGGCTGCGAAGCCTATCCAGGCGTATTCCAGCCGTTTGGTGGCTATCCGGCTGCGTGCGCGCTGAGCGGCGGAACCGTGTCGCCCACCGATGCACCCGGCTTCGGCTTGGAACAAAAGCTTGAGCTAAGGCCCTTCCTAAGCCGGTGCAACGGCGCGACCATCGCGTCGATTTCATCACATGTATTGTAGAACGCGAGTGAGGGGCGCACGGTAGTCTCCAGGCCAAAGCGGCGCAGGATGGATTGAGCGCAATGGTGGCCTGAGCATACCGCGATGCCGTCCTGATTAAGGGCGACGTGGATGCCTGGGCAGGCCTCGATCCGCTGATGGCGTCCGCCGAAGTCGAAGCTGGCGCCAAGTTGTTCTTCCGCAAGCCGGAAGCCAACACGTGGGGCATCCTCAACGTGCGCGAGGCCTTCGCCAAAGAAAACCCGGCGCTCGTCAAGCGCGTGCTCGCCACCTATGAAAAGGCGCGCGCTCTTGCATTGGCCAATCCTGCCGAGTTGAACGGTTATCTGGTTGCTGCGACCAAGCTGCCGGCTCCGGTTATCGCCAAGCAGCTCGAACGCACCGAGTTGACCCACTCCAAGATCGGCGCGCCGCAGGCTGAGTCGATCCTGGCCGCGGGGACCGAGATAGACCGGGAAAAACACGCCAACCGCGATCAGCGCGACCTTGGAGGCCTCGAAGATGCCGAGCCAGAGAAGGAACAGCGGCACCCACGCAATAGAAGGAATCAAGCGCAACCCTTGAAGCGGCCAAGCGCCATGTGCTGCGCGAACTCGACAAGACACTGCTTCATCGACGTGCGCTCCCCCGGCGCGTAGAAGACTTCAGCATCTAAACCCATCCGCAGGAGACGATACCAAATGGACGCCGACGAACTCCGAGCCATGCAGGCGCCGCTCAAAGACAAGTACAAGACCGATGCGGGCGCAGCGCTCATCACGCTGAAGGCCAAGGGCTCGATCGACGACAACTCGATCACCTGCAAGGTCGATACGGGCCGCGCCATCGCGGAAGCGGGCTTGCACCCGGCGACCGGCGGCACGGGCATGGAACTCTGCTCGGGCGACATGCTGCTGGAAGCACTCGTTGCCTGCGCCGGCGTGTCGCTCAAAGCGGTCGCAACCGCCATCGACGTTCCGTTGAAGAGCGCCAATGTGTTCGCAGAGGGCGACCTCGATTTTCGCGGCACGCTCGGTGTCGACAAGACGGCCAAGGTCGGCTTCCAGGCCATTCGTCTGCGCTTCGAAATCGAAACCGGCGCGCCGCAGGAGAAGATCGATCAATTGATTAAACTGACCGAGCGCTATTGCGTGGTCTATCAGACGCTGGCCGTGAAGCCGGATTTGAGCGTCTCTGTCAATGCGCATGCCTGAGAAGGTTGCCAAGAGCCCTGAAACGCTCGCCGCCCAGGCGCTCGGGCGGGTGGACCGCGACACCGGCGCGATCATCCCGCCGGTGCATCCGTCTGCCACGTTCGAGCGTGCAGGCGATTTGAGCTACCCCACAGGGCGCATGTATTCGCGCACCGACAATCCAACCTATGACGCTGCGGCGGACACGCTGACAGCGCTCGAAGGCGGGGCGGCGACTGCGCTGTTTGCGTCGGGGATGGCAGCTGCAACGGCGGTGTTTCAGGCCCTGGCGCCCGGTGATCATGTCGTTGTGCCCCGTGTCATGTACTGGGCGCTTCGCGCTTGGCTCACAGGCTTTGCCACCCGTTGGGGCCTTGATGTCGAACTCGTGGCCACCGACAATTTGGACGAGTTACGCGCCGCCATGCGTCCGGGGCGCACCAAGCTGGTGTGGATCGAGACGCCCGCCAATCCGCTGTGGACCATCACGGACATCGCAGCCGCGGCAGAGATCGCGCATGCGGCAGGCGCCGCGCTCGCCGTCGACTCCACGGTTGCGACCCCCGTGTTGACACGTCCGCTTGCGCTCGGGGCCGGCATCGTCATGCATTCGGCGACCAAATATCTCAATGGCCATTCTGATGTAGTCATGGGCACGCTCACAACCGCGCGCCAGGACGCGCTATGGGCGCGCATCAAGACCATCCAATCGCAGGTAGGCGGCGTGCCGGGTGCCTTCGAAGCCTGGCTGCTCCAGCGCGGCATGCGCACCCTGTATTTGCGCGTGCGGGCGCAATCCACTTCAGCGCAAGCCGTTGCCGAAGCCCTCGCCCAGCATCCAGCCGTCTCCGAAGTTCTTTATCCGGGCCTGCCGTCCCATACTGGACACGCGATCGCTGCCAAGCAGATGCAGGGCGGGTTTGGCGGCATGCTCTCCATCCGCGTCCGGGGCGGTGAGGCGGCCGCAATACGGACCGCTGCGACGGTCGAGATCTGGAAGCGTGCGACATCGCTTGGGGGCGTCGAAAGCCTGATCGAACATCGCGCGAGCATCGAAGGTGCCGGTTCACCTGTGCCCCGTGATTTGCTTCGCCTATCAGTTGGACTTGAAGCAACCGGCGATCTCATCGCAGATCTCGATCAAGCACTTAAATGAGCAGAGCAACCCTGAGACCTCGAAGTGAATACGGAACGAACAGCGAGGCACAAGCCCCTGGTCTCTGTGGAAAACTGTGAACGACTGGAGCGGCGAGAAATTTCGCTGCTGCTGGCTGAGCGTAGCAGGGTCGGGCCCCAAGGAACCATCGAGGGAATCGCCAAGCCGTTCGCCGCAGTCGCTACGGATTTGTCTAACGGACGAGAGGTTTGGTTGCGATCGGGACCAATACTCAAGGCAGTGCGCGCATCCATTTCGATGCCCGGCATCCTGAACCCGGTCGAAATCGACGGCAAGTGGCTAGTCGACGGCGCTGTGACCAATCCCGTCCCGGTCTCCGTTTGCAGAGCGCTCGGTGCCGATGTGATCATTGCAGTCAATCTCAATGGCGATCTGGTTGGGCGGCGGCTCGTGGATGTGGACGAGGGTACAAAAAAGACTCTTCGGCCCTCGACCCTGCGGAGTTCTTGGACAAAATGTTGAACCAATTGCCTCCGGCAATACGTTTGCAGGTTGCCGAGATTGCGCCCCGCCTATTCCCTCAAGGATCATCAGCCCCAGGCTATTTCGAAGTACTCACCAACTCGCTCAACATAATGCAGGACCAGATCACGCGAGCTCGGCTCGCTGGCGAGCCTGCCCATGTTATGCTCTTGCCCCGGCTCCCTGGCGTGCGCGTTATGGATTTCCACCGGGCCAAAGAAGCCATGGCCGAGGGTCGCGCTTGCCTTAAACATGCGCTTCCGCTGCTTAGGCGCTACATCTAGAAGGCTGACGGCGCCTGACGTGGCTGGCTTGCCGGCGCAGTGCTCGCTGCTTACGTTCTCAGCCACGGTCGGTTCTGGGGGGTGCAGCGAGAGTGGCGAGCCTACTCGCTGGACGACCTTCGTGACCCACTTCAGACATTCGAGAATTGCAGTGGTCCCGTCATCAAAGCGATGGCTCTCCTTGCTGGCTTAGCTTTCCAGATGGGCACGATAGTGGATCCGATCGACTGGAGTGACTGAGACATCGACGCTCATCGAGAGGTATGCTGACGGGTGGCCCACGAAATTGCCTGAGAGCGGAGACGCCAGAGTGTGATCCCGAGCGACAGCAACAGTGATTTAATCACGATTGCCGAAAATGCCGTTCGTGGGGTCGATGTCGATCCATCCACACCCTGGAAGATAAACCTGCACCCAGGCGTGAGTAGCACCGCCGCCGCGATTGTGATCGCGATTTGGGCTGTAGATATAGCCACTGACAAACCGCGCTGCAAAACCAAGCGATCGCAGGGCTTCGATCATGAGCAGCGCAAAATCTCGACAGCTTCCTGATTTGAGCTGGAGCGTCTTAACGGGGTCGTGTGTCCCTGACGCTTGCCTGGATTGATATTGGAACGATTTACGGATCTCGCCCATCATGGCGGTTAGAATCTCAAGTGTCGCACCATTGCCAACCGCTACAAACTGGCGTGCCCAGTCAGCCAATCGATTTTCGGGGTCGGGCCGATTGAGTACGACCAGCGGCGCAAGATCGGGAAGTTCATGGTCGGGGTACAGGAAGGGGAATTTCATGGCCATGGGCAGCAGAAGCGCCGTGGGTTGCGGCGTCTCGTAGTGATGAAGGCTGATTTCGCTTTCAAACGTCAGAACGCTCGATCTGATATCGCCGAATTCTGCAAATGCAACTGAGTTTCCGAACGCATCGAATGCCCAGCGGATCTGCAAAGGTTTGGGGTCGATAACCAGCTTTGTGTTCAACAACCGGAGCGAATGGCTATCGCGCGGACGAAACATCATACGATGCCGGCCAAATGTGACTGGCTCGCTATAGTGGTATTCGGTCCTGTGGCGGACAACGAGGTGACGAAGCATCATGCACCGATTTGACTTGAAAACGTAGAATCAGCTTGAAACAGCCAACGTTGTTCGCGTTGTGTCATGATCAGGCGCCGTTGCCCAAACGACGGGAGCTTCTGATTTGGCTTCACCCCGAGGCCAAGCAAAAGCAACATCCGCCGCGTCCCGGCCAGCGGCAATCCGAACGATCTCGTCAACCGAACTCATTCGCGTAGGATCAAACGAATACCAGGCCCCGCCATTGGGCCCATTCAAATACGCTTGGAAAATGGCATGGAAATCTTGTGGGTAGAGCGCGACCGCATAGACGCTCGCGTATCGGGCCGGAATACCCAACGAGCGGCAAAGCGTGATCCCGAGATGGGCGAAATCCCGGCAAACGCCCTTCTTCGAATGAAAGACATCGACGGCGTTAGAGTTTGGCCCCGTGCTTCCGCCTGTGTATTGGAGGTTGTCGAAAATCCAATTGCAGACACCGGCTACCCGGTTATGGCCTTGCGGCATTGCCCCGAATGTCTGAAAGGCGAATTCTGCGAAGACATCCGAGGGGCAGTAGCGGCTTGGCGCGAGGTACGTCAGGTATTCCATCGGAAGCGCGGTGAACTGGAATTCGTTGACGCAGGCCGGATCGACACTCGTAGTATCAAGTTCGATGGTTGCTTTGTAGACGACCTCAACCTGGCCCGGTCCCAGCATGGCGCGGATCACCCGCGTCCGTGTCACAGGATCTTCGTAGGCAGCATAGACGGCGGTCCCGGCGCTGGCGGGCAAAGACAGCAACTCACTTAGAACCGTTTGCCCGTCAGCCTTGGCAGCCTCGATCTGGAATACGAAGCCGGTTTCTTTTTCGAGCGCATAACGCAGGGTGCATCCGGCAGACACTTGCATGGAGATGATGGCCTCGTGTTGGATTGATGGGTCACACTACGCCGAACAGAGCACAAACGTTCCGAAACGCTGGGTAATCACACCCCGGTGTGATCCTCAGATAGTAGTCAATCGACATCCGGGTCTGGTCTGTCAACTCGAACCGAACCGGCCTCCCTATCTTCTTCTGCCGGATGGTGCTCGATCCATCGCGTAGCCGCTCGGCGCGACGTCGTCGACGCGGACGGCAACAACATCGCAACCGCGCAGCTGCCGAGCCGCCGCACCGGCGCGATGGGCCCGATCAACGGAAACCTCGTCGAATTTCGTACTACGTCAGCGACCAAAACGCAAAAAGCGGCGCCAAATAAACAACCCTGGGAGAACGCACGATGATGATGACCCGTCGCCGGTTCGCGAATGCTTCGCTATGCGCAGGGATCGGCTACAAAACCGACATGGCGGCGGTGGCTGAGAATCTACTCAGGATCAGTGGCGAAGATGGCGTCACCGTTGATCGCAAGTTCAAGAGCCACTGGACCGGCCGGTTACCCGTTCGCTTCTTCATTATGTCGAACGAGATACCCAAGTTGCCGGATGGTAGCGCCGTGCTCGCAACTCGCTTTGTGCCTCTAGTCATGGAGCACAGCTTCTTCGGACACGAGGATCTTGGCCTCAGTGACCGACTGTTGTGCGAACTACCTTCAATCCTGAACTGGGCCATTGAAGGGTGGCGTCGACTGCAAGAGCGGGGACACTTTGAACTGCCCGGTAGCTCTCTGCAGGCAATCGAAGAACTCGAAGATATGTCAACTCCAGTAAGTACTTTCTTGCGCCAGCGCTGCGAGCTGACGCCCGACGTCACGACCCGCAAAATCGAAATCTGGTCCGCATGGAAGGCATGGTGCGACGACACCAACGATCATGCGGGCAACCGTCGAAGCATCAAGACGTCAAAGCCTAAGAGCCACCAAAATCGGATAGATTGTCGGCTTGTTCTGGGGTTATGAGGAACGGCCAACGGCCATGATGGTCACTTCATCAGGTCGTCGTGCTAGTAAGTGCGTCGGCGTCCGCTCACATTTCATGCGATACGCGCACACAACCAGCTGCGTCGATCAATCTATTGAACTAAAATATTTTTTGCTCTGCTGAAATTGCTCCGCTAGATAGTCCATCACAATCCGGACGCGGGCGATGTCGCGTTGCGTTTCGTGGACGATGAGCCACCATGTGCGCTGCATCTGGACGGCGTGTCTGAGAACCGGGGTCAAGTCTGTGAACTGCGCGGCCAGGAAGTGTGGCAGCACGACGAGGCCGGCCCCGGCGCGCGCGGCATTCATCTGCGCGATGATGTTTGAGCTTTGAAACAGCGCCTTGGCCCCGCGCGCGGCTTCGTCCAGATAGTCCAATTCTGCAGTAAAGATCAGGTCGTCGATATAGTTGATGAACCTGTGGCCGCGCAGGTCTGCGGTGGTGCGGATCGCGAGCGCGGACGTGAGATACGAGGGGCTCGCATATAGACCGAGCTTGTAGTCGGTGAGCTTGCGCGTGACCAAGCATCCCTGGGTGGGGACTGCGAGCACGATGGCGACATCGGCTTCGCGCTTCGTCAGGTTGAAGGCGCGCGGCACGGCGACGAGTTGCACCGTAAGATTGGGATAGCGTTCCGTCAGGGCCGAAAGGCGGGGCGCGAGGAAGAAGGCGCCAACGCCATCGGGTGCGCCGATGCGGACCGATCCCCCCGCCGAGAGATCGTCACCGCCGATATCTTCCTGCGCGAGATGGATCTGGTTCTCGATGGCTTCCGCCGCTTCGAGCAGACGCTCGCCCGCCGCCGTCAACGTCAATCCCGATGGCGTGCGGTTGACGAGCTTGGCTTTTGTCGCCTCCTCGAGCGCCGTGATGTGGCGACCTATCGTCGAGTGTTTGACGCCCAGACTGATTGCAGCAGCCGACAATGTGCCGCTTCGCGCGACGCTCAAGAGCGCTCGCAAGTGTTCCCAGTTCGGCGGATTGACCATGCTCATTTTTGCACAACGGGTGAATGTTTTTAGACAGTATCTGCTTAGTAAGGGGCAGTATATAGCCTTGGTTCAAGAGGCAGAAAGATCGAGTCCGGGGACGGCGACGCAACCCCAATAGCCCGGAAGGCCGTGTGAACCGGTCTTCCGCCAAGGACACCCCATGGGCCCTTTGGAGCCCAGCGTTGGACTGCGAGCCTCTCCGATCGATCGGCCATTCACTCGTGCTGCTGTCTCGTTCGGGATGCCTAGCGGACGCACACGCCACATGCAAAAACGACCTGAGGAGCTGGGCATGGCAAAGATAGGTTTCATAGGTCTTGGCAACATGGGCTGTCCGATGGCGGCGAACGCCGTCAAGGCGGGACATGAAGTCAGCGGCTTCGACATTGCCAAGGAGCGCTGCGGTGCCGCCACAGCCCTCGGCGTCAAAATCGCACCAAGCATCACAGAGACAGTGACAGGCGCCGACGTCGTAGTGACCATGCTCAACGCGGGCGCGACGGTCGTCGACGTCTGGCAGCGGGCGATCCCTCACCTCAAACCCGGCGCGCTCATCATCGACAGCTCGACCATTGACGTGGAAAGCTCGCGCCGGGCGCACGCCATCGCCCAGGACGCCGGCATCTTGTCCCTCGACTGCCCAGTGTCTGGCGGCACTGAGGGCGCGACGGCGGGAACCCTTACGTTCATGGCAGGAGGCTCACAGGCAGCCTTCGAAGCCGGCCGTCCGCTGCTGGCCGTGATGGGACGGAAGATTGTCCATTGCGGAGAGGCGGGGGCCGGCGAGGCTGCGAAGATCTGCAACAATATGATCCTCGGCATCAGCATGATCGCCGTCAGCGAGGCGTTCGCGCTTGCCGAAAAGCTCGGCCTCTCCCATCAAGCACTGTTCGATGTCGCCTCGACCGCGTCGGGTCAATGCTACGCCATGACGACGCATTGCCCGGTGCCGGGACCGGTACCGACCTCGGCCGCCAACCGCAACTACAAGCCGGGGTTTGCCGCCGAACTCATGTCCAAGGATCTGCGTCTGTCGCAGGACTGCGCGCGGTCGTCGGGCGCGCAGACGCCGCTCGGCCAGCAAGCATCCAAGCTCTACGAGCAGTTCGTCAACACCGGCG